>NZ_JARACH010000004.1:0-284205 GCF_029087445.1 Amycolatopsis sp. La24
AACCCCGATACGAAGCTCCCCTGCGGTTCGGGGGTGCTTGTCAAGGCATCTTTCCCGCCTTGACAAGCACCCCCGAACCGTCAGCACAATCAACCTTCGGGGTGCCCCACGCAACCCCAAGCGATGTCGCCGCCAGGCGACGAGCCGACCCTCACCGCCCCCGACGAAACGCCTCCTCAATAACCCCCCACCGCTGCAAATTATGCCGAGCATCAGCCAACGCATCGTGCTGATCCCCAGGCGCAGCAGGCAACTTAGGCTTCCCCGCGTCCTCCCACCGCTGCCTCAAATCCCGGGTGAACCGGGGCAACTGCCGAGGCAACGCAGGCATCGGCCCCCACAGCTGCGCCAACGCCACATGGTCATAAGCCGCGAACCAGGCCCACAGCTCGATCCCCCCAGGCGGCTTCCCGAAGAACTCCAGCAGATCCGCCCGGATCCGCTCCCGGCTCCGCCAAGCCGGATCCGCAGGCGAGGGCAGCTTGGGCAGCACATTCTCCCGCACCCAAGCCCCGGCCCGCCCGGGGTCGAAATCAGTGGACACGGCGTAGAACTCGCGTCCGCGCTCGTCAACGACACCGATCGACACCAGGTCAATCGTCACGCCGTCCTCAATAAACTCGGTGTCGTAGAAAAAACGCACCGGGGAACTCTAGTGGGGCGCTACCCGGCCTTCGTCTCCGGCACCCGATCGGCGTCCAGCGCCCTCGGCTGGGCCGGCACCGCGGGCTTCACCCCGGCCGCCTCGGCGGCGAGCAGTTCCTTGGCCTTGGCCGCGTAAATGTCCACGTACTCCTGGCCGGACAGCTCCATCAGCGCGTACATGATCTCGTCGGTGATGGACCGTTCGATGAACCGGTCGCCGGCCAAGCCCTCGTAGCGGGAGAAGTCGAGCGGCTTGCCGAAACGCACCTCAAGGCGCCGCGGCCACCACATCTTGGAACCGATCGGGTTGACCTTGTCCGTGCCGACCATCGCCACCGGGACCACCACGCCGCGCGATTCGAGCGCGATCCGGGCGACGCCGGTCTTGCCCTTGTACAGCCGTCCGTCCGGGGAGCGGGTGCCCTCGGGGTAGATGCCGAGCAGGTGCCCGTCCTTGACCAGCCGGATCGCGGTGTCGAGCGCGGCCTGCGCGGCGTTGCCGCCGGAGCGGTCGATGGGGAACTGGCCGACGCCGGTGAAGAACCACTTCTTGAGCAGGCCCTTGAACCCGGGCTCGGTGAAGTACTCCGACTTCGCCGGGAAGGTGACCTTGCGCTTGACCCGCAGCGGCATGAAGAACGAATCCGCGACCGCGAGGTGGTTGCCGGCAAGGATGGCGCCACCCGTCTCGGGGATGTTTTCGGCGCCGACGACTTTCGTGGGCCACAGCGTCTTCAGCAGCGGCCCGATGAACACCCACTTCATCAGCCAGTACAGCACCGGGTTCCAGTCCTTTCCTGCCCGCGCGGGCCCCGGCAGGTCAGCGTACGGAACAAGCACCGGCCCGCACAACGCGAGAGCGGGCGGTCACCCGGGGGCAGCGACCGATCTCACAGCGGAACCGGACGGATCCTCGCTTCCGCGACTAGGCCACACAACCCGGCTTCGGCGTGAGAGCATGGAGAGACTCCACCGCTTCGATTCGGAAGGGCGTTCGTGATGGGCGTGCTCGCCGGCGCGGAACCGTTCTCCCACCCGGGTTCCTCCGGGGCCGGCTTCCTGCTCTGCCACGGATTCACCGCGACGCCCGACGGCATGCGCGCCTGGGGCGGGCACCTGGCCGCCGAAGGCTTCGCGGTGCGCTGCCCGCTGCTGCCCGGACACGGCACGCACTGGCGCGACCTCAACCGCACGACCTGGCAGGACTGGTACGCCACCGTCCGCGAGGCGCTGCTGGCCCTGCGCGCGGAATGCGACCAGGTGTTCGTCGGCGGGATGTCGATGGGCGGGACGCTCAGCCTCCGCCTGGCCGAGGAGTTCGGCGCGGACATCTCCGGCCTCGTGCTGGTCAACCCGTCGGTCACCCGGCTGAGCCTGGACGCCAAGGTGCTGCCGCTGCTGTCGAGGGTGGTCCCGTCGATCCGCGCGATCGGCAACGACATCGCGAAGCCCGGCGAGGTCGAACTGGCCTACCCGCGCACCCCGGTGCGGGCCGCGGCGAGCCTCGCCCGGCTGTGGAAGATCGTGCGCGCCGACCTGCCGAAGGTCACGCAGCCGGTGCTGCTGCTGCACTCGCGAGTCGACCACGTCGTCGAACCCGAGAACTCGCAGATCGTTCTGGACGGCATCTCGAGCACGGACGTGACCGAGGTGGTGCTGGAGAACAGCTTCCACGTCGCGACGCAGGACCACGACGCGGAACTGATCTTCAGCCGCAGTGTCGACTTCGCCCGGCAGCTGCGGGCGGGACAGGTGGGTGCCGGATGAACCGGGGGAAAGGCGCGGACGGGCCCGAGGACGTCGACGCCACGTTCGCCGAGATCGTGGCCGACCTCCGGGCCGAGGGCGTGGGCGTGTTCCTGGACGAGGACCCGTTCTCCGGCGCCGGTCCCAAGGCCGCCGAGCCCGAGGCGTCCTCCGGAGCCGAACCCGAAGCGGGCAAGACCAAGCCGAAGCCCGCCGCGGACCCGCCCGCCGCTCCCCCCGTGTCGTCCTCGGAAGGCTGGCGCACCGGCGGCACCGACTGGGACACCACGATGTTCTCCGGCGACCCGGCCGAGGACGACGAGCACTACGTGCCCCCGGAGCCGCCGCCGCTGCCGCGCTGGCGCAAGGGCGCGTTCATCGTGCTGCTGTTCTTCGTCGTCGGACTCCTGCTGCTGATCGTGCCGAGCCTGATCGGGGTCGGCCCGGCGCTCGCCACCCCGCTCGGCATCCTCTCGCTCGCCACCGGCATCGCGCTGCTCCTGCTGCGCGTGCGCCAGGGCCCGCCGCCCGGCGCGGACCCCAGCAACGGCGCCCAGGTCTGACCGGACGGGCATGCGGATCGACTTCCGGGCGTCCCGGCGTTCCACCGTCGGCGCGGAATGGGAACTCGCGCTGGTGGACCGGCGCAGCGGCGAACTGCGGTCGGTCGCGGAGGAACTGCTCGCCGCGGTCCGCCCGGACGGCGCGCCCGAGCATCCCCGGATCAAACAGGAACTGCTGCTCAACACCATCGAGGTGGTCAGCGGCGTCTGCCACACGGTCGGCGAGGTGAAACACGACCTCGCCGAGGCGCTCGACGAGGTGCACCGCGTCGCCGACCCGCTGGGCGTCGAGCTGTTCTCCGCGGGCTCGCACCCGTTTTCCTCGTGGTACCGCCAGAAGGTGACCGACAAGGAGCGCTACGCCAAGCTGATCGACCGCACCCAGTGGTGGGGCAGGCAGATGCTGATCTACGGCGTGCACGTCCACGTCGGGCTCGACCACCGGGACAAGGTGCTGCCGGTGCTCGACGGGCTGCTGCGCTATGCGCCCCATCTGCAGGCGCTGTCCGCGTCGTCGCCGTACTGGTCCGGCGAGGACACCGGGTACGCCTCGAACCGGGCGCTGATGTTCCAGCAGCTGCCGACCGCCGGGCTGCCGTTCCAGTTCCGCGAATGGGCGGAGCTGGAAGGCTACGTCGAGGACATGTTCACCACCGGCGTGATCGACCATTTTTCCGAGATCCGCTGGGACATCCGCCCGGCCCCGCATTTCGGCACCATCGAGATGCGCGTGTGCGACGGCCTGCCGACGCTGCAGGAGGTCGGCGCGATCTCGGCGCTCACCCAGTGCTTGGT
Organism: Amycolatopsis sp. La24; assembly: GCF_029087445.1. Taxonomy (NCBI): domain Bacteria; kingdom Bacillati; phylum Actinomycetota; class Actinomycetes; order Pseudonocardiales; family Pseudonocardiaceae; genus Amycolatopsis; species Amycolatopsis sp. La24. The sequence continues at coordinate 3,750 of NZ_JARACH010000004.1, forward strand.
GGACGATTTCAGCGACCGGCTCGACAAGGGCGAGACGCTGCCGGTGCTGCCGCCGTGGCACGTGCAGGAGAACAAGTGGCGCGCCGCCCGCTACGGCCTCGACGCGATCGTCATCCTCGACGCCGCCGGCCGCGAACGGCTCGTCACCGAAGACCTCGCCGAACTGCTGGACCGGCTGGAACCGGTCGCCAAGCGGCTGGACTGCGTCCGCGAACTGCGCGATGTCGAGAACATTCTCCGAGTCGGCGCGAGTTATCAGCGGCAGCGGGCGGTCGCCAAGCAGTACAACGGATCCTTGAAGGCCGTGGTCGCCGCGCTGGTCACCGAGATGCGCGAGGGCGTCCCGCACGTTTAGCTGTGCCCCGGGAGGCAGCGATGTCGCATACGTTCAGCACGCTTGTCGAGCTCAACGGCAAGACCGCCACCGGTTTCCGAGTCCCGGCCGACGTTGTCGAGGCGCTCGGCCAGGGACGGCGGCCGAAAGTGCGGGTGACGATCGGCCCGCACACCTACCGCAGCACGGTCGCGGTCTATTCCGGCGACTTCATGCTGCCGCTCAGCGCGGCGAACCGGGAGGCGGCCGGGGTCGCCGCCGGGGAGACGGTCGAGGTCACGCTCGAAGCCGACCTCGCCGAGCGGACCGTCGAGCTGCCGGACGAGCTGGCTTCGGCGCTGGCGGCACGGCCCGGTGCGCGGGCGGCGTTCGACAAGCTTTCCTTTACCGCCCAACGGGAACGGACTGACGCGGTCACCTCGGCCAAGCGCGCCGAGACCCGGGAGCGGCGGATCGCGAAGATCGTCGCCGAGCTCGCCGGGGACGGGCTCCCCTAGCTGATCGTGACGCCGGGTTTGCCGAACCCGCCGAGCACGGTGTCGACGACGCGGGTGGCCAGCGCGTCCGGGTCGGCGGAGTCTTGGTCCTGCGCTGCTTCGTGGATGAGCGCGCAGTAGACGCGACGCGCCCAGACCAGGTCGACGCCGGGCCGCAACGCGCCGCTTTCCTCCAGCCGCCGGAAGAAGACGTCGCATTGGGCGAGCACGTCCGGGGTCAGGACGCCTTCCTCGGCCGGGTGCGCGTTCATCGCGAAGCCCCACCGGAGCTTGACGCTCAGCACCTTCGCGGTGACCTGGTAAAGCGCGACCAACGGCGGCGTGACGTCGGGCCGGACGCTGGCGAGCGCGTTGTGGAACTGCTGCGTCGCCCACAAGGTCATCGCGTCGACCAGCGCCTCCCGGCTGGCGAACCGGCGGTGCACCGTGGTCCGCGAGACGCCCGCGGCCTCGGCGATCTGCTCCATGGTCGCCGCCGGGTTGTCGCTGAGCACCCGTTCGGCCGCCTCGAGGATCGCCTGGGCCGTCCGTTCCGAGTCCGCGCGCAGGGCCCGTTTCTCCATGCTGGCCAGTTTACGCCATGGTTGCCATTCGGTTCATAGTTGCGACACTGATGTTGCAACTGCTAGCTTAGCTGCATCGCCTTTGACACGACTTTTTGGGGGTTTTGCGATGGACCTGCAGCTGACCGACAAGACCGCAGTAGTCACCGGAGCGAGCCGGGGAATCGGCCTGGCCACGGTTTCCGCGCTGCTCGGTGAAGGAATGCGCGTGGTGGCCGCGGCCCGGACGATCACGCCGGAACTCAAGGAAACCGGCGCGGTGCCGATCTCGGTGGACCTCTCCACACCCGACGGTCCCGGACGGTTGATCGACCAAGCCGTCGCGGAACTCGGCGGATTGGACGTCCTGGTGAACAACGTCGGCGGCGGCGACAGCGCCAGCGGACAGGCCGGTGGTTTCCTGTCGATCGCGGACCAGCAGTGGACGGACCTGCTGGAACTGAATTTCCTCGCCGCGGTCCGGGCTTCCCGTGCCGCACTGCCCCACCTGATCGAACGCCGGGGCGCGATCGTCACGGTGTCCTCGAACGGCGCGCGGATTCCGCATTCGGGCCCGATCGCTTACACCACCGCGAAAGCCGCGCTGACCGCTTTCGGGAAGGCATTGGCGGAAGATTTCGGCCCCCAGGGCGTACGAGTCAACACGGTCTCGCCTGGGCCGGTGCGCACCGCGCTGTGGGAAGGCCCGGACAGCTACGGTGCCGAGCTGGCTTCGTCGATGGGGTTGGCGCAGGAGGATCTGCTGGCCGCGCTGCCCGCCGGTGCCGGGATGCTGACCGGACGGCTGATCGAACCGGGTGAGGTGGCTACGTTGATCGCGTACCTGGCGTCGCCGCTGGCTGCGAGCATCACCGGAACGGACCACCTGGTGGACGCGGGCTCGGTGAAGACCGTGTGACGGCTAGCGCTGGCGGGGCGGATGGCTGACTTGGCTGCTCGCGATTTGTCGCTGCCACCACGACACGAGCCGGAAGGCAGCCGCTCTTGGCTAGCTGCTCGATGCCTCGCGAGGGCGCTTTGCCGCGCGATTCACGATCGGCTGCGACGGGCGTGATCACGCGGAGCATTGCCGGGCTATGGACGAGGGCGTGTGGCGTTCGCTCAACCGCCGCTTCCGCCTCGGGATTCCCGACCGGCCACGCCACTCACCACCGCGGAGGCAAGCCCCGCCGCCCCACCGCACAGCAGCCGCATCCACACGACATCCGCTCAACGCCAGCAACAAGACTCCCGGCCCGACCACGCCACGCACCACCACGGAGGCAATGCCCGCAGCCTCACCGGACAGCAACTGCCTCCACGCGACACCCGCTCAGCCCCAGCAACAAGACTCCCAGCCCGGCCACGCCACTCACCACCACAGAGGCAACCCCCACCGCCCCACCGCACAGCAACTGCACCCACGCGACACCCACTCAACGCCAGCAACAAGATTCCCAGCCCGGCCACGCCGCTCTCGACCAACCACCACCACGGAGGTGATCCCCGAAGCCACACCAAACAACAGCCGCGGCCAAGCGAGCCCCGCTCAGCCGCCCAGTTCCCGCAGCAGCGTCCCCGGTCCGAGCACCAACGCGCCGAGATCGCCGACCCGGCCGCGCAGTTCGCGGTCGGCCGTCACCACCACGACGTGGTCGTCCGGGCGTTGGCGGGCGGCGGCGGTCACCTCGACGATCTTCGAATCGCCGTCCGTCTCCGCCGCGACGACCTCGACTCCGGGGATCGGCTCGACTCCCCTGGCCTTGCCCTCCACCACCAGCACCACCCGGGGCCACCAGGACCACGCCGGGCCAGCGCCGATTCCGGTCACGGCGTCGCGCAGACCTTGTTCGGCCGGACCGGTCAGCTGGTCGCGCAGTCGTTCCGCGGCGGCGTGGCGGTCGCGCCACCAGCCGTCGGGGCGGGAGCCCATCACGTTCGCCGCGTCGACGACCAGGACCAGTTCGCGGCCCAGCTGCTCGCGCAGCACCGGCCAGGCGGCGGCGAAATCTCGGTGGAGGTCCAGGGCAGCCACCTCGTCCGGAGGGACCCAGCGCATCTCGGCGCTTTCCTCGTTCGCGACCTGGGCTTGCAGCGCGCTGTCGGCCAGGCCGAGGACCGTCGTGTACTGCCATTCGCCGTGGTCCAGCACGGACGCAGACATCGCGCGGAACGCGGACGCGGGGATGGCGGCCTCTTCCCACGCTTCCCGGGCAGCGGCCTCGTGCACGGTCTCGCCGACTTCGAGCGCGCCGCCGGGCAGGGCCCACGTGCCGCCGTTGTGCACCCACGATGCGCGCTGCTGCAACAGCACCCCGCGGCTGGGATCGCACAACAACAAGCCGGCCGCGCCGAACGCGCCCCAGTGCTGCCTGCCGCAGGAGCACCGCACGAAGCGGTTGGCGGTCATCGGCGTCACCCGGCCCAGCCTTCCACAGAACGTCGTGCGTGTTAATCCCGGTGAGAACCGCACGAGACCCCTCGCCCTGCGGAACCTCGTGCGCGCCTAGGCCGGTTCTAACCGGCGTACGCACTCACAACGTGTCCATCGCCAACGCCGCCGCCCCGACGATCGCCGTGTCGTCGCCCAGGTGCGCGGTCCGGATCCGGGCCAGCGGACGGTGCCGTGCGCCCGTGATCGCTCCGGAGTAGTGCTCCCGGGCCTCGTCCAGGAACAGCGGCGCAGACTCCGACACTCCCCCGCCGATCACGATGATCTCCGGGTCGAAGACGTCCGCCACCAGGGCCAGTCCCTCGCCCAGCCATTTCGCCAGTTCCGCCATGGCGCGCAAGGCGATCGGGTCGCCGTCGCGGGCCGCGCGGGCGACTCGGCGGCCGGTCACCGAACCGGGGTCGCCGGCGATTTCCCGGGACAGCACAGTGGACCGGCCGGGGTACCGGGCGAGCAGTTCGACGGCGGTCGCGGCCAGCGCGGTGCCGCTGCAATAGCGCTCCCAGCAGCCGTACTTGCCGCACGGGCACGCGCGGCCGTTGCGCACCACCGTGAGGTGGCCGAGTTCCGGCGCGACCCCGTGGGCGCCCCGGTAGATCTCGCCGTCCAGCAGCAAACCCGCGCCGATTCCGGTGCCCAGCGCGACCAACGCGGCCACCCCCGCACCGCGGGCGGCGCCGAAGCGGTGTTCGGCGACGACCGCCGAATTGACGTCGTGCTCCAGCGTCACCGAGAGGCCGACGCGCTTCGCGATCCGGTCCGCCACCGGGGCGTTGCGCCACGCGAGATGCGGCGCGAACATCACCGAGCGCCGGTCGCGGGTCACGAAACCGGCCACGGCCAGGCCGACCGCGGCGACGTCGTGCCGGTTGCGCAGGTCTTCGACGACCCCGGCGATGGCGTCTTCGAGCGCGCTCTCCTCGCTCGGCGTCCCGACGCGCGCCGTGTCGAGCAGCGAGCCGCGCTCGTCCACGACGCCGGCGCGCACGCTGGTGCCGCCGACGTCCACCCCTACGGTCAGCAATCAGTTCTCCCGCTCCGGCTGCCAGTCCGCGCGCTTGCGGACGGCGATGTGCTGGACCCGCGACGCCGCCTCCGAAGAGGACGCCGCGGTCGCGGGCGGATGCGCGACAGGCCGGAACCCGGGCATGTGCACGCCCTCCTCCGGCTCCCACCGGTCCGCGAGCACCGCCCGCAGCAGCGCGACGAGCTGGGCGGCCTGTTCGAGGACCCTCGCCACGAACTCCGGCCGCTCGCCGCGCACGACGGCGACGATCGCACACAGCGGGCACCACCCGCATCCCGAAGTGCTGTCCTCCACACCGGACCCGCCCGGCGCGCCCGGTTCCTCCGGCGAGCCGTGCCCGGCGGCCATGACGCCTTCCAGCCACGGCGCGGCCCGTTCGATCACCATCTCGACCAGCAGCCGGATCTCCTCGGCCAGCTTCAGGCCGTCCGAAAAAGACCCCGCCGCGTGGTCGTCGCCGTGTTCTTCGCTCATCCGGCCCCCCGGTTCCCGGCCAGGCTGACCACCAGGCCGTCGGCGTCGGATTCCGCGCCGGTGATCCGGCACGGGCGCAGCGTCTCGGGCAGGGCGACCAGGCGGCGGAACCCGTCCACGGTGATCGCCAGGTCGTCGTCGACACGAGCCAGGTCGACCGCCGAATCCCGGTCCAGCGGGAGCGCGACCCGCAGCCGGAAACCGTCCCCGTCGGCGGCCACCGACAACAGCGGCGTGACCGGTTTCCCGTTGCCGGACAACGGATCCCGGGTGCCGTACAGCTCGCGGGCCAGTTCGGCGAGCGCCTCGGCGCCCACCGGTTCGCTCGCCCGGTGCTCGACGCGGGCCAGCTCGCCGGGGCCGAATCCGGCCTCGGCCAGTTCCGCGAGCACCGCGTCCTGCTGGTCCCGCCGGGTGCGCAGCCATTTCGCCGCCGATCCGCGCCAGAATCCGGGCGCGGGCATGAGCCGGTTGGCGATCAGGCCGTCGACCGCGATGCCGCGCAGCGCCAGCGACGTCAGCGTGCGCCGCGCCTCGGCGACCACCACTCGTTCCGGCGTCAGCACCAGCCGCACTGTGGTCACGCGCGGGTCGGTGAGCAGTTCGCGCAGCGTGTCGAGATGCGCGCCGAGCCGACGCACCGAAGCCGCGACGCGCCGGTTGCCGAACACCCGGCCCAAGTAACCCGATACGGCTTCCGGCAGCGAAAGCAAACGCAGCGTCTCAGCGGTCGGACCGCAGTCGACCACCACGGTGTCCCACGGCCCCTGCGAAGCCAGCCGCCGCACCTCGCTCAGCGCGAGCAGTTCGTCGACGCCGGGCAGCACGGTCAGCTCTTCCGCGTCCAGCACGTCCAGACCGGCTCCGGCCAGCACTTTCCGCAGTTCGCCGCGCAGTTCGTGCCAGGTGCGGTCGGCCAACGCGCGCGAGTCGACCTGCGCCGCCCAGAGACCGGCCGGGGTGCCGTCGCGGCGGAGGTCCACTTCGGAGGGTTCGGCGCCGAGCGGCGTGCCGAACGCGTCGCCGAGCGAATGCGCCGGGTCGGTGGACACGACCAGCGTCTTCCTGCCGCGGCCGGCGAGCGCGGCAGCGGTAGCCGCGGCGAGCGTCGTTTTCCCGACACCCCCCTTGCCGGTGAACAGCAGGATGCGCATCTAGCCCTCAGCCCTGCGCTTGAGCTCCTTGAGCGCGGTGTCCATGACCATCTTCTCCGCCTTGCGCCGCAGCAGCCCGATCATCGGCAGCGCCAGCTCGACCGACAGCGTGTAGGTGACGCGGGTGCGCCCGCCGCCGAGCGGCTCGAGCGCGTACCGGCCGTTCTGCGCCTTCTGCATCTGGCCCTTGACCAGGTGCCAGCTGACGCCGAGACCGGAATCGTCCCAGTCGTATTCGAGCGTGTACACGTCCTTGATCGGCCCGGCGTCGAGGGTGAGCTTCACCTGTTTCGCCCGGCCCGCGTCGTCGGTCGCGAGCACCTCGGTCTCGCGGACCGCCTTGGCCCACTCCGGGTACGCGGGGAAATCGGAGATCACCGACATGACCCGCGCGGGCTCGGCGTCGACCTCGATGGACTGCGTGGACTGCTCGGCCATGGGACGAAGCGTAGCCGGACCGCACGGTCACCAGCGCAGCACGTAGGGCTGCCCGGTCTCCTTGAAGTGACCCACGTTACGGCACTCGGTGTGCCCGACCCGGCGCCGCACGGCCAGCGGCTGGTGCACGTGCCCGAACACCGACCAGCGCGGACGCTGCCGCCGGATCAGGTCCAGCAGCGCCTTCGAACCGAGTTCGGCGCGGCGCGCGACCACGTCGTAGGTCAGTTCGGGCACCGCGGGAGGGATGTGCGTGCACAGCACGTCGACCTCGTCCAGCAGCGAAACCGCCGCGTCGAACTCCTCGCGCGCCCGCAGGTACGGCCGCCACGCCGCGCCCTTGCGCGGACGCGGGAGCACGCCGTCGGGCAGCACCGCGCCGCCCGCGAAGCCGAACCGCAGCCCGCCGATGGTGACGACCTCGCCGTCGACCAGGTGGACGCCCTCGCCGGCGAACTCCGGCCACGCCGAAGGCGCGTCGACATTGCCGGGGATCGCGTACGTCGGCGCCGTCATCGACGCGAACAACGTGGAGTACTGCTCGCGGACCGCTTCGTCGACCGCGGCGGCCGGGTCGTCCAGGGTGGCCCACAGCGTGCGCGAATAGGCGACCGTCTCGTCCCGGGTGCCTTCGCGGCGCAGGCGGGCGAACTCGCCGACCTTCTCCGCGCCGAACAGCACGCCCATGATGCCTTTGTCGTGGTCGTGGTAGTCGACGAAGTCGAGCAGGTCGCCCAGCACGACCAGCGCGTCCGCCCCGTCCCCCGCCCGCTTCAGCGCGTCGGCGTTGCCGTGCACGTCCGAAACGACGTGAACCCGCACAAGAGCCTCCTACTCGACGGGCCGGGGCGGGATCCCCGGCTCGCGCCCGTCCTCGAGGATCTCCTTCAACCCCAGCGCCACGTCCTTCGCCGCGCGCGCCCGCCGGTCGAATTCGCGGCGCAGTTCGCGCGGGCTCAGCTCGCGCGGGACGCCGCCGGGACCGGCAGGCGTGGCCCGCAGGAAGTAGTGCAGCACCGTGCCGTCGAGAACAGGTTCCAGCCAGACCTCCATGGTACCGATCAAGGCGCCCGTGACGGTCCAGCGCAGGCCCTTGTCCCCCCGGTCGGTGTAGACCTGCAACTCCAGGTCGGGCCAGTAGCGCCGCCACGAACGGGGGTCGGCGAAGGCGGCCGCGACGGTCGACGGGGGCACGACGAGGAAGGTCTCGTCGACAAGATCGAGAGCTGGCGGTTCGTGCACCCGGACACGATGTCACGACCTCGCCGCGCGCCCCGTGCCAGCATGGTCTTAAGGTCTACGGCACGCTAAGTTGACTGGCGGGTAACCGCACGCGTCGAACACGGAGGTCCACGTGCGCGAATACAGCGCCCCCGCCGGGAAACCGGTGACCGACGACGAGAACCTGGCCGATGTCGTCTGGGCGAACGCGGAGCGGTTCTCCGACGTGGTCAGCTTCCGGAGGCAGGTCGAGGGCACCTGGCTGGACGTCACCGCGAAGGACTTCGCAGACCAGGTCGCGGCCGTGGCCAAGGGCCTGATCGCGGCGGGCGTCGGGCACGGCGACCGCGTCGCGCTGATGTCCAAGACCCGCTACGAGTGGACTCTGGTCGACTTCGCGATCTGGGCCGCGGGCGCGGTCACGGTGCCGATCTACGAGACCTCGTCGCCCGAACAGGTGTACTGGATCCTTTCCGACTCGGCGGCCAAGGCCGTCGTCGTGGAGACCGGCGCGCACCGCAAGGCGGTCGACGAGATCAGCGGGCGGCTCAGCGCGCTCGAGAACATCTGGCAGATCGAGGGCGGCTCCCCCGCGGTCGACGAGCTGACCGCGCTGGGCGCCGGGGTCTCCGACGAGGACCTGCACACCCGCCGCCGCGGCGTGACCGCGAACGAGACGGCCACCATCGTCTACACCTCGGGCACCACCGGGCGGCCCAAGGGCGTCGAGCTGACCCACCGGAACCTGCTCGCCGAGATCCGCGCGGACATCGAGGCCTTCCCGGAGCTGATGGAGCAGGGCAACTCGCTGCTGTGCTTCCTGCCGCTGGCGCACATCCTGGCCCGCGCGATCGCCATCACCGCGCTCACCGCCCGGGTCACCCTGGGCCACACGCCGGACGTGAAGAACCTGGTCCCGGACCTCGGCACGTTCCGGCCGACGTTCGTGGTCGCCGTGCCGCGCGTGTTCGAGAAGGTCTACAACACCGCCAAGCAGAAGGCGCACGCCGACGGCAAGGGCAAGATCTTCGACGCCGCCGAGGCCACCGCGGTCGCGTACAGCGAGGCGCAGGAAAAGGGCGGCGCCGGACTGGGTCTGCGCGCGAAGCACCTGGTGTTCGACAAGCTGGTGTACGGCAAGCTCCGCGCCGCGTTGGGCGGCCGCTGCATCGCCGCGGTGTCCGGCGGGGCCCCGCTGGGCGCGCGGCTGGCGCACTTCTTCCGCGGCATCGGCGTGCCGGTGTTCGAGGGCTACGGCCTCACCGAAACGTCGGCCGCGGCGAACGTGAACACCAGCGCGGCGTTCCGCGTCGGCACCGTCGGGCGTCCGGTCGCGGGCACCTCGGTGCGCATCGCGGAGGACGGCGAGGTCCTGCTCAAGGGCGACGTCGTGTTCGGCCGGTACTACAACAACCCGGAGGCGAGCGCGGAAGCCCTCACCGACGGCTGGTTCCACACCGGCGACCTCGGCGAGCTGGACGCGGAAGGCTTCCTCAAGATCACCGGCCGCAAGAAGGAGATCATCGTGACGGCGGGCGGCAAGAACGTCGCCCCGTCCGGTCTCGAGGACACCATCAAGGCCTCGCCGCTGGTGAGCCAGGTGATGGTGGTCGGCGACCAGCGGCCGTTCATCGCCGCGCTGGTGACGATCGACGAGGAGTACTTCCCGGCCTGGAAGTCCCAGCACGGCAAGCCGGAAGCGGCGACGGTGTCGGAACTGGCCGAGGACGCGGACCTGCGCGCGGATATCCAGGCGGCGGTCGACGAGGCGAACAAGCAGGTGTCGCACGCGGAGTCGATCAAGAAGTTCACCGTGCTGGCGAACGACTTCACCGAAGTCGGCGGCGAGATCACGCCGAGCCTGAAGCTGAAGCGGAACGTGGTGAACAAGAACTACGCCTCCGACATCGAGGCGCTGTACCGGAAGTGACCCGGCCCCGCGAAAACGGGCCCGCGCCGATCGCCGGCGCGGGCCCGTTTTCCGTCTGTCGCCCGGGCTCCTGGAGTCAGGCCTGCGGCGGCTGAGCCTGGTACTGCTGCTGCGGCGCCTGCGCGTACTGCTGCTGCGGGGCGGCCTGCTGCTGTTGCTGCGGCGGCTGTTGCTGCTGAGTGCCGTCCGGGACCACGTACACCGCAGTGCCGTAGGCGGCGATCTCACTGGCCGTGCCGGCGATCTCGTTGCAGTCGAAGCGCAGCGCGAGCACGGCGTTGGCCCCGTGCTGCATGGCCTCCTGGCACAGCCGGAAAAGAGCTTCGTGGCGCGAGTCGGACAGCAGCTTGGTGAGGCCCTTGAGCTCGCCGCCTCCCATCGCCTTGAACCCGGAACCGATGTTGGAGAACATGTTGCGGCTGCGGACGGTGAGCCCGAAGACCTCGCCGAACACGCGGACGACGCGGTACCCGGGCAGATCGTTCATGGTCGACAGCAGGATCGGGAACTGCTGCGGTGGCGCGGCTTGAGTCATGCGCGGATCGTATCGTCGGCGGGCCGCTCACGCTGTGATTCGCGCGGTCCAGTCCAGATGATGCCGATATGCCCAGCCTCGTTCCTCGCCGACGTCCTGGCCCGCGCTGGCCGCCACGAGCTTCTCGACCCGGGCGCGGCGCAGCCGGTCGTAGGCCGCGAACGCCGCGGGCGCGTCCGGCAGATCGCGCAGGCACTGGCCGAGCACCACCGCGTCTTCCAGCGCCATCGACGCGCCCTGTCCCGCCGCGGGCGACGCTGCGTGCGCGGCGTCGCCGGCCAGCACCATCGACGGCGTCGACCACACGCGGGTAGTCGGCAGGTCGTAGGAATGGCCGCCGTGCACGTCGTCGCCGGTCGCGGCCACGATCGCGGCGCACGGCAGCGGGTCGTCCGCGAACGCGGCGTGGGTGAACTCACGCCAGCCTTCCGGGGTGACGGCGGCGATCTCGGCGCGCGAGCGTTCGGAGTCGGGGACGCGGGCGAACCAGAACGTCGCGCCGTCCGGGTCGGTGGTGTAGCCGAACGCGGCGCGGCTGCCGCGGAACATCCGGTAGCTGCCCTGCGCGGCAGGAAGTCCTTCAGCGCGGGTGTAGCCGTAGACCACGGTGAGGCCGGTGAAGCGCGGCGGCTCGGCCTGCGGGTCGATGAGCGTGCGGACGACGGAATGCAGGCCGTCCGCGCCGACGAGCACATCGCCGGACGCGGTGGTGCCGTCCTGAAATGTCGCGGTGACGCCGTCGGTCGCGGAAACCAAGCGCTTGCCGTGGACGATTTCGACGCCGCGGCGTTCCGCTTCCTGTTGCAGCGCACGGTAAAGCGCGGCGCGGGTGAGGGTGCGCGGGCCGTCGAGTTCGCGGTCGAACTCGTGCGCGCCGAGCGTGGTTCCGTCCGGGCCGACGAGTTCCATGCCGGTCGAGGGGAAGGACGCCTCGATCACCGGGGTGTCGGCGTCGATCGCGCGCAACGCGTTCATGCCGTTGTGCATGACGACGAGGAACGCGCCCGCGTCCGCTCCCCCGCTGGGATGCGCCTCGTAGACGACCGGCTCGTGCCCGGCGCGCTGCAGCGCCATCGCCGCGACCGTGCCCGCGACTCCGCCGCCTGCGATCAAAACCCGCATCGTGCCCCCCTGGAAACGACCGTGCCGCCGCCACCGTAGCGGGTGGCGGCGACACGGAACCAGCGAAGATCAGGCGCGCTGCGCGACCGCGAGCCGCTGGGGCGAGGTTTTGCCGTCCGTGAGGGCCTCCCTGAGGGAATCTGATTCCCTCAGGGAGGCCCTCACCGACAAGCAGAAACGGTCACCCGGGTAGGAAACCGGTCATTTCGCCGCCTGATTGCGTCCTTTGTGGACGGTCAGCATGCCGGGACCGCCCGGGCCAAGTCCCTGGCAGGGGAATCAGATCCCCTCAGACCTGAAGACGCATTTCGCGCGCGGCTTGCGACCAGCGAAGATCAGGCGCGCTGCGCGACCGCGAGCCGCACGCAGACGGCGAGGGCGCGAACGGCCTCCTCCACCTCGGCCAGCTCGGGGAAGGTCGGCGCGATGCGGATGACCGCGTCGGCCGGGTCGTCGCCGTGCGGGTGGGTGGCCCCGGCCGGGGTCAGCGCGACGCCCGCCTCCTTGGCCAGCCGCACGACCTCCTTCGCGGTGCCCTCGGGCACGGTCAGCGAGACGAAGTATCCGCCGGTCGGCTTGGTCCAGGTCGCCAGGTCGCTCAGCTCCTCGGTGAGGATGCGCTCGACGGCGGCGAACTTCGGCGCGATCACCTCCGCGTGCTTGCGCATCAGCGCGCGGACGCCGTCGGCGTCCTTGAGGAACATCGCGTGGCGCAGCTGGTTGACCTTGTCCGGGCCGATGGTGCGCTTGCTCAGCACGCTCTGCCACCAGGCGAGGTTCGCCTCGGACGCGCCGAAGAAGCCGACGCCGGCCCCGGCGAAGGTGATCTTCGAGGTGGAGCCGAACACGAACGCGCGGTCCGGGTTCCCGGCCTCGGCGCAGAGCGCGAGGATGTCGGCCAGCTCCGGCTCGTCCTCGGTGAGGTGGTGCACCGCGTAGGCGTTGTCCCAGATGATCCGGAAGTCCGGCGCGGCGGTGGGCATCGCGGCGAGCCGGCCCGCGACCTCGGCGCTGAAGGTGACGCCGGTCGGGTTGGAGTACTTCGGCACGCACCAGATGCCCTTGACCGCGGCGTCCTCGGCGACCAGCCGCTCGACGACGTCCATGTCCGGGCCGGTCTCGGTCATCGGCACCGGGACCAGTTCGATGCCGAACCGCTCGGCGAGCGCGAAGTGCCGGTCGTAGCCGGGCACCGGGCACAGCATCGCGATCCGGGGCTCGTCGGCCCAGCGACGCGGCGCGCCCGGCAGGGTGCTGAGCATCGCCTGCGCGATCGTGTCGTGCATCAGCTCCAGGCTCGAGTTGCCCGCCGCGAACAGCTGCTCGACCGGCACCTGCAGCGCGTCGGCGAAGATGCGGCGCAGCTCCGGCAGCCCCTTGAGCCCGCCGTAGTTGCGGGTGTCGGTGCCGTCCTCGGCCTTGTACTGGCCGTTCGGCAGCGTCAGGAGATCCGCGGAGAGGTCGAGCTGCCGGGGCGACGGCTTGCCGCGGGTGATGTCCAGGGACAGTCCGCGCTCGACCAGCGCGGTGTAGTCGCGACGGGCAGTGTCGACATCGACAGGAGCTGTGGTCATACCACCACGCTAAACCGCGAGCGCAAGCCAGTTCGGGTGACCCCCGGCTCTCGTGGGCTAGCGTGGGGCCCGTGCGGTACCTGGTGCATGCCGAGCAGCGGCAGTTCTCCTTGCGGGACAAGGACGCCTGGCGTCCCGGCGACGGCGGGTGGACCGACGAGGCGGTGTCGGCGCACCGCGTCGCGGTAGAGCCGTCGTCGCTCTCCGTGGCGACCGCGCGCTCCGACTGGGTCGAGGTCGATGTGTCGGTGAGCACAGCGATGCCGCCGGTGCTGCCGGACGCGTCCCACGTGGTGGAAGCCGATCTCGACGTCCCCGGCGGAGTGGCGACGCTCGCCGGACCCGCCGATTACGCCCGCCAGGAACACCGGATCGCAGTCCCGCCCGGGCGGTACCGGGTCCGAGTGTCCTATGTGGAGAGCGGCCCGCCGGACGCGGAATGGCACGACCACGAGTTCGGCGAGCATTTCCGGTACGTGCTGGACCTGTGGCCGTCCGCCGGGGCCGCCCCGGTCGCGGTGCTGCGCGCGGGCCCCGGGGTCTGGGACGGCTGATATCCCGTTGGCGGCGAGGGGCCGCGGACGGCAGACTCGGCGGCATGCAGTGGATCACCACCGAGATCGGCGAAGAGTTCGTGCGCGGTGCACTCGATCTGGAACGCACGCCGCAGGGCTTGCTGCCGCACCGGCTGACCGCGCGGGCGCGGGCGCAGAACACCGACAGCAGGCTCGCGATGGCGGAGACCCAGCCGTCCGGCGTGCGCCTGGCGTTCCGCACCGAGTCGACGGCGATCGAACTGGACACCCACCGCACGAAGGTCGGCTACGTGGGCGTGCCGCCCTTGCCGGACGGCCTCTACGACCTGGTGCTGAACGGGCGTCCGGCAGGTTCCGCGACCGTCTCCGGCGGCGACGAACTGATCCTCGACATGATGACCGGCGAGGGTGAAACCCGCCCCGGCCCGCCCGGCACGGTCCGGTTCTCCGACCTGCCTTCGGGCGTCAAGGACGTCGAGATCTGGTTGCCGCACAACGAAACCACCCGGCTGGTCGCGTTGCGCACCACCGCCCCGATCGCTCCGCTGCCGCCCGCCCGGCGCGTCTGGCTGCACCACGGCAGCTCGGTCAGCCACGGCACCGGCGCCGCAGGCCCGTCGCAGACGTGGCCCGCGCTGGCCGCCGCTGCCGCCGGGGTCAATCTGATCAACCTGGGTTTCAGCGGGAGCGCGCTGCTGGACCCGTTCACCGCTCGGGCTCTTCGCGACACACCCGCCGATCTGATCAGCGTGAAGCTGGGAATCAACATCGTGAACGCGGACCTGATGCGGTTGCGCGCTTTCGGCCCGGCGGTGCACGGGTTCCTGGACACGATCCGGGAGGGCCATCCGGACGTTCCGCTGGTGGTGGTTTCCGCGCTGCTGTGCCCGATCCACGAGGACACGCCGGGGCCGGGAGCGCCGGATTTCAGCACCGGAACGCTCCGGTTCAAGGCCACCGGCGATCCCGCCGCCGTCGCGGAGGGAAAGCTGACGCTGAAGGTGATCCGGGAGGAACTGGCACGGGTCGTCCGGGACAGGGAGGATCCGGCACTGTCCTACGTGGACGGACTCTCGCTGTACGGGGAAGAGGATTTCGCCGCGCACCCGCTGCCGGACGCGCTGCACCCGGACGCGGCGACGCACCGGTTCGTGGGCGAACGGTTCGCCAAGCAGGTGTTCGGACCAGGCGGTCCCTTCGCCGGCTGAGGTGCGCTGCTAGTTTTCGAACCATGGCAGACCACACTCTCCGGACACAGCTGACCCACCCCGATCGCGGCGTCCTGCTGTTCGGCATCACGCCGCCCCGCCTCAGCAACACCCCCGAGCGGATCCGGGAGATCACCGCCGCCACCCTCGCGCGGCTGAGCGACCTCGACGTCGACGGCCTCGCCCTGTACGACATCGACGACGAGAGCGACCGCAACCCCGAGGAGCGGCCGTTCCCCTACCTGCCGACCCTCGACCCGGTGCGCTACCACGCGGACTATCTCAGCGAGTGGGACCGTCCGGCGGTCATCTACCGGTGCGTCGGCAAGTACCCCGAGGCTGAGCTGCGGGACTGGCTGCGGAACGCCGACGCCGACCGTGTGCTGTCGGTCTTCGTCGGGGCTTCGTCGAAGGGCAAGGAGGTGCACACCCGGCTGTCCGAGGCACAGGCGTTGCGCCGGGAAGTGCGCCCCGACCTGCTCCTCGGCGGCGTCGCGATCACCGAACGGCCCGACGAGCACCTGCGGCTGATCGCCAAACAGCAGGCGGGGTGCGCGTACTTCATCTCGCAGGTGATCTACAGCGCCGACGCGGCGAAGAGCATGGTCTCCGACTACTTCTACGCGTGCCGTGAGCAGGGCCTCGACCCGAAACCGGTCCTGTTCACGCTCTCGGTCTGCGGTTCGGCGAAGACGCTGGCGTTCCTCAAGTGGCTCGGCGTGCACGTCCCGCGGTGGCTGGAGAATTCCCTGCGCCACGCGGACGACACGCTGGCCGAGTCGTATGACCAGTGCCTGGCGAACGCCCGGGAACTGGCGGCGTTCTGCCGCAAGCTCGGGATGCCGTTCGGGTTCCTCGTGGAGAGCGTGTCCATCAGGAAGGTCGAGATCGAGGCGTCAGTGGCTCTCGCGCGCGAGGTGAGCGGGTTGCTCGGCCGCAGCGCTACAGCGGATCCAGCGCGGTGATCTTCCACCGTCCGTCAGTCCGATGCGCAGTCACCGACAACTGCCCCACCGACGACTGAGGCGCACCACCACCCGGCAAGATCGTCTGCTGATCCAGGAAAAGCAGCAAACTCGCATCATCACCGTGCAGCGAACGAACCCCGATCGCCCGCACCGTCGTGGTCCGGACGAGCTTCTCAGTCGCCGCACGCTGCCGAGCCGCGGTGAACTGGCTCTGGTACTGACCGACCGCCGAACCAGTCAGCACGTCAGCCGCCGCGCGCGCAGTACGGTCCAAATTCGCGTAGTCGTAGGAAAAAAGCGCCTTCACCGCAGCACTGACCTGGTCGGTAACCTGCGACGTCGCCTCCGTATCGACCATCGCCTCGTCATCCTCAGGCTGCAGCAACGACGCCTGCACCCCGAACCACACCGCGCACGCCAGCGCGACTGCGGTCACTCCCGCGGCGATCGTCCGCCGGTTCACGAGCCCACCGCCTGGATGCCGCCGATTTTCCACGTGTCGCCGTCTCGCGCGAAGTCCACGGCCAAGCGCGCCTGCTTCGCCGAAGGTGCGCCGTCGCCGGTGCTCACGCGGACGTTCAGGACCGCGATCAGCCGGGCGGTTCCTGCCGAAGGATTCAGGTCGGTGACGGCGGCTTGCACCAGGGAAGCCGTCGACACGGTTTTGGTGCGTTTGGCGCGGTCGATCTGCAGTTGCCGGTCGCCCGAGAGGTCCTTGCCGTACTGCCCGGTCGTCGCGGCGATCCAGCGGTCCACGTCGACCGCGCTCGTGCGGTAGTCGATCGTGTTGAGCGTGACCAGTTCCGTGCTCGCGGCGGCCAGCACGGCGTCCCGCGCGCGGCCGCGGGCGAGGCTGTCGTCCTGCGCCGCGCTCCACCACGACCAGCCGAACCACGCGGCGGCCAGCACCGCGACGACGGCCAGCGCGGTCAGCACCCGTCCGCTCAGGAAGGAACCCTCAGCCGAATCAGCCATCACGAACCGCCCAGCAACGCCCCGAGCCCGCCCTTCAACGGCGCGGTCAGCTGGCCCAGCAGACCCGGCAGCTGCTGCTGCGAACCCTGGTCCGAAGGCGCGGAAGCCTTGGGCGCGGCCGGAATCGCGGGCGGCTTCCCGGCGTACGGCGCGTTCTGCGCACCCCGCACCTCGGTCGGGCTGCCCGGCGGCTCCGCGCAGTAGGCGTTCATGTTGACCGGCGCTTCGCTCGTGTCGTTGGCCGGACGCTGTTTCGTGCCCTCGTACCCCTTCGTGCACGAATGCGGATCGAAGAAGTTGAACACCACGCCAAGGTGCCCGGTGCCGTCCGGCGAGGTCGACGGCGAGAACGCCGAGATCACCGGATACGCCACCAGCAGCTCCTCGATCGCGTCCTTCCGCATCGACGTGACCTGCGCGGTGGTGAGCGAGTTCGCGAACAGCACCCCGAGGTCGGTCCCGGACGTCGCGAGCACGTCGCTGATCTGCCGGCTCAGCTGCGGAGCCTCGTCGATCACCTTGCGCACCGCCGGATCCGACGACTTCAGCTGCCCGGCGATCGTCTTCAACCCGGACGCGAACGCCGTGATGTTCTGCGCCTGCCGCTCCTGCGTGGCGAAAACCGTGCGCGAATTCGCCAGCAACCCCTGCGTGTCCGGCACGTACTGGGCGGCCGTCGCGGTGAGCGAACTGGTGCTGTCCAACAGTTTCTGCAGCTGCGGACCGGAACCGGCGAACGCGTCGTACGTCTCGTCCACCACGGTCTTCAGCGATTCCGGATGGACGCTCGCGACCAGTCCGTCGAGATGCGTCAGCACCGAATCCGGCGTCGCGGGCAGCGACGCGCGGTCCTGCGTGATCACCGCGCCGTCCTCCAGGTACGGCCCGGATTCGCGGTCCGGCAGCAGGTCCACGAACTGCTCGCCCACCGCCGACCGGTTCGCGACCTGCGCGTGCAGCGCCGACGGGATGTCCGGGCCGCCGGAGTCGATGTCGAGCCGGACGTCGATGCCGTGCGGGGTGAGCGTCATCGCCCCGACCCGGCCGACCGTCACGCCGCGGTACGCGACCTCGGAGTTCACGAAAACCCCGCCGGAGTCGGGAAGCTGGAGCGTCACGTGATAGCCGCGGTTGCCGAAAATCCGGTCGAGACCGGCGTAATGCCCGCCCGCGTACGCCACCGAAACGACGGCGATCGCGAAGAACACCAGCAGCTGGATCCGGACCTTGCGCGTGTTCATCAGCCGCCTCCCACCAGACCGCCGAGCAATCCGCCCAGCACCCCGCCGTAGCCGGGCTTCGTTCCGCCCGTGGCCGGGGTGTTCGGCAGCGGCAACGGCAGCTGCGGCATCCCTTGCCCGGCAACGGGCGGGGCGGCGCCGGACGTCGAGGGCGTCGGCAGCTGGAACGGCGGCTGCGACGAGTTCGTGAAGTTCTGCACGAGCTTGTCGAGATCCAGGTTGATCCGCGCGTCGACGTTCGCGTAGTCGCCCTTGATCACGTTGCCCGCGTAGTCCGGGAACGGGTAGGTCAGCAGGATCCGCAGCGCGTTCGGCAGGTCCTGGCCCGCCGCGCTGAGCTGGCGCAGCGTCGGCTCCAGCGCCTTGAGGTTCGCGACGAGCTGGTCGCGGCTGCGGTTCACCGTGTCCACCGCGACGCCGGACAGCTTGTTCAGCGCGTTCAGCATCCCCACCAGCTGGTCGCGCTGGTCGGCGACGATCTTCAGCCCGGGCGCGAGTTTGTCCAGCGCGGTGGCGAGGTTCTGCTTCTGCCCGACGAGCGTGGTGGACAGCTTGTCCAGCCCGTCGATCGCGCGCAGGATCTCGCCCTTGTGCCCGTCGAGCTGGGTGGCGAGTTCGTCCACCCGGGACAGCAGCGCGCGCATCTGCGGTTCGTTGCCCGACAGCGCGTCGTTGAGTTCGTGGCTGATGTTCTGCAGCTGGTCGACGCCGCCGCCGTTGAGCAGCAACGACAACGCGCCCAGCACCTCTTCGATCTCCGGGTTGCGGTTCGTGCGCCCGAGCGGGATCTGCGCGCCGTCGGCGAGTTTGCCCGCGGGTTTCTCCGCGGTCGGCGCGCTCAGCTGCACGAACTTCTCGCCGAGCAGGCTGGACTGGCGCAGTTCGGCGTGCGCGTTGGCGGGCAATTGGACGTCGCCGTTCACCGTCATCGACACGAGCGCGGACCGGGTGTCCGGGGTGAGCGCGATCCGGTCGATCCGGCCGACCGCGACGTCGTTCACCTTCACGTTCGCCTGCGGCACCAGGTCCAGCACGTCGGTGAACAACGCGGTGACGTGGTACGGATGGTCGCCGACGTCCGGGCCGCCGGGCAACGGCGTCGAGTACAGCCCGTTGAACCCGCCGTCGCTGCACCCGGCGAGCACCAGCACCCCGGCGAGCACGCCCGCCAGCCGTTTCCGGAGGCGTTTCACTTGCCACCTCCGGGTTTTTGCGTCAGCACGTCCGACAGCGGCAGCGGCAACGGCGGCAGCTGGCCGTTCTGCAGGGAGTTCAGCGCCTGCGGGATCGACGGCAGCTTGAGCGTGCCGTCGAGCACCGGCGCGAGCTTCTTGCAGATGTTCCCGAGCGTGTCCGGCAACGGTTTCGGCGTGCCCGCGCTGATCAACCGGCAGACCGTGAGGATCGGCGGGTTGGTGATCTCGTTCAGGTTGTCGCGCACCGCGATCGTGCCGGACGCCGCGTCGTAGGTGTTGATGAAGTTCGTCGCCCCGGTCGGCGCGATGTCGAGCACCTCGGCGAGCGCGGCGCGCTGGTCCACCAGCACCTTCGTCAGCGACGCCAGTTTGGCCACATTGGACGAAAGCCCGTTCTTGTTGTCCGCCACGAACTGTTTCACGTCCTGCAGCGACGTCGACAGCGATTCGAGCGCGGCCCCGACGTCGTGCGAATCGTCGGCGAGGAAGCCGCTGACGTCCGCGAGCCGCTGGTAGAACTCGTTCAGCTGACTGTCGCTTTGGGACAGTGCGGAGGTGAAGGAGTTCAGGTTCTTCACCGTGGAGAACAGGTCGTCCTTCGAATCGTCGAGCGTGCCGGCCAGTTCGGCGAGCCTGCTGACGGTCGAGTTCAGGTCCTTGCCGTTGCCCTTGAGGTTGGCCGCGGCCGTGTCCAGGAGATCGGAGAACGCGCCGTTTTTGTTGGCCCCGTTGGGTCCCAGCGCGGTGGACAGCTTGTCGAGGCTCGCGTAGAGGTCGTCCAGTTCGACCGGCGTCGCGGTTTTGTCGCGCGCCAGCACGGTTCCGCTCGCGAGCGTCGGACCGCTGTCGTACGCCGGGGTCAGCTGGACGTACCGGTCGCTCACCAGGCTCGGCGACACGACGACCGCGCCGACGTCCTTCGGGATCGGGACGTCGTCGTTCACCTTCATGTCCACGCGCACCGCTTGGCCTTGCGGCGTCACCGCGGTGACCTCGCCGACCGCGACGCCCAGCACCCGCACGGACGAACCGGCGTACAGGCCGACGGTCTTCCCGAAATACGCCGAGATTTTGGTGCCGCCGGTGTCGCGCAGCACCAGGTAGATGCCCGCGGTGAGCAAAAGCGCTGCCACACAAGCGAAGCCAAGCCAGGTGACCAGACTCCGTCCGGCGCGAGTTTCGACAGTCATCGTCCACCCACCCCCTGGTCAGGCGCGGAGATCGGCGGCGTGCAGCCCTCCGGGTTGATCGAGATCCCGCCCGCCGTGATCGTCGGCGGCAGCAGACCGCACAGATACCCCTCGAACCAGCGCCCGTTGCCGGTCGCGTTCGCGCCGACCCGGGCGAACGGGGCCATCAGCTGCAAGCTCCGGTCGAGGTTGCCCTGGTTGCGCTGCAACACGTCGGTCACCTTCCCGAGCGCGGCGAGCGTCGGCCCGATCTGCGTGCGGTTGTCCGCGACCAGCCCGGACAGCTGCTTCGAGATTTCCTGCGTGCCCTTGAGCAGGGTGCTGATCTGCTCGCGGCGCTGCTGCAGTTCGCTGAGAAGCAGGTTTCCGTCGCTGATCACCTGCTGCAGCTGCGCGTTCCGGTCGGACAGCGTCTTCGAGATCTTGCTCGTGTTGGACAGCAGCGCGTGCAGATCGGCGTCGCGCGAGGACACCGTCTTCGACAACGCCGACAGCCCGGACAGCGTGTCCTTCAAATACTTCGGACTGTCCTTGAGGGAATCCGACAGCGCGGTGAAGCTCTGCGCGAGCTGCTGCGTGTCGATGTCGCCGACCGTCGTGGACAGCTGGTTGAACGCGTCCTGCAACTGGAACGGCGTCCGCGTGCGCTGCACCGGGATCGTGGCGTCGGGCGCCTGCGTGCCGCCGCCCTTCGTGTCCAGCGCGAGGTACTTCTCCCCCAGCAGCGTCTTGATCTCGATCGACGCCGTGGACGCGTCGCCGACCCGCACGCCCTTCACCCGGAACTTCACTAGCACCTGCTTGTGCCCCAGCTCCACCGACGTCACCTGCCCGACCTTGACGCCGGCCACCTGCACCTCGTTGTCCGGCGCGAGCCCGGCGGACTCGGCGAACGCCGCGGTGTAGGTGGTGCCGCTGCCGAACATCGGGATGCTGTCGGAAAAGTACGTCACGGCGGTCACCAGCACGATGAGCACGAGCGTGACCGCGCCGACGCTCGCCTGGTTCCGGTCCTTCAGTCGTTTCACGGGCCACACCTCGGCGCGCGTTCGGTGCCGGGGATCGGCACGATCGGCAGCGTCACGTCCAGCGAGGAAATGCCGATGGTGCCTTCGATCCCGCACAGGTAGTAGTTGAACCAGCTGCCGTAGCTCAGGGTCCGGGTGAACTTCTCCAGGTTCCCCGGCAGCACCTGCAGCAGATGCTCGACGAGCGGCTGCGCGTCGTCGAGGTTGTTCGCCAGCTTCCCGAGCTGGGTCACGTCCTGCTGCACGGCGGGACGGGCGTCGGCGAGCAGCCCCGCGGTCGCGTTGGTGAGGTCGCCGAGCGCGCCCACCGCGTCGCCGATCGGCTTGCGCTGCTCGGCCAGCCCGCTCACCAGCCGCTGCGTCTGGTCGACGAGGTCGCCCAGCTGCGGGCCGCGCGCGTTGACCGTGCTGAGCACCTGGTTGAGGTTGTCGATGACCTGCCCGATCACCTTGTCCTTGCCCGCGATCGACGTCGTGATCGACGCGGTGTGCGACAGCAGGCTGGTGATCGTGCCGCCCTCGCCCTGGAACACCTGCACGATCTCCGCGGAAAGCTGGTTGACCTCCTTCGGGTCCAGCGCCTTGAACAGCGGCTTGAACCCGTTGAACAGCACGGTCAGGTTCAGCGCCGGCTTCGTGCGCTCCGGCGGGATGGTGTCGCCGGGAGACAGCGTGTCGCCGCCGCTGACGTCGGTGCCGAGCGAGAGGTAGCGCTGGCCGACGAGGTTGCGGTACTTGATGGTCGCGGTCGCGAGCGAGGGCAGCTTGTACGCCGATTCGACGAGGAACCGCACCTCGGCGTAGTTCTGCTCGCCCTGGTCGACCCCGATCGTCTCGACCTGGCCGACCTTCACGCCGGAGATCCGCACGTCGTCGCCTGCTTGCAGGCCGGACGCGTCGGTGAACTTCGCGACGTAGGAGGCGGTGTTGCCGAAGTTCGTGTTCGCGATCGTGGTGGCCAGGATCCCGGTGAGCAGCACGGTGACCACGGCGAAAATGCCGATCTTGATCAGCGCGGGTACGAACGACCTCATTTCAGCTCCACCTCCGCCCCGCGGTACAGCGGCCCGACCAGCAGCGCCGACCAGCCCGGCACGTTTTCCGGCGCGGTGTTCAGCGTCGGCGAGGCGAGCAGGTCGAGCAGCTTCTGCTCGTCGGCCGACCCGATGATGCTCGGCGCGCCGCCGGTCGACCCGGACCCGCCGGGCAGCGGGCCGTTCGTGAAGTCGCTGGGCAGCGTCCCGTCCGGATCGTGCGGCGGCGCGGGCTTGCTGGCCCCGTCCTTCACCGCGCCGTCCGGCGGATACTGCGGCCAGCGCCCGGGTTTCGGCACCTGCGGATAGCAGCGCGGCCCGCGTTTGTCGTCGTACTTCGGCTCGTCGACGCCGGGCAGGTACTTGCCGCGGCTCGCCGAGAACTCGATCGTCACGCGGCTGACCTCCGGATGCGCGGTGCCCTTGCCGAACGCCAGCTCCGCGTTCGGCACGGTCCCGGCCAGCTGCTTGAGCAGGCACGGGTACTCCGGCGCGTACTTCGCGAGCACGTCGAGCGTGGGCTGCACGGCGGTGGTGAGGCGGATGATGTTGTCCTTGTTCACTTCCAGGAAGCGCGTCAGGTCGGTGGCGGTGCCGGTGACCGAGGAGTACAGGTCGGTCAGGCCGCGCTGTTTCTTCACGATGGTCTGCGTCGTCGTGGTGAGGTCCGCCAGCGCCTGCAGCGCGTCCGGCGCGGCCTTGTCGTAGATGCCGGAAACGTTGGCCAGCCCGGTGATGTCCGCCTTGAGATCGGGCAGCGACGGGTTGAGCTTGCCGAGGTAGTCCGACAGCTGGGTCAGCGTCTCGCCGAGCTTCTTGCCGCGTCCGTCCAGCGCGGTGGACACGGCGTTGAGCGTGCTGGACAGCTTTTCCGGCTGCACCGCCTGCAACAGCGGCATGACGTGGTTGAGCACCTGCTCCAGTTCGATCGCGGTGCTGCTGCGGTCCTGCGGGATGACGTCGCCCGCCTTGATCGGCCGCTGCGGCCGCTCGGGCAGTTGCAGCGCGACGTACCGTTCGCCGAACAGGGTTTTCGGCAGCAGCCGCGCCGAAACGTTCGACGGGATCACGTCGGTCTTGTCCGGCTGCAGCGCCAGTTCGAGCTCCGCGTGGTCGCCGACCGGCCGCACGTCGCGGATCTCGCCGACGAGCATGCCGCGCACCTTCACGTCGCCGCCGACGCGCAGCTGGCTGCCGACGTGGTCGGTCTCCAGCTTCACCATCGTGACCGGCGTGAACACCTTGCGGTACGCGGCGATCGTCGTGGTGAAGAACAACGCCGCCACGACCAGGAACACCAGCCCCAGCAGCTGGTACTGGAGCCGTTTGCGCAACTCTCGACGGGTGCTCATCCGGATATCCGCACTGTCGTGTTCGCGCCCCAGATCGCGAGGCTCAGGAAGAAGTCCAGCACCGAGATCAGCACGATCGACGTGCGCACCGCGCGGCCCACCGCGATGCCCACCCCGGCCGGCCCGCCGGACGCGGTATAGCCGTAGTAGCAATGGGAAAGGATCACCAGCACGCTGAACACGATCACCTTGGCGAACGACCACAGCACGTCCTCCGGCGGGAGGAACAGCGTGAAGTAATGGTCGTACGTGCCCGCGGACTGGCCGTAGAGCCAGATGGTGATCTGCCGCGACGCGAGATACGAGGACAGCAGGCCCACCGCGTACAGCGGGATCACCGCGGTCACGCCGGCGAGCACGCGCGTGGTGACCAGGTACGGCATGCTCGGCACGGCCATCACTTCGAGCGCGTCGATCTCCTCGGAGATCCGCATCGCGCCGAGCTGGGCGGTGAACCCGCAGCCGACGGTGGCCGACAGCGCGAGCCCGGCCGACAGCGGAGCGACCTCGCGGGTGTTGAAGTAGGCGGAAATGAACCCGGTGAGCGCGGCGGTGCCGAGCTGGTTCAGCGCCGAATACCCCTGCAGGCCCACGATGAGGCCGGTGAAGAGCGTCATGCCGATCATCACGCCGAGCGTCCCGCCGATCACCGCGAGCCCGCCGGTGCCGAAGCAGACCTCGGTGAGCAGCCGCGTGGTTTCGCGGCCGTAGCGGCGGATCGTGCGCGGCGACCAGGCGAGCGCCCGGCCGTAGAACGACAGCTGTTTCCCGAGTCCTTCGAGGCTCGCGCCGGGGCGCGCGATGATCTCCAGCGTCCGGTCGGACGCGCGCGTCTGCTCGATCGGTTCGGCCGTCATGTCACAACGCCTTCGGGGGCACGACTTTGAGGTACACGGCGGTCAGCACGACGTTGATCAGGAACAGCAGCAGGAAGGTGATCACCACCGCCTGGTTCACCGCGTCGCCGACGCCCTTCGGCCCGCCCGCCGGGTTCAGCCCGCGGAACGCGGCGACCACGCCCGCGACGAAGCCGTACAGGAACGCCTTGATCTCGCTGATCCAGAGGTCCGGGACCTGCGCGAGGGCGTTGAAGCTGGCCAGGTACGCGCCGGGCGTGCCGCCTTGCAGGACCACGTTGAAGAAGTAGCCGCCGAGCACGCCGACCACGCTGACCAGGCCGTTGAGCAGCACCGACACCACGATCGCGGCGAGCACCCTCGGCACCACGATGCGCTGCACCGGGTTGACGCCGAGCACTTCCATCGCGTCGATCTCTTCGCGGATCTTGCGCGCGCCGATGTCCGCGCAGACCGCGCTGCCGCCCGCTCCGGCCACCAGCAATGCGGTGATCAGCGGGCTCGCCTGCTGCACGATGGCGAGCGCGCTGGCCGCGCCGGTGAAGGACTGCGCGCCGATCTGCGTGGTCAGCGATCCGAGCTGCAGCGCGATGACCGCGCCGAACGGGATCGCGACCAGGGCCGTCGGAAGAATGGTCACGCTCGCGAAGAACCAGCACTGCTGGATCCATTCGCGGAACTGGAACGGGCGCTTGAAGATCGCCCGCAGGACCTCCCAGGACAGCGTGGCGAGCCTGCCGACCTGGGTCAGCGCCGCGGTGCCCGGGAGAGTGACCGAGCCGCTTCCGCCCACCGCACCTCCCAGTAGTCACCCCCGAGTCTTGCCCATCCCCGCCCGCCGATTTCGGTTAGCGGTGTTCACTCCCGTCCCTTCAGCCCCCGGCGGTCACCCTAGGCGCACCAGCACCCGACCTGCTCACAATTTCAGCGCGTGCGTGGCGGTGGCCCCGCCGTCGGCGACGAACTCGCCGCCGGTGCAGTACGAACTCTCGTCGCTGCCGAGGAACACCAGCAGCGGCGCGATCTCGTCGGCGCGGCCCACCCGGCCGAGCGCGACCTTCTTGCCCACCCAGGACACGTCCACGTCCGCGCCCGCCGCGTCGGACACCATCTTCGTGTCGATCATGCCCGGGTGCACCGAGTTGACCCGGATCCCGCGCGCGCCCAGTTCCAGCGCGGCGACCTTGGTCATCCCGCGGATCGCGAACTTGGTCGCGGTGTAGGCGACGAGGAACGGCATCCCGGCCAGACCCTCCACAGAGGACACGTTGACGATGGAGCCGCCGCCGGCCCCGGCCATCGGTTCAACGACCGAGCGCATGCCGAGAAACGCCCCGATCTGGTTGATCCGCACGACGCGTTCGTATTCGGCGAGCGGCGTCTTCGCGAGCTCCGAGAAATACAGCACCCCGGCGTTGTTGACCAGCACCGTCGGCGGTCCGAACTCGGTCACCGTGGTCTCGACCGCGGCGGTCCAGCCGTCCTCGTCGCTCACGTCGAGATGGCAGAACACCGCCGCCTCGCCGAGTTCCGCGGCGAGCGCTTTGCCCTCGTCGTCGAGGACGTCGGCGATCACCACCTTCGCGCCCTGCGCGACGAACGCTCGCGCGGCGGCGGCGCCCTGTCCGCGGGCCGCGCCGGTGATGAGGGCGACCTTGCCGGACAGCCGGTGCTCAGTCATGCGTCCTCCGGGTTCAGGGGAGCGAAAGCAGATCGGTCGCGGCGAACATCCGCTCCGGGTCGCGGCCGGCGAAGTGCCCGCCGACCTTTTCGGCGAGTTCTGCGGTGGTCCAGGCGCCGTTCGCGGTGTCGAACCGCTCCTCCACCGACGGCGGTTTCAGCAAGGCGACCATGCCGCCGTGCACGACGAAGACCTGGCCGTTGATCGCGTCCGCCTCCGGCGAGGCGAGGAATGCGACAAACGGAGCAACGTGCTCTACCGACAACGGATCGAGCCCGTCCTCGGGTGCTTCGCCGAAGACATCCGCGGTCATCGCGGTGCGGGCGCGCGGGCAGATCGTGTTGGCGCGCACGCCGTACTTCGCGAGCCCGCGCGCCGCGGACATGGTGAGCGCCGCGATCCCGGCCTTGGCCGCCGAGTAGTTGGGCTGGCCGGGCGAACCGACCAGGAACGCCTCGGACGCGGTGTTCACGAGCCTGCCGTACACCGGCTGACCCTCCATTTTGGAGCGATCGCGCCAGTACGCGGCGGCGTTGCGGGACAGCAGGAAATGCCCTCGCAGGTGCACCGCGATGACCTTGTCCCAGTCCTCGTCGGACATCGAGAACAGCATCCGGTCGCGAAGCACGCCCGCGTTGTTCACGACGATGTCGAGGCTGCCGAAGTGGTCGACCGCGGCCGACAGCAGTTCCTTCGCGGTTTCGGCCGCCGAGACGTCCCCGGCCACCGCGAGCGCCTTGCCGCCCTGCTTTTCGATCTCGGCGACGACATCTTTCGCCTCGCCGATGTCGTTGACCACGACGGACGCGCCTTCGCGGGCCAGCGCGAGCGCCTCGGCCCGGCCGAGCCCCGCTCCGGCCCCGGTGACGACAGCGACCTTGCCTTCGAGCGTCATCGAACCGCCCCGGCCCGGTCGCCGTGCGTGTTCCCTGCGGTCGGTTCCACCCGCGAGCCTCCTCGTCGAAGCCTGCCTGACGCAGCACAGACTAGAATCTGTTCTCGTATTGAGCAAGCCCCGATTAACCGGTCGTGAACAGGGCGTTCTTCGGGCAGTTCGTCACCGCTTGCGAAACACGTTCTACTTCTTCCTCCGGAACCGGCCCGATCACCAGGTTCTCGTCGTCGTCGAGATCGAACACCTCCGGCGCGAACCCGACGCAGACCGCGTTCGCCTCGCAGAGCGACCGGTCGACACTGACCTCCATGCTTCCTCCCGTCCGCCACTCCTGGTACAACTAGAACAGGTTCTAGCTTACCGCCGGGGCCCGGTACGACACCACAACGAGACCGGCGGGGTGGAGGTGACGGGTGCGGATCGACTACACGCCGCGGCAGCGGGAACTGGCCGCTGAGCTGCGGGAGTACTTCGCCGAACTGATGACCCCGGCGCGGCGGGAAAGCCTCGCCGCGCCCGGCGGCGAGTACGGCGACGGCTTGGCGTACAAGGAAATCGTGCGGCAGCTCGGCAAGGACGGGTGGCTCGCGCTGGGCTGGCCGCGCGAGTACGGCGGCCAGGACCGCAGCATGCTCGACCAGCTGATCTTCACCGACGAGGCGGCGGTCGCCGGGGTGCCGGTGCCCTTCCTGACGGTGAACACGATCGGCCCCACGATCATGCGGTTCGGCACGCCGGACCAGAAGGCGTTCTACCTGCCGAAGATCGCCGCCGGCGAACTGCATTTCGCGATCGGCTACTCCGAACCGGGCGCGGGCACGGACCTCGCGTCGCTGCGCACGCGGGCGACCCGCGACGGCGACGAGTACGTGGTCAACGGCCAGAAAATGTGGACCAGCCTGATCGAGTACGCCGACTACGTGTGGCTCGCCGCGCGCACCGATCCGGAGGCGCGCAAGCACAAGGGCCTGTCGATCCTGATCGTGCCGACCTCCGCGCCGGGGTTCTCCTGGACGAAGGTGCACACCGTCGCCGGCCCGGGCACCAGCGCGACCTACTACGACGACATCCGCGTGCCGGTCACGTCGCGGGTCGCCGAGGAGAACGCGGGCTGGCCCCTGATCACCAACCAGCTCAACCACGAACGCGTCGCGCTGACCTCGGCCGCGCCGGTGCGGAAAGCGCTGGCCGACGTCGTGGAATGGGCGCGCGCGGAGTCGCTGACCGACCGCGAGTGGGTTCGGACGCATCTCGCGCGCGTGCACGCCTACGCGGAGTATTTGAAGCTGCGGAACTGGAAAATCGCCTGGGCGGCCGCGGCCAGCGAACTCGGCCCGGCGGAGGCGTCGGCGACCAAGGTGTACGGCACCGAGATGGCGATCGAGGCGTACCGGCTGCTGATGGAGGTGGTCGGCGCGGCCGCCGTGGTGCGCGACGGCTCCCCCGGCGCGGTGCTCGCGGGACGGCTGGAACGGCTGCACCGCTCGGCCTTGATCCTCACTTTCGGCGGCGGCACCAACGAAGTGCAGCGCGACATCGTCGCCGCCACCGCCCTCGGCCAGCCCGTGACCCGTTAATAACCCGACCAAAAGTAGGCCGACCCCCCACACGGCACGTAACCGTTGCCACGAAAGCCATTCGGCCGTGGCTGTGGTCGGGTTATTAACAGTCTGCACAGTAAGGAGTTCTCCTGGTGGACTTCTCTCTCACCGAAGCACAAACCGACCTATCCGCACTGACCCGGCGCATTCTCGCCGACCAGGTCACCGCGGAATCGCTGGGCCCGCACGGATCCGGCGGTTTCGACGCTCCACTGTGGACTACCTTGGCCCGCTCCGGCGTCCTCGACGCGGCCCTGCCCGCGACGGTGGGCGGCGGCGGTTTCGGCTTGCTGGAACAGTGTTCAGTCCTGATCGAGATCGGCCGCGCGGTCGCCCCGGTCCCCTATCTGTCGTCCGTCGTCCAAGCTGGCTCGGTGCTCACCGATCCATTGCTCGCCGAGCGCTGGCTGCTGCCGGTTTCGCGCGGTAAAGCCGTGCTCGCGGTCGCTTTGGGCGGTTCGTTCCTCGCTTCAGACGGACGCCTCACCGGTACGCAGACCGCGGTTCCCTTCGCAGCCTTCGCAGACGCCTTACTCGTCGAAGCCAACGACGGCGTGTACATCGTCGAGAAGGACGCTGTCGGGGTCTCTATCGAAGCGCAGTCCACCACGGACCACGCCGACGCGGCTTTGGTGACGCTGTCCGATACCCCCGGAGTCGCTCTCGGTGACGTCGGCGAGCAACTGCGCCTTCGCGGCACTCTCGGCGCTTGCGCGCAGCAGTTGGGCGTGTTGGAACGCGCGCTCGAACTGACAGCTGCGTACACGCGTGAGCGCAAACAGTTCGACAAGGTGCTGGGCAGCTTCCAAGCCGTCCGACACCGGCTCGCCGACGCGTACATCGACGTCGAAGCCGTACGGCTGACGCTGTGGCAGGCAGCCTGGAAACTCTCCGAAGGCCTCCCCGCCGCCGCTGACGTGGCCACTGCGAAGTTCTGGGCCGCCGAAGCCGGACACCGCGTCGCGCATACCGCAGTGCACCTGCACGGCGGCGTCGGCATCGACGTCGAGCACCCCGTCCACCGCTACTTCGCCGCCGCGAAGCGCCTGGAGTTCACCAGCGGCGGCGCAACGGAGCAACTGCTGGGTCTCGGCGAGCTGGTGGTCAGTCCACCGGCGTGATGTGCCGCAGCCGACGCGGTCCGGTATCCGGCCGCGTCGGCGGTGCGCCCACCACCAACCTCGCGTTGGCGACAAACGCCCCGTCCGGCGACGCGAGGATCGGGTCCAACGCCAACGACCGCACCTCCGGGTTGTCCTCCGCGAGCGCCGCGACGCGCAACACCATGTCCTGCAACGCCGCGAGGTCCGCAGGCTCGTCACCGCGATACCCGGTCAACAAGGGCGACGTACGCGGCTCCCGGATCAGCGTCGCCGCGTCAACGTCCGTCAACGGCACCGCCCGGTACGCGCGGTCTCCGAGCAGCGTGCTGACCAACCCAGACAGCCCGAACGAGACCAGCGTGCCGAACGACGGGTCGTCCTGCAGCCCAATGGCGCACGACAGTCCCTTCGGTGCCATCTGTTGCACGTACACGTCTTCATCGCCAGACACCGCGCACAGGTCTCGGTACGCGACACGTACGGACTCTTCGGACATCAGGTCGAGCCGTACGCCAGCGAAGTCCGGCCGCCCGCGCAACCGCTCGTCAACGGCTTTCAGCGTGACCGGATACCCCAGCTCCGCCGCCGCGGCCACTGCCTTGCTTTCGCTGGCCGCCACCCGGAACGGCACCACGTCCACGCCGTAACAGCTGAGCAACCGCACCACGTCGTCGTCGGAGAGCAGCGTCGAACTGCCGTCCTCCGGCAGCAACTCGCGCACGATCTCCTGCGCCTGCTCGACGTGCAGACCACTAGGCCGCACCAACGTCCCCTGCGGCCGCTGCCGCCACGCGGCGTACCGCACGACGCGCGCCAACGCGTTCACCGCACGCTCCGGACTCGAGTACGACGGAATCGACCCACGCGTCGGTACCCCGTCGTCCGAAAGCACCGCCAACTCGTGCGGCACGCCTTCCGCGGCGAGGAACGTCGAGACGATCGGCTTCGACTGCTTCACCTCCGACACCGCTTCGCGCAACGCTCGCGCGTACGCGGCCCCAGGAATCGCTACCGGCGGCGCGAACACGGCGATCAACGCGTCGGTCTCCGGCGAATCCAACGCCTCCCGCACCGCCGTCGCGAACTCGTCCGGCCCCGCCTGCGGCCCGATGTCCACCGGATCGAACGCGAGCCGCAACCCCTCCGCACGGGCGGTGTCGGCGGCCAGCAACCCGATCGCACTGGAGTTCCCGACAATCCCGATCCGCGGCCCCGCCGGCAACGGCTGATGCGCGAACACGAGCGCCGTGTCGAACAGCTGCGCCAACGACTCCACGCGCACGACGCCGGCCTGCTCGAACAACGCCTGCACACTGGCCTCGTCGACCTCCGCCGACGTCGCCGCGAGCTGCGGCCGCACCGCATGCCGCCCCGACTTCACCGCGACGATCGGCTTCGACCGCGCCAACCTGCGCGCCAGCCGCGCGAACTTGCGCGGGTTGCCGAACGATTCCAGATACAGCAACACCAGGTCGGTATCTGGATCGGTTTCCCAGTACTGCAGCAAGTCGTTGCCGGACACATCCGCCCGGTTGCCCGCCGACACGAACGTCGACAACCCCAGCCCACGCGACCCCGCGTCGGCCAGAATCGCCGTCCCCAACGCCCCCGACTGGCAGAAGAACCCGGTCCTCCCCCGCTTCGGCAACCGCGGCGCAAGGGTCGCATTGAGCCGCACGTCTTTCGCGGTATTCAACACGCCCAGCGCATTCGGCCCGACCACGCGCATCCCGTGCGCCCGAGCCTCGCCGACCAGCCGCAACTCCGCGTGCAACCCCAGCGGCCCCGACTCCGCGAACCCGCCGGACACGATCACGAGCGTCTTGACGCCCTTGGCCAAACAAGCGTCCAGCACGGACTCGACGGCCTCCGCCGGAACCGCCACCAACGCCAGATCCACCGGATCAGGAATGTCCAGCACCGACGGATACGCCCGCACCCCGCGCACCGACCGATGCTCCGGATTGACCGGATACACCGCCCCCGCGAAGTCGGCCGCGAGCATGTTCGCGAACGCGACATGCCCGACCTTGGTGGGATCGGCGGACGCCCCGATCACCGCCACCGTGTTCGGATGAAGCAGATTGTGCACACTCCGCGCCTCGGCCGCCTGCTCCCTAGACCGCGCGACCGCGAGCGACTCCTCCGTCGGATCGATGTCGAACTCGAGATGCAGCACACCTTCCTCGATCGCACGGCTGACCTGGTAACCCGCGTCGCGGAACACGCGCACCATCGCCGCGTTCTCGCTCAGCACCTCGGCGACAAACCGCCGCAACCCGCACTCCGATGCCGCGGCGGCGAGGTGCTCCAGCAGAATCGACCCGAGCCCGCGCCCCTGATGCTTGTCGTCGACAACGAACGCGACCTCCGCCGAAGGCCCGTGATCGAGCCGCTCGTAACGCCCCACCGCGACCACGTCGTCCCCGAGCAAGGCCACAAACGCGACGCGATCGTGGTGGTCCACAGTGGAAAACCGCTCCAGATCCCGCGGCGGGATGCGAGGATAGGCACCGAAATACCGGAAATACCGGGTGCGGTCGGAGAGCCTGCTGTGCAGGGCCACGAGCCCGTCAGCGTCGCTCGGCACGACGGGTCGCAAGTGGACAGTGCCACCGTCGGAGAGGACTACGTCGGCTTCCCAATCGCGGGGGTAGTCGTAGGGATCACGCTTCCCATCCGCGGCGGGGCTTGGTGTCTCTCCCGACGGGCCGCTCCCGCCCGCTGCGTCCGGCTTCGCTGGCTGTCCCGACGCGCTGCTCCCGTCCGGCCTCGCTGCCGCAGACTCTCCAGCTGCTGCCTTGCCTTCTGCCGCAACGGAATCAGGCCGTTCCGATGCCACGCCACCCGCAGCCTGGTCCGCGCCGGACTCGCCCCGGGCAGGTCCGCTTGGCGAGCCGCTGTCTCCGTGCCCGCCCTCCGCATCCGATGCCGCCGCTCCGGTCGGCGTCCCGGCTGCGCTGGTCCCGCCCGCGGCGTAGCGGATGTCGCGTTCGGAAGTGGGCGCACCAGTTCCGCCGGGCGCCCCGGCCACGTTGGCCCCGCCCGCCGCGTAACGAGCGTCGCGTCCAGACGAGCCCCCAGGCGTCGGAGCATCGGTTCCGCCGGACTCCGGCGTTCCCGCCGCGCCGGGCCCGCCCGCCGCGTAACGAGCGTCGCTCCCGGGGTTCGGGGCATCGGTTCCGCCGGGACCGCTCGTCGGGTGAGTGCCGGGAGCGGGGTCGCCCGGGCCGGGATTGCCGGGGCCGGGGCGGCGAGGTTGGTCGGGCATGGTCAGTCCCTCGGATCGTCCGGGTCGAGGCCGTGCAGCGGGAAGATCGCGCGGCGGGTGTCGCGGATCGCGATGTCCACCGGGTCGTCCGCGTCGTCGCCCCACGGTTTGAAGGCGGTGTCCTTGCCGTCGGTCATCGCGGCGGGGAGGTCGGCGGCCGGGGCGGCGCGGCGGACCGTCGAGACCCAGCCGGGCGGCAGTGGCGTTTCCGGCGAGACGTCGCGGTCCAGCACGGTCGCCATCAGGTGCGTCCACGAGCGCGGCACGACGCGGATCAGCTGGTATCCCCCGCCGCCGACGGCGAGCCAGCGGCCGTTCGCGTAGCGTTCGGCCAGGTCGCGCAGCGTGGAGTAGATGGTGCGGTGGCCGTCGACCGACAGGGACATGTCGGCCATCGGGTCTTCCTCGTGCGAGTCCACCCCGCACTGGGTGACCAGCAGCTGCGGCTGGAACTCCTGCAGCACAGCCGGAACCACCGCGTCGAACGCCCGCAGCCACCCGGGGTCCTGCGTGTGCGGCGGCAGCGGGACGTTCACCGCGGTGCCCGCTGCCTTGCCCTTGCCGACCTCGGCGGAGTAGCCGGTGCCGGGCCAGAGCGTGAACGGGTGCTGGTGCATCGAAACGGTGAGGACGCGCGGGTCGTCGTAGAACGCGGCCTGGACGCCGTCGCCGTGGTGCACGTCGGTGTCGACGTACGCGATGCGGTCGAAGCCGTGGTCGAGCAGCCACGAGATCGCGATCGCGCAGTCGTTGTAAATGCAGAAACCGGACGCGTGATCGCGCATCGCATGGTGCAGCCCGCCCGCGATGTTGACCGCCCGCCGAACCTCGCCGTCGGCGATCTTGCGCGCGGCGAGCAGCGTCGAGCCGACGACCAGCGCGGTCGCGTCGTGCATCCCGGGGAACACGGGGTTGTCATCGGTGCCGAGCCCGTGCCCGACGTCCCACCCGACATCCGGCGCTTCCCGCACGGCGGCCAGGTACTCGGGTGCGTGCACGCGCAGCAGTTCCTCGTCGCCCGCCGCGGTGGGCACGAGCAGTTCGACGCCGTCGAGCACGCCCAACTCAGTAGCGAGCCGCACGGTGAGGTCGAGCCGGACGGGGTTGAACGGATGCTGCCCGCCCAGGTCGTACTTCAGCAGCGACGGATCCCAGACAACTGCAGGCGACGACATGCTTCGCACTGTACTTCCCCGCCACGCCCCGAGCCGGGTTTCGCGGCGAGGCAGGACTCGCCCGCGCGTCACGTGCCCGCTGCCTGCCGAACCGAGTTACGCAGCAAGGCGGCCTCAGCTGCGCGTCACGTCCCAAGCCGGATTTCGCGGCCAGGTAGGTTTCAGCCGCGCGTCACGTCCCCACCGCGTCCCTCCAAGCTTCGCGGCGGGCCAGGTGTCAGCCGCCCGCCACACAAGCCGGATTTCACAACGGAGCAGGCTTCGCCCGCACGCCACTCCCCCGCCGCCCGAACGGGGTTTTGCAGCGCGCCACTCCCCCGCCACCTCCCGAACCGGGCTTCGCAGCGGGGCAGGGCTCAGCCGCGCGTCCAGACGACGCCTCGTGCTTCGTATTCGAGCATCTCCTCCAGCCCGGCCGCCGCGTCGGAGCCGAGTTCTCGTTTCACCAGCCACAGGGCCAGGTCCAGCCCGCTCGTGATGCCGCCCGAGGTGACCACGTCTCCGTCGTCGACCACGCGGGCTTTCTTGAGCACGCCGCCTTGCTGAACGAGCGTGTCGACCGCGCCGTGGTGTGTCGTGCACGGGCGGCCGCGCACCAGCCCGGCCGCGCCGAGCAGCAGGGTGCCCGTGCAGAGCGACGCGAGCGTCAGCCCTTTGCGCGGCGCGGCCGCGAGCGCGTCCGGCAGCACCTTGCGGTCGATCTCCGCCCAGATGCCCGGGCCTTTCCGCTTCCCGTAACCGCCACCCGGCACGACGATGACGTCGGCGTCCTGAGGCGACCAGCCGCGCTCGACCTCGACCTTCGTCCCGTACGCCGCGCGCACGACGCCCGGCCCGTCCACGCGCACGCATGACACGTCCGTGCCGCGCTTCGCGTGCATGCCCGCTGCGGAGAACACCTCGTACGGACCGGCGAAGTCCTGCTCCTCGACGCCGTCGAACAGCACGACCTGGACCCGCAACGGTCGACGCTCGGCCGTCGCCCCGGTCGTCGCCGCAGCCTCGGCCGGCACCGCCATCGCCGCTGCTCCGGCTGCCGCCGACCCGCGCAGGAATGTTCTCCGCTCCATGAACGCCGCCTCTCGCCTGGAAAAGCCTTCCGGACGAGAAGTCGGTGCACAGCGCGGAAAGTTCCGGCCGAGTCAGCCGCGTTCGGGACCGGTGGCCGCGGGACGCTCCGGATCGCGCGACCAGTGCGACCACGACCCCGCGTACAGCGCGGCCGGCTCCGGATGCCCGGCGACCTCCAGCGCGAGCACCACCGACGACGCCGTGACGCCCGAACCGCAGTAGGCGCCGACCGGGACGCCGTCGGCCAAGCCCAGCGACGCGAACCGCTCGGCAAGCTCGGATGGCGACTTCCAGCGTCCGTCCGCACCGGCGTGCTCGGACGACGGCGCGCTGACCGCACCCGGGATGTGCCCGGCACGCGGGTCGACGGGCTCGGCCTCGCCGGTGTAGCGGACGTGCGCCCGCGCGTCGAACAGCACGCCTTCGCGAGCGAGCGCCGCCGCGTCGTCCGCCGACAGGAGCGGCATCGCGCCCGGCCGGACCTCGATGTCGCCCTGCTCTGGCGAGGGCACTTCGGTCGTCACTTCCCGCCCCTCGGCCAGCCACGCTGCGTAACCGCCGTCGAGCACCGCGACCTCCGGATGGCCGACCCAGCGCAGCAGCCACCAGGCCCGCGCGGCGACCGAACCGTCGGCGTCGTCGTAGACGACCACCGGACGCCCGGCCCGCACCCCGGATTTCCGCAGCTCACGCTGCAGCGCGGCCGGGTCCGGCAGCGGGTGGCGGCCGCCCTCGCCGGGCGGCGCGGCCAGCGTCGTGTCGAGGTCGGCGAACACCGCCCCGGGCACGTGTCCCTCCTGGTAGGACTCGGCTCCCGGCGGTCCGCCGAGCCGCCAGCGGACGTCCAGCACGACGGGACGGTCTCGGTCGGGGAACGCGGCGAGCTCAGCGGGCGAAATCAACGGTCGCATGCCCCCATCCTGCTGGTCCGGACGCGGTTCGCGCATCAGGGCAGGACTTTTCGCCGGGGCCGGGCCGTTACGCCGAGGCGGGCCGTCGCTGTCGGGGCCAACGACTACGATGAGCTACGCGGACGAAGGGGACAGCGTGAACGATCTCATCGACACCACCGAGATGTACCTGCGTACCATCTACGAGCTCGAAGAGGAAGGTGTCGTCCCGCTGCGGGCCCGGATCGCGGAGCGCCTGCAGCAGAGCGGGCCCACCGTGAGCCAGACCGTGGCCAGGATGGAGCGCGACGGGCTGGTCGTCGTCGCGGACGACCGGCACCTGCAGCTCACCGACCACGGCCACGACCTCGCCGTCGCGGTCATGCGCAAGCACCGGCTCGCCGAGCGCCTCCTCGTCGACGTCATCGGGCTCGAGTGGGAGCACGTGCACAACGAGGCGTGCCGCTGGGAGCACGTGATGAGCGAGGCCGTCGAGCGCAAGCTGGTGAAGCTGCTCGACCACCCGACCACGTCGCCGTACGGCAACCCGATCCCCGGCCTCGACAAGCTC
Source organism: Amycolatopsis sp. La24 (assembly GCF_029087445.1). Taxonomy (NCBI): domain Bacteria; kingdom Bacillati; phylum Actinomycetota; class Actinomycetes; order Pseudonocardiales; family Pseudonocardiaceae; genus Amycolatopsis; species Amycolatopsis sp. La24. Next base: position 40,893 of record NZ_JARACH010000004.1, read on the forward strand.
GGCGACGGCGATCCCGCGCCGCGCGCCGAGGACGGCCTGGTGCGCCTCGACGAGTTCGCCCGCACCGGCGGCGGCGAGGTGGAGATCCGCCGCATCGCCGAGCACGTGCAGCTGGACGAGTCGCTGCTCACCGAGCTGCGGACGGTCGGGATCGTGCCCGGCGGCCTCGTCACGGTCGGCAAGGCCGTCGGCGGCAGCGTCACCGTCGAGGTCAAGGGCACCGAAACCACGGCTCAGGTGTCCACCGCGGCGCTGCACGCCGTGCTGGCGCTCGCCAAGTGACCCCGGCTGCCGACGCGGCGCGCGCGTTCCAGGAAGTCCACGGGCGGGCCCCGGCAGGCGTGTGGTCCGCGCCCGGCCGGGTGAACCTGATCGGCGAGCACACCGACTACAACGACGGTTTCGTGCTGCCCTTCGCCCTCCCTCACCGGCTGGCCGCGGCCGCGTCCCCGCGCGAGGACGGCAAGCTCCGGGTCGCCACCCTCGGCGACGACGGGCAGCTGCAGCACTCCGGGCCGCACGACATCGCCGCGCTCGAACCGGGTTCGGTCGACGGATGGGCCGCATATCCGGCCGGGGTGGCGTGGGTGCTGCGCGACCAGGGCTACGCGGGCGGCGCCGACCTGGTCATCGCGGGCGACGTGCCGTCCGGGGCGGGGCTTTCCTCCTCTCACGCGCTGGAATGCGCGGTTTCGCTGGCCCTGCTGGGCGTGGCCGGGGTGGAACTCGAAGACGGCGGAGCGGACACTCCCGCACGGCCGGAGATCGCGCGCTGGGTGCAGCGGTCGGAAAACGAATTCGTCGGCGCGCCCACCGGGCTGCTCGACCAGACGGCGTCGCTGTGCTGCGAGGAGTCGCGGGTCCTGTTCCTCGACGTCCGCTCGGGCGAGATGGAGCAGGTGCCGTTCCCGCTCGGCGAGGCCGGGCTCCGGGTGCTGATCATGGACACCCGCACCAAGCATTCCCACACCGACGGCGGCTACGGCGCACGGCGGAGCGGAACCGAGCGCGCGGCGGAACTGCTCGGCGTGAAGGCCCTGCGCGACGTCGCGCTCGACGGGCTCGACGAGGCCCTCGCACAGCTTCCCGAGGACCTGGTTCCGCTGGTGCGCCACGTGGTCACCGAGAATCAGCGGGTGCTCGACGTGGTCGCGTTGCTGCGCGAGAAGAAGCTCGCCGAGATCGGGCCGCACCTCGACGCCTCCCACGTGAGCATGCGCGACGACTACCGCATCTCGACGCCGGAACTGGACCTCGTGGTCGATTCGGCCCGCTCGGCCGGCGCGCTGGGCGCGCGGATGACCGGCGGCGGGTTCGGCGGCTCGGCGATCGCGCTGGTCCGCGACGAGGACCTGGACGGAGTGCGCACCGCGGTCGAAACCGCCTGCGAGCAGGCCGGGTTCCGCCGCCCGCGGATGTTCACGGCGGTGCCGTCGCGCGGCGCGGGCCGCGACGAAGCCTGATTTCCGGAGCAACCCCCGGAGGGTCCGTCGCGTCGCTCTGAGGGGAGACTGTGCCGCAGAGTCGCCACCCCTCAGCAGAAAGGCCTTGACGTGACGGACCAGCAAAGCCCCCTGAAGCTCATCGTGACGGGCGGCGCGGGGTACGTGGGCAGCGTGTGCGCCGCCCGCCTCATCGAAGCGGGTCACCAGGTCACCGTCGTGGACGACCTGTCGACCGGGCACGCGGACGCGGTGCACCCGCAGGCGCGCTTCGTCGAGGGCGACGCCGCCGAGGTCGCTGCGGACCTGCTCGGCGAAGGTTTCGACGGCGTCCTGCACTTCGCCGCGAAGTCGCTGGTGGGCGAGTCGATGGCCGACCCGGCGAAGTACTGGGAAGGCAACGTGGTGACGTCGCTGCGGCTGCTGGAGGCGATGAAGAAGCACGGCACGCCGCGCCTGGTGTTCTCCTCCACCGCGGCGACCTACGGCGAGCCCGACGTGTCGCCGATCCCGGAAACGGCCCCGACGCAGCCGACCAACACCTACGGCGCGTCGAAGCTCGCCATCGACCACGCGATCACCAGCTTCGCCCGCGCCCACGGCCTCGCCGCGGTCAGCCTGCGCTACTTCAACGTGGCCGGCGCGTACGGCGCGTTCGGCGAACGGCACACCACCGAAACCCATCTCATCCCTCTCGTCCTCCAGGTCGCGACCGGCGACCGCGAGCACATCTCCATCTACGGCGACGACTACCCGACGCCGGACAAAACGGCCGTCCGCGACTACATCCACGTGGTCGACCTCGCCGACGCCCACCTCCTCGCCCTGCGCCACGCCGTCGGCGGCGAGCACCGCATCTACAACCTCGGCAGCGGCACCGGGTTCTCGGTGCTGGAGGTCGTGGAAGCCTGCCGCCGGGTCACCGGGCACGCGATCCCCGCCGTGGTGGCCCCGCGCCGCGCCGGCGACCCGTCGGTGCTGGTCGCGTCGAGCGACAAGGCCAACGGCGAACTCGGGTGGACGCCCAAGCTGACGGATCTCGACGGGATCGTGTCGGACGCTTGGCAGTTCACCCAGTCGCGTCAGTCCTGACGGCGGTTTCCGGCCGCTGCGAGCCGGATGTGCTTTTCGGTGCGGGGCGGGGATTCGGAAGGATCCCCGCCCCGGCATCGTTATGGCGAGCGTTGACCGAAAGTCCACTTAGGACTTACCGGCGCGACGGCAACTGGGCGACGCGGGCGGAATTCGCCTCGCGCGCCTCCAGCTCCGGCAACCGTCATCTCATCCCCCTCGGCGGCCCCGATCTTCGCCCCTGGCCAGGATCCTCAGCACTCCCCGGCTCCGGCGGCGGGGACAGACCGAGATCAGCCGCCGTGCTGAAGTCAGCTAGGCCGGTCAGTTTCGCTGGGTCCGTGCCGATGTTCCAGGCAGTCTGCAGCAGCTGCGCCACCAAATGTTCCGGGTCGGCTTCCACGGCGTTCGCCAGTGCCATCCCGGCGAGTGCGCCTTCCCCGCGCATCAAGGCGGTATAGCCGAGATGCAGTGCGGCTTCGGCTCGGTGCGGCGGGGGCAGTTCGCGGACCAGCGTCAGCCATACCTCCTCCGCCTCGCGGGTCAGCGACGTGTGCGGCGGGACCGCGAGGGCCATGCAGGCGTCGCGGATCGGGGTGAGCATCAGCGCGTGGGCGAGGCGGACCGCTTGGTCGTCGTCGGGAGGGCCTTCGCCGTGGCGTTGGCGGAGGAATGCGGCGCGGAGTTCGGTTACCGCGGCGTCCAGGACATCGCTCGCTGACATGTCTTGGCCGCACAACGGTTCTGGGGACGCCGCCAGCAAGTCGGCGCGGCGGGCGATCGCTTCCGGGGAGCGGGGTTCCAGCACCGCGGCCAGTTCTTCGCGGCTGCGGAAGATGACGAAACCAGCCTCGGTGGTCGCGGCGGCGAGGACGGTTTCTTGCGGATCTGGCAGCACACCGCCGCAGTCCGGGTCCCGGTAGCACAACCATGGCGCGCCGGGTTCGATCTCGGGGGTCCACAGTGCGTGGAACAGGCGGAGGTTGTGCCGCGCCAGGCCGCGTTCCAGTTCGGCCGCGAGCGTCTGGTGGGGTGGGCCGTTTTCATCTGCTGAACCGCCGACGATGACGGCGGTGACGCCGTTGTGCTCGGGGTCGTCGAAGCGCGGGATCAGCGCATCCGCCTGCTGTGCTTGGAGTTCTCGCGGCGGGAGGTCGGCGCGCACCATCAGGCCGATCGTCGTGCCGGGGACGCGGTGGCCCAGCAGCACAAGGGAATCAGCCGGACGGAATCCGAGGAGGTACGGGAGCGAGGCGATGAGGTCGGCCGGGTTGCTGAGGGTGGCCCGGGAGATGCCGGGCGGCGTCGAGGTGGTCACGCCTCCACCCTGCGCCGCGCACAAGCGAATCGGGGCCGGCAAGGCAAATCTGTGGACCACAGCAGGCAGTTGTGGACAACCAGGTCCCGAGTGAAGAGGACCGAGGGAAATTGTCGGTGCTGTGTGCATAGCCAGGCACTGTCCACAATAGACAAAAATGCTGCCGGAGCCGATCAGGGCTCCGGCAGCATCGGCAGAGGAAACTCAGCCGCAGTGTTCGAACGGGCTCTCGTACGCGGACGAGCCGACCGAACCGCCCCACCTGACGCAGGTCGAACCGGCGCTCTTCTTCACCGGGCCCGCGTAGTAGGTGAAGTTCCCGGAATCCGTCGCCCTGGTCGAGCCCTTCACCTCCAGGAACGCCGAAACCGGGCTGGCCGTCCCGAGGGAGACCGCCTTCAGGGTCGTCACGCAGTTCTCTTTGGAGGACGAGTTGTACAGCAGGTACGCGGTGCCCGCCGTCCCCAGCGCCTGCTGGTCGATCACCGAGAAGCCCGACCCGCACACCTGCGTCGCCGAGTACGGGTTGCCGCCGCAGCCGTTCTTGCTCGTGAAGTCCTTCTTGCCGTAGTACGGCACCGCGACGCCGTTCAGCACGGCCTTCTGCGTCACGCCGTTCAAGTTCTCCTCGAAATGCAAGTGCGGGCCGGTCACGCCGCCGGTCGCGCCCGCTTTGCCGATCTCCTTGCCCTGCCCGACCCTCTGGCCCACCGAGACTTCCTGCTCGGACAGGTGCGCGTACCGGGTCCGCCAGCCGCCGCCGTGGTCCAGTTCGATCCAGCGGCCGTAGCTGGTGCTGCCCTCGTTCGCGACGCGGGTGACCGTCCCCGGCGCGGCCGCGAGGACCGGCATGCCGGTGATGCCGGACTTCTGGAAGTCGACCGAGTTGGCCGGGTTGTGGCCGCTGAAGGTCGCCGCGGTGACCGTGACGCCGCATTTGAACGGCACCTGGAAATTGGGGGCCGCGGACGCCGTCGACTGGGCGGCGAGCGTCAGGCCGCACGCGGGCAAGGCCACCGCGGCCGCGACCGCCGCGAACCGTCTCAATCTGGACATGGGGCGTACCTCCTGGTGGGGGAAATGTCCGAGCGCCTCCAGCCAAGCCCGAGCCAGTACATTTTCCGTACAAGACGACTCGGGAGGGCCCATGGGCACACCGGCGGCCTCGCTCGCGAAGGCGCGGCGGCGGTTCGAGGGCGCCGACTGGGTGCGCTGGGGCGTACTCGCCGTGCCGGCCCTGTTCGCGATCCCGAACGCGCGCCCCTGGTCGTGGCCGCTGATCGGGCTGGTCCTCGTCCTGTCCGTCCCGGCGCTCTGGCTCACCCGCGAGTCGCGGCCGCGCTGGCTGATGCCCGCGACCATGATCGCCGTCGTCGCGGCGGCGGGCGCGCTCTGGATCCTGCAGCCGGGCAGCTGGACCTCGACGACGATGTTCGGCGCGACCTTCTACGCCCTGCGCGTCTCCGGCCGGATCGCGGCGGCGATCTCGCTCGCCGCGGCTTCGGCGACGATCCTCACCTGGTCGATCGTCTACGACCTCGACTGGCTGAACGCTGTCGCGCTCTTCGCGATCCTCGTCGTGATGGTGCTGCTCGCCGCCAACCGCCGGAGCCGCGCGGAACGGCTGGAACAGACCGAGCTCGCCCTCGCCAGGGCCCAGACCGCCAGCGAGGAGCACGCCCGCGCGGCCGCGCTCGCCGAACGCACGCGCATCGCTCGCGAGTTGCACGACGTCCTCGCGCACTCTCTCGCCGGTCTCGCGCTCAACCTTCAGGGCGCACGCCTGATGATGGTTCGCGACGGTGCGAGCGAAGAGTCTCTCGCGCAGATAGAACGCGCGCAGAAGCTGGCGACCGACGGTCTCGCCGAAGCACGCAAAGCTGTCGCTGCGCTGCGCGAAGACGCCGTACCCGTCGAGCGCTCGGTCTCGGACCTTGTCGCCGCGTACAGGCTCGACACCGGCTCTCGCGCCGACCTCGTGATTGAAGGCGAACCGCGCGAGCTGGACGCAGCTGTCGGCACGACGCTCGTACGCGCCGTACAGGAAGCCCTCGCCAACTCGCGCAAACACGCCGCAGGTCCCGCCGTCGACGTCACGGTGGTCTTCAAGAACGAAGAAGTCGACTTAACGATCATCGACCACCAGGGCCGCCGTCCGCCGGAGCCGCCGTCGCCGGGATACGGTTTGCGAGGCATGGGCGAACGGGTCGCGCTGTTGAACGGGAAGCTCGAATGCGGCCCTGGGGAGGACGGATGGCGGATTCAGCTGACGGTGCCAGCGTGACGCTGCGCGTGGTGCTGGCCGACGATCAGGCTGTAGTGCGCGAAGGCCTCGTCACGCTCCTCGGGCTGCTTCCCGGCATCGAGGTGGTAGGCGCGGCCGTAGACGGCGTACAGGCTCTCGAGCTGGTCTCCGAGCATCAGCCGGACGTACTGCTCGTCGACCTGCGCATGCCGCACCGCGACGGCGTCGAGACGACTGAACTGGTGCGCGCGCAGCATCCGAAGACCGAAGTCGTCGTCCTCACCACGTACGCCGACGACGACTCCCTGCTCGCCGCGCTCAAAGCCGGCGCGCGCGGGTTCCTCACCAAGGACGCCGACGCCGAAGCGATCGCCCGCGCCCTCCGCTCAGCGGCCGCTGGTCAGTCCACTGTGGACGGCGCGCTCCAGCAACGGCTGGTAGCCGCCGCGACGAGCCGCGCACCGGTGCGCACGAAGGAGCTGGAAGGCCTCACCGCGCGCGAGGTCGAGGTGTTGCGGCTGATCGCGGCCGGCCTGTCGAACACAGAGATCGCGCGCACCCTCGTGGTCAGCGAGGCGACGGTGAAGACGCACGTCAACCACCTGTTCTCCAAGGCAGGCCTGCGTGACCGCGCGCAGGCCGTCGCCTTCGCCTACCGCGCCGGGATCGCCGAGTAGAACGCCTTCTTCCCGCCGACGATCGGCAACGTCACCGTCGTCCCGGTCAAGTCCAGCGACAGCCCGGCGCCCGGCTGCGGCCGCAGCGTGAAGTCGTGATCGCTGGACGCCAGCACAAACTCCAGACGGTGTCCGGCGGCCACGATGTAGTCCTTCGGCATCAGCGAAACCTCGATGCGGTACCGCTGTCCGGGGGTGATCGGCGAGGTGACCGACGGGCTGATCCGGTTCTGCGGATCCGTCCAGCCGCGGCTGATCACGTGGGAGGTGCCGTCCGGCGCGCGGTCAAGCAGCACCGCGGTGACATTCGCGGCCGGACGGTCGAACGACAGCCGCAGCTCGGCCTTCGCGGTGCCGGACAACCGGACCGGCTCCGTGGTCGCGGAAGTGCGGTAGCGCAAGCGGTTCCCGGACGACGCCGCGTCGGCGAGCTGTTCGATCTTCTTGCTCGCGTCGTCGGCCAGCGTTTCGACGGTCGGACGGCCGGGCACGGGCTGCCGGTCGAGTGCCCCGGTCGAACGTCCGCCCGGCCACGGGTGCAGCTCGACGTCGGAAGTGCCCGGCGCGGGCCAATCGGCCTCGTCGACCCACGACTTGTCCTCGCGCTGGATGGTCGCCTTCGGCTCGCGTTCGATGCCGTTGTCGACCCCGTAGAGGTAGTGCGACATCCACTTGTTCAGCGTCGTGAGCCAGACGTCACGGCGCAGCGAGATCGGGTCCGCGTGGCCGGACTGGTGCAGCCAGATCTTGTGCTCGACGCCGTGCTTCTTCAACGCTTCGTACCAGGTGGCGACCTGTTCGGTCTTCACGTTCCAGTCGTTCAGCCCGTGCACCGCGAGCACCGACGCGTGCACCTTGCCGACGTCGTTGCGGTAGTTCCGGACGTCCCAGAACTTGCTGTAGTCCCCCGTCAGCCGGTCCTGCGCGGCGGTGAGGCCGTCGAGCACCGGACGGCAGGCCTGCTGGTCAGCGCGCGAGTAGACGTAGCCGGCGAGTACGTCCGTGTCCTCGCCCTGATAGCCGCCGGGTGCCACGACCGCGCCGGCGTTGCGGTAATAGCCGTACCAGCTCGAAATGGCGGCGATCGGCACGATCGTCTCGAGCCCTTCGACGCCGGTGCTGGCCACCGCGTTGGGCAGCGTGCCGTTGTACGACACGCCCATCATGCCGGTCTTCCCGGTGCTCCAGCTCGCCGCGACAGACGCTCCGGCCTGGTTGTGCGCGGAAGCGCGGCCGTTCAGCCAGTCGACCACCGAACGCGCGCCAATCGTCTCGTTCACGTCGCCCGTCGTCGGGCAGCCGGTGGACAGCCCGGTACCGAGGGATTCGCCGTACACGACAGCGAATCCGCGCGCGGTGAAGTAGTTCTGGTAGCTCCAGCCGATCGGTGCCGCGACGTGCGGGCCCGGCACGTACAGCTCGGTGTCGACGTTGTGGTTGGGTACGTCGTTGCCGCCCGCGAAGTACGGGCTCGCTTCGTACACGACAGGCACCTTCATGCCCTGCTCCGTGGCGCGTGGACGCACCACTTGCGCGTGTACGAGGTCAGGCTTGCCGTCGTGGTCACTGTCGACGGGCGCGGTGACCCAGACGTCTTCGCGGATGACGTCAGCCGGATCGAAGACCGGCTGTGCCTGACCGTCGGTGAAAACCGGCGCTGGCGGCGAAGCAGCTTCAGCGACCGCGGGCACGGACAACGTGGCCACTGCGACGAAAACGGCAGCGCCCCGAGCGGCAACTCCCACCAGAACCCCCAAGCTGGACGAAGCAGGCGAGCAAGTTGAGAGTTCCGTCAACCGCAACTCGCGTCAACCGACTAACGTCGGAGCCATGGACGCACCGATAGTCACGGTCACGGTCTATCCGCAGCACGCGCGCGTCACTCGCCGCTGTCAAGTCACTCCGGCCGACGGGTCCCGCGTAGAGATCACGGGTCTCCCCCTGTCGCTTGACGCTGCTTCAGTGCGCGTCAGCGGCGCGGGCGACGCGTTGGTCACGGGCGTCGACGTCGCGTACGCGCAACACGCCGCGCCTGCGGACCCAACGCTGCGCGCGCTCGTGGAGCAGCGTCGCGCGGACCAAGCGACTGTCGACGAGGTTGCGGACGACGAGAGCGCAGCGGCTGCGCGCGTCGACCTGTTGACGGGCGTCTCGCGACGCAGCGGAGCAAGCTTCGCGAAGGCGTTGGCTGGCGGCGATGCAGAACCGGGGCGTGTCCAGGAAGTGAGCGAAGCGCTCAGCACGCAATTAGCCGCAGCGCTCAAGGAACGTCGCGCGCTCGCCACGAGGCTGGAACGGCTGCGCGAAGACCTCGCCGCGCTAGACCGCCAGATCGAAACTCGCAGCGCACAGTCCGAACAGGACAGTTCGACCATCGTGGTGGAGCTGGAATCCCCCGCCACCGCCGAAATCGAACTGTCCTATGTGGTCCCCGGCGCGCGCTGGGAACCCGGGTACGACGTGCGGGTGCGCGGCACCGACGTCACCGTCACCTCGTACGGGCTGGTCAGCCAGCACACCGGCGAGGACTGGCCGGAGTGCGAGCTGACGCTGTCCACCGCGCGCCCGGCGAACACCGTCGTGATCCCGGAACTCCAGCCCTGGTACCTGGATCGGCAGCTGCCGGAACGGCGCTCGATGGTGCCGCCCGCACCCGCCGCGATGGCGGCCTACGGCGGTGCCGCGCCCGCCGGTCGGGACGGCTTCGCCGCGCACCTCTCCGAAGTCGAGCAAGGCGCCACCGCGGTCACCTTCCGGCCCGCCCGTCCGGTCGCGATCCCGTCCGGCGCGCAAGGTCACCGGACGACGCTCGCGCAGCTGGACTTCACCGCGGAACTGGATTACGTCACCGCGCCGACGCAGGCCGAGGAGGCTTATCTGCGCGCGAAGGTGGTCAACACCGGCGAGCACACGCTCCGCGCCGGTCGCGCCGCGGTGTTCCACGAAGCCGAATTCGTCGGCAGCACGCAGCTGGAACTGTGGGCTCCCGGCGAGGAACGCGAACTCGCCCTGGGCGTCGACGACCGGATCCGCGTCGAACGCGAACTGGTGAAGCGCAGCGCCAGCAAGGCGACGTTCTCCGCGCAACGCCGCCGCGAAGCCGATTACCAGACGACGGTGACCAACCACAGCCCCCGTGAAGCCGTGGTGGCCGTGCTCGACCAGGCCCCGGTCTCGCGGGACGACGCGATCACCGTGCGGGACCTGCGGCTCAGCCCGGAGCCGGTCGAGCGCACCGAGCTGGGCCAGTTCACCTGGCGGCTCACGATCGCGCCCGGGGCGTCCGCGACGGTCTCGCTCGGCTACCGGGTGGACGTCGCGAAGGGCGTCGAACTCAGCGGCTGGCGCGAGTGAGCGCTCAGCCCTGCGAGATGTAGGCCTCCAGCTGTTCCTGGCTCTGTTCCAGCTGCTCCATCCGGATCTTCACCACGTCGCCGATGCTCACGATGCCGGCGAGGCGCCCGCCGTCGAGCACCGGCACGTGCCGGATCCGCCGTTCGGTCATCACGACGCTGAGCTGGTCCACCGGATCGTCCGGGGTGCAGCTGGCGACCATGGTGGTCATGATGTCCGCGACCGGCCCTTGCAGGACGGCGGGCCCGTGGTCGTTGAGCTTGCGCACGACGTCGCGTTCGGACACGATCCCGGCGATCCCGCCCTCGGCGTCCACGACGACCATCGCGCCGACGTTGTGCCGGGCGAGTCCCGCCAGCAGCTCGGCGACCGTCGTCCCCGGCGACACAGTGGCGACCGTCGCGCCCTTGCGCTGAAGCACATCCGCAATCCGCATGGCGATGCCCTCTCCTCGGTGAGTCGGGTCACATCAGGTTAGGGCCCCGGTGCCGACTGCGAAAGTCCAGCGGGACGCGTCCGTTCGTGGTAACGGGCTCAGCCGTCGAACACCCGGCGCAACCGGGCGAGACCGGGTCCGATCTCCTCCGCCGCGATCGCGCCGTAGCCGAACAGCAGCCCGTGCCGCCGCGACGCCACGGAGAAATCGCTGAGCGAAAACAGCCGCACGCCCGCCCCGGACGCCTCCCGCGCGAAGCCGCGCAGATCCCGGTCCGCCGACGCGCTCAGGTGCAGACCCGCCGACGCGGGAACCGGCTCCAGCACGTCGGCGAATTCCGCCCGGAGGCGGTCGACGAGGAGGTCGTGGCGGGCGCGGTAGATGCCGCGCATCCGGCGGACGTGCCGGGCGAACCCGCCTTCCGCGATGAACGCCGCGACCACCGCTTGTTCGATGCCCGGGGAATGCCAGTCGGCGAGGTATTTCGCCTTCACGATCGCTTCCGCCAGAGCGGGCGGCGCGGCGAGAAAACCCAGTCGCAGCGCGGGCGACAGGACTTTCGAGAACGAGCCGACGTAGACCACCCTTCCGTGAGAATCCAAGCTGTGCAACGGTTCCAGCGGTCGCCCGGAGTAGCGGAACTCGGTGTCGTAGTCGTCCTCGACCACGACTGCACTGTTGTCCTCGGCCCAATCGAGCAGCTCTCGTCGGCGAGACGGCGACATCGCGACACCGAGCGGGTACTGGTGCGACGGCGTCACGTGCACCAGTCGAGTGCCCCGCGGGATCGCGTCGACCACGAGGCCCTCGTCGTCCACCGGAACCGGCGCGACGCGCACTCCGAGCGTGCCCAGCAGCAGGCGCGGCGGCGGGTAACCGGGATCCTCGACGGCAGCCAGGTCGCCGGGTCGCAAGAGGACGCGGGCGACGAGGTCGATCGTCTGTTGCGCGCCCGAAGTGATCACCAGGTGCTCCGGGCGCACGCGAACGTTCCGGGACACCGCGAGGTGCCGCGCGAGTTCGGTGCGCAGCCGGGGATCGCCCTGGGGTTCGCCGTAAGTCATCAGTTCGGCGTGGGAGCTGCGCAACGCCTGGGTCGTCAGCCGACGCCAGGTCTCGAACGGAAACAGCCGTACATCCGGTACTCCGGCACGGAAATCGAACTCCGGCGGGTTCGTGAACGCTTTCGGCGGCGCGGGCACGTCTGTCCACTCTGGACGCGGTTGGACGCCTTCGGTGAACCTGGCCGGTTCGGCAAGCCGCGGCGCGGCACCGGCGCGCACGTAGGTACCTGCGCCGACTCGGCCGGCGAGGAATCCTTCCGCGGTGAGGCGCTCGTACGCCGCGGTGACGGTGGTGCGCGAAACGGCCAGCTGGCGTGCCAGTTCCCGGGTCGGCGGCAGCACGTCGCCGTCGCGGAGCCGACCGTCGAGCACCGCTTCGCGGATCTGGCGGTAGATCTCGTCGCGGTGGCCGCGAGCGCCGGACAGGTCCAGGTGCAGGTCCACGCGTCCAGCCTAGATTGGTCCACCACAGTTGGCCCGGTTTTGGCTCTCTTCCTGGACCGATCTGGCGGCTAGCGTGAGCCCATGACCACGTTCGACCTCGACCGGCAGTCCCTGCTCGTTCTCGACCCGATCGTCTCGAAGATCACCGCGGCGGACCTCGACCGGCCCACGCCGTGCGCCGGCTGGACGCTCGCCGATCTGCTCCGCCACCAAGTCAGCGAAAACCACGCCTTCGCCGAAGCAGCGCGCAATGGCTCCGCGAAGGACTGGGACAGCGGTCAGCTCAGCGAAGACCCGTACGCCGCGTACGCAGGTTCGGTGACCGACTACCTCGCTGCGTACGGAGAAGCCGACGTCGCGGAACTAGAGATCGCCATCAACACCTTCGGCACCTTCTCGGGCACAGTCGCGATGGCGATGCACCTCGTCGACACCGTCGCGCACGGCTGGGACCTCGCCAAGACCCTCGGCGTCGCGTACCACCCGGTGCCGGACGCAGTGCACGCCGTGTGGAAATCCGCGCTCATGATCCCGACCGACCCGAAGGAACGCGTCGAACGCGGGACCTTCGCGCCGGTGGTGCCCGTCGACACCGGCGAAAGCGAACTGGACCAGTTCCTGGGCCGGCTGGGCCGCGACCCGCAGTGGCGCGTCAGCTGACCTTGTCCGCCGGGGCCGACCAGGTGTCGCAGGCAGCCGGGCCGGCTCCGGTGTAGCCGGCCTTCGCCCAGGCCAGCTGGTTCGCGCGGGTGCCGTGGTCGCCGCTGTCGTCGGCGCGGCCGTAGTCGGCGACGGCGGCGTTCGCGGTGGCCCGGCTGATCGACCCGCGGTCCGCCGCGGCGTTGAGGAACAACGCGCCGAAACAGTTCGCCTGGAGCTCGATCCGGCGCACGACCGCCTTGTCCGCGTCGCTGCTCGGTTCCGGCGAACCCATCTCCGTGCTCGCCGCGTCGAGGATGCCGCTCTCGCGCTGCACGTGGTGGCCGTACTCGTGCGCGAGCGTCGCCAGATGGCGTGCCCGGCTCAGCCCGGCGTCCGACAGCATCCACTCGGTGGGCGCGTAGATCGTGGCGTCGCCGCCGCAGTAGTACGCGACCGCCTCGTCCCGGGACGGCGCGCTGCCGCACGCACTGGTCTTCGGCAGCGTGACCGACACCTTGACCGGCAGATTCGGCTCGTCCGCCTTGTCCAGCGCGGGCTGCCACGCCTGCTTCAGGCAGCCCACGAGCGCGGTGTAGAAGGTCTTGAGCTGCTCCGGGTCCCGGCTCAGGTCCGGCAGGTCGCACGACACCGGGCCGAGCGCGACGCCCTCGGCCAGCAGCGGGTTGCCGCTGAGCTTGCGCACCGGTTTGGCGTCCTGGCGGTCCGGCATCGCGTCGGCGTCCGGGGCCGCGATCGCGTGCCCGGACACCTCGTGCGGCACCACGGCCATGAGCGCGAGCGTGACCGCGACGATGGCCACCGCCGCCACGGCGCCCAGCGCTTTGCCCGCCTTCCGGCGCGGCGGCGGCTGCGGTGCTGCGGGAGGCCACGGGCCCCCGGCGTAATACGTCATTCCTCCCCCTCCCGACCAGCATACGGAGACCGCGCGCGGGCCCGGATCACGAAACGGGAACGCCGGGATCCTGGCCGGATCCGCGAGCGGCAGCGAGACTGGACGCTATGACTGTCGAAGATCCGTACCTGTGGCTTGAAGACGTGACGGGCGACGAGGCGCTCGAATGGGTCCGTTCGCGCAACGCGGAGACGCTCGACGCGCTCACCGCGAGCGAGAGGTTCGGGCAGCTGCGGGACTCGATCCGCGAGGTGCTCGACGCGGGCGGGCGGATCCCGTACGTCGCGCGCCGGGGGACGCACTACTACAACTTCTGGCAGGACGCCGACCACCCGCGCGGGCTGTGGCGGCGCACCACGCTGGAGCAGTACCGCACCGCCGAACCGGACTGGGAGATCCTGCTCGACGTCGACGCGCTCGCCGCGGCCGAGGACGAGAACTGGGTCTGGAAGGGCGCCGCGGTGCTGCGTCCCGGGCACCGGCTCGGCCTGGTCCAGCTGTCGAGGGGCGGCGCGGACGCGACCGTCGTCCGCGAGTTCGACCTCGACGCGCACGAGTTCGTCGAGAACGGCTACGCCCTGCCCGAGGCGAAGCACCGGATCGGGTGGATCGACGCCGACCGGGTGTACATCGGAACGGACTTCGGCCCGGGCTCGCTCACCACGTCCGGCTATCCGCGGCTGGTGAAGGAATGGCGGCGCGGCACCCCGATCGAGGACGCGGTGCTCGTCGCCGAGGGCAAGCCGGACGACGTCGCGGTGATGGCGTACCACGACCCGACCGAGGGTTTCGAACGCGATTTCGTGCGCCGGGCGATCGATTTCTACCGCACCGAGTACTTCGAGCGGACCCCGTCCGGGCTGGCCAAACTGGACCTGCCCGAGGACGTCGAGGTGTCCACGCACCGCGAATGGCTGCTCGTGCACCCGCGCAGCGCGTGGACCGTCGGCGGCACCGAACACCCCGCGGGCACGCTGCTGGCGATCGGCTACGAGGCGTTCAAATCGGGCGACCGCGAGTTCACCGCGCTGTTCACGCCGGACGCGCACACGTCGCTGGACTACTACACGTGGACCCGCAACCACCTGCTGCTCGCGACGCTGCACGACGTCAAGTCGGAGCTGCGCGTGCTGACGCCCGGCCCGGACGGCTGGGCCGAAGCGGAACTGGGCGGCGCGCCGGAATTCGGCAGCGCGCAGATCGTCGACACCGAACCGGACGTCGACGACGAGTACCTGGTGGATTCCTCCAGCTACGTCCAGCCGTCCACGCTCACCCGCGGCGTCGTCGGCGGCGACGTCGAGGTGCTGAAGCAGGCGCCCGCGTTCTTCGACGCGGCCGGAATCGAGGTCAGCCAGTACTTCGCGACCTCGGACGACGGCACGAAGATCCCGTACTTCGTCGTCCGCCCGCCCGGCGCGGAAAACGGCCCGACGCTGCTGTACGGGTACGGCGGTTTCGAGGTTTCGCTGACCCCTTCGTACGGCGGGGTCGTCGGCCGGTCCTGGCTGTCGCGCGGCGGAACGTACGTGGTCGCGAACATCCGCGGCGGCGGCGAGTACGGCCCGGAATGGCACATGCAGGCGGTGAAGGAGAACCGGTACAAGGCGTTCCAGGACTTCGCCGCGGTCGCGCGCGATCTCGTCGCGCGGGGCATCACGACGAAGGAACGGCTCGGCATCCAGGGCGGCAGCAACGGCGGGCTGCTGATGGGCGTCATGCTCACCCGCTACCCGGAACTGTTCGGCGCGATCGTGTGCCAGGTGCCGCTGCTCGATCTGAAGCGCTACCACCTGCTGCTGGCCGGTGCGTCGTGGATGGCTGAATGGGGCGACCCGGACGTCCCGGAGGAGTGGGAGTACATCTCGAAATACTCGCCGTACCAGAACGTTTCCGCGGACGGCCAGTATCCGCCGATCCTCTTCGTCACCTCTACCCGCGACGACCGCGTGCACCCTGGGCACGCGCGCAAGATGTTCGCGCGGATGCAAGAACAGGGCCACGACGTGGAGTACTTCGAGAACATCGAAGGCGGCCACGGAGCGGCGGCAGACAACGAACAACTCGCGTTCCGTTCAGCGGTCGCGTACGAATTCCTCTGGTCGAAGCTTTCCTAGACCAGCCCCCGGGGCCGCGCCCGCACGCGCGGCCCCGGGCGGATCGACGGTCCTCTGCGGGCCTCCGCGAGCGCCCGCTCGAACCGCGCCCAGGCGTCGGTGACGAACGCCAGCCACGGCACGCCGAGCCGCCGCAACGCGCGCCCGTGGCCGACTAACACGCCGCCGGTTTCCACGATCGCTTTGGCTCGCCATCTCGCACTCGCTGAGATTCTTTGCCGCCGCAACCGATCCACGTGATAGCTGAGCCGCCGTTCCACCCCGGCGAACACCCGGGCGGCGACCTCCACGGTGACCGGGTCGCGGGTGCCGTCCCGCACCGCGCTGTAGTAGCCGAGCGCGAGCACGTCGGAGATCAGCTGGCTCATCACGTCGCTTTTCGCTGACTGGCTTGCGGTTTCGAGAAGCCTCAGCTCGTCCGGCGGGTGCTGGAACCTCCGGACGCTGCGCGCCACGACCGGATCCAGCGGAACCCCGCTCCCCCACACCGGCCGCGGCCGGACCTTCCGTCGCCGCGCCTCCGCCTCGAACACCGCACTCCAGTCCACGGCGGCCATGCTGCCGCCCGGATGTGCCGGTGCCGCGGGGAGAATGTGGAGATTCAGTGGAGGGAGAGCTCGCACCCGGCCTTGTCTCTGTACCTACTAGTATGTACGGTGAACTCATGTCCACGAGAGACCAGCTCATTGCGAGCACGCAGGACCTGCTGTGGGAGCGGGGGTACGTCGGCACCAGCCCGAAGGCGATCCAGCAGCGCGCCGGGGCCGGGCAGGGCAGCATGTACCACCACTTCACCGGCAAGGCCGACCTGGCGCTCGCCGCGATCCGGCAGAACGCCGACGATCTGCGCGCCTCCGCCGAGACCGCGTTCGCCCAGGGCACGACGGCGGTCGAACGCGTTTCGGCGTACCTGTTGCGCGAGCGGGACGTCCTGCGCGGCTGCCCGGTCGGACGGCTGGCGCTGGACCCCGAAATCGTCACGAACCCGGAATTGCGTGCGCCGCTGGAGGAAACGTTCGACTGGCTGCGCGGTCGCCTCGCCGAAGTGCTCGCCGAGGGCATCGCGAACGGCGAACTGCCGAGCGACCTCGACCCAGCGGCAACGGCAACCACGCTGGTCGCGGTGCTGCAGGGCGGGTACGTCCTCGCTCGATCGTCCGGGACGGTCGAGCCGTTCGACCAAGCGATCCGCGGCGCGCTCGCACTCCTCGAGCGGCGGTGACGTCGATGTACGCCATGCAGTACGAGATCGAGTTGCCTGCTGGATACGACATCGAGCACCGAGTCGCGACCCGAGGCCACCGCACGGACGCGTTCCCCGGCTTGGGGCTGAAGGCATATCTGGTGCGCGACAACCAGTACGCGCCGTTCTACATGTGGGCCGACACCGCCGGAATGAGCCGATTCCTTTGGGGAGGCGGCGGATTCGACGGCATAGTCCAAGATTTCGGCCGACCGCCCGTACACCATTGGACCGGCGCGCGCTGTCTTCCCGGCCCAGCGCGCGCGACCGCCCCGACGTTCGCGACTAGACGCGTCGGGCAGTTTTCGGAAGACATCGACCGCGAACTAGCCGAAGTCGCGCAGTTGTCCCAAAACCCAGCCGTGCACACCACCGCACTGGCCATCGACCCGGAGCGCTGGGAAACCGTGCGCTTCACCCTCTGGACCACCATCCCGGACGAGGACAGCGACGTCCAGTACCGGGTTCTTCACCTGTCCCGCCCCGAAATCGACCAGCTGAGCTGAGAGGTCCCCATGCCGCTCGTCCGCATCGACGTGCTGTCCGAACCGAACGCCGACCGCCTCCCCGCCATCGGCGAAGCCGTGCACCAGGCGATGACCGAAACGATCGACGTCCCCGCCGACGACCGGTTCCAGATCCTGAACAGCCACGCCCCGGGCCGATTGCGTTACGACCCGGGCTATTTCGGCGTCCAGCGCGACGACGACATCGTGTACATCGCCATCACAATGCGCGCCGGCCGCACCAACGAACAGAAAACCGCGTTGTACCGCCGCGCGACCAAGCTCATCGCCGAGGCAACGGGGATCGAACCGCGGAATGTGTTCTTCAGCCTGACGGAAAACCACGAGGTGGACTGGTCGTTCGGCGAGGGTGTCGCGCAAATGCTGCCGTCAGCACACTGAAACTTCGCCGCCCGATCAAGATCCCTCTGTCCAGTAGCGCTGAGCCCTGGCCACCGCCTCAGCCTTGCTCATCCCAGCCACCTCCGCCTCTTCGAGGCCCACGCGCGAGAGCAGCAGATACACGAGGTCGGCAGGCAGAGCCTCGGCCGGCGGCTCAGGCATCCCGCGATCCGGCTTGACGCCGTCCTGCACGCAAGACCAAAACGCCGGTTCCTCCACCTCGAGCTGATCGCGGAGAATGTGCTTCCAGATACTCGGGCCGTAGCCGCTGCGGTCCGCCGGATGCGAGACGCGGGTACGCAGAATCCGGCCGTCGACAAGATCGAGTTCGTAGGTGAGGTGATGCGTGCCCGTTCGCCCGCGTGCGTCGCGCACTCTGCGCCATTCTTCGACCTGACAGAACTTCTCGTGATCGGCACGGGTCGGATGCGGCCAGGAAGTCACCGCGCGGCACCGACGAGCCAGTCGCGCAACTGTCCGTCGTCGCTGAAGCTGATCAACTGCACCAGCCCCCAGTTGTCCCGGTGGTTCGGAGCGTCCAGCAGACGTTCCTGCCAATCCTGCGCGTACTCGCGCAGGGCGTCGACCATTTCGTCGACTGCCTCGTCGAACGACGCGCCGTCAGCGGCCACCGGCAGCCCCGGGATGAAGACGGACCAGCCGTCGGCTTCGGGGACCACCTGGGCGTGCGACGGAACGATCGAAGCGAGAAAGTGGCGCAGGCGCACGACATCCACCACAGCGGTCGTCGCGGAGTCGCGCCGGACTGTCGCGACCAGCCCTCTCTCGGCGGCGTCCAGCAAGTCCTTCAAATGTGCACGCGCATCGGTGTAGCTGTCGTAGTGCACAGCAGACATGTCAGCCTCCCAAACGTCCCCTACCAGGGTGCCTCATCGCATCAGGTACGTCAAGTACGTCACGTACTTGACGTACCTGACGTATCCGCCGGCAGGCAAAAGCCGGAGCTGAAGCAGTACTGCCGCCTCAGCTCCGGCCAGCCGTTCAGCTGTCGAAATGCGCTCCCTAGCTGCAGCCGGACGTCGCCCCGCAGCCCTCGCAGGCGTAGCACGATCCCGCGGGCCGCATCTTCGTGCCGCAGGTCATGCAGAGCGGTGCGTCCGCGGCCTTGCCGAGGTGCAGTTCCATCAGCTCGGCGGTGCTGTGCGCGTCACGTCCCGAAGTGTCCGTTGTGGACTCTTCGGTGCGGGCTGGCGACGCGTCGACACTGCTGCGCAGCGCGTCGATGTCGAGGCTCTGGCCGCCGTAGTTCGCCTCGACCTCGGCCGAGCGCTCGTCCGCGGTGAAAATGCCCAGCTGCGCGCGCTTTTCGTACGGCAGGTAGTCGAGCGCCAGGCGGCGGAACAGGTAGTCCATGACGCTCGTGGCGATCCGGATGTCCGGGTCGTCGGTCATGCCTGCCGGTTCGAAGCGCAGGTTCGAGAACTTCGAGACGTAGAACTCGAGCGGGATGCCGTGCTGCAGGCCGACCGAGATGGACATCGAGAAGGCGTCCATCACGCCGGACAGCGTGGAACCCTGCTTGCCGAGCTTCACGAAGATCTCGCCGAGGCCGTCGTCCGGATACGAGCCCGCGTGCAGGTAGCCCTCGGCGCCGCCAACGGTGAACGACACCGTCTGGCTCGGGCGCTTCTTCGGCAGGCGGCGGCGCACCGGGCGGTATTCGACAACCTTCTCCGGCTCGGTCTCCGCCGCGGCTTCCTTCTTCTTCCCCGTCGACAGCGGCTGGCCGACCTTGCAGTTGTCGCGGTAGATCGCGAGCGCCTTGAGGCCGAGTTTCCAGCCCTGGAAGTAGATCTCCTCGACGTCCTCGACGGTCGCCGACTCCGGCATGTTGACCGTCTTCGAGATCGCGCCCGAGATGAACGGCTGCACCGCGGCCATCATCCGCACGTGGCCCATCGGCGCGATGGACCGGTCGCCGACCGCGCAGTCGAACACCTCGTAGTGCTCGGGACGCAGGCCCGGCGCGTCGACCACGTGGCCATGCTGCGCGACGTACTCGACGATCGCCTCGACCTGCTCGGCCTGGTAGCCCAGCACCTGCAGCGCGCGCGGCACGGTCTGGTTCACGATCTGCATCGACCCGCCGCCGACGAGCTTCTTGAACTTCACCAGCGAGAAGTCCGGCTCGATGCCCGTGGTGTCGCAGTCCATCATGAAGCCGATGGTGCCGGTGGGCGCGAGCACCGAGGCCTGCGCGTTGCGCCAGCCGTTGCGGGTGCCGAGTTCGATGCCCTTCTGCCACTCCTCCGACGCGAGCGCGCGGACCGCGGCGTCGTTGCTGTGATAGGTGCGGACAAGCTCGTTGGCCGCGGCGTGCTTGCGCATGACGCGCTGGTGCGCTTCGGCGTTGCGCGCGTAGCCCTCGTACGGCCCGACGACACCGGCCAGCTCGGCCGAACGACGGTAGGACACGCCGGTCATCAGGGACGTGATCGCGGCGGCGAGCGCGCGGCCGCCCTCGGAGTCGTACGCGTGGCCCAGCGCCATCAGCAGCGCGCCGAGGTTGGCGTAGCCGATGCCGAGCTGGCGGAACTTGCGCGTGGTGTCGGCGATCGGCTCGGTCGGGAAGTCGGCGAAGCAGATCGAGATGTCCATCGCGGTGATGACGAACTCGACGGCCTTCGCGAACAGCGGCGCGTCGAACGTGCCCTCCTCGGACACGAACTTCAGCAGGTTGAGCGACGCGAGGTTGCAGCTCGAGTTGTCGAGGTGCATGTACTCGCTGCACGGGTTCGACGCGGTGATCCGGCCCGATTCGGGGCAGGTGTGCCAGTCGTTGATCGTGCTGTCGTACTGGACGCCCGGGTCGGCGCATTCCCACGCCGCCTGCGCCATGCTCCGGAACAGCTTCTTCGCGTCGGTGCGGTCGATGACCTCGCCGGTGAGCCGGGCGCGCAGGCCGAAGTCGGTGCCGTTCTCGACGGCGTGCATGAACTCGTCGGACACGCGGACCGAGTTGTTCGCGTTCTGGTACTGCACCGAGGAAATGTCGGAGCCGGAGAGGTCCATGTCGAACCCGGCGTCGCGGAGGACCTTGATCTTTTCCTCTTCGCGGGCCTTGGTCTGGATGAATTCCTCGATGTCCGGGTGGTCGACGTCGAGCACGACCATCTTCGCCGCGCGCCGGGTCGCCCCGCCGGACTTGATGGTGCCCGCGGACGCGTCGGCGCCGCGCATGAACGAGACCGGGCCGGACGCGGTGCCGCCGGAGGTGAGCAGTTCCTTCGAGGACCGGATGCGCGAGAGGTTGAGGCCCGCGCCGGAACCGCCCTTGAAGATCAGGCCTTCCTCGCGGTACCAGTTGAGGATCGACTCCATCGTGTCGTCGACGGCGAGGATGAAGCAGGCGGACACCTGCTGCTTCGAGGACGTGCCGACGTTGAACCACACCGGGGAGTTGAAGCTGAAGACCTGGTGCAGCAGCATCCAGGTGAGCTCGTGCTCGAAGATCTCGAGGTCGGACGGACCGGCGAAGTAGTCGTGCTCGGCGGCGGCCTTCACGTAGGTGCGCACCACGCGGTCGATGAGCTGCTTGAGGCTGCTCTCGCGCTGCGGACTGCCGACCGCGCCGCGGAAGTACTTGCTGGTGACGATGTTGGTCGCGTTGACCGACCAGAACTCGGGGAATTCGACCCCGCGCTGCTCGAAGTTGACGCTGCCGTCGCGCCAGTTGGTCATGACGACGTCGCGGGTCTCCCACGCGACCTCGTCGTAGGGGTGGGTCCCCTCGGTGGTGAAGACCCGCCGGACGTTGAGGCCCTTGTTCGGCTTCTTGTTCTGTCCGGCCGCGGCGCCGGTTCCCACGGTTTCGGTCATGCGGTCCTGTCCCTCGCTCCCCGCGACCCGGTGACGGCTCAGTCGTCGCCGGCGCGCTCGCCTTCCTGGTCCTCCGCAGTTCCCGCCATGGCTTTCCGCAGGTCGGAGATCTCCTTCTCGAAGTCCTCGACCGAGGAGAAGGAGCGGTAGACGCTGGCGAACCGGAGATACGCGACGCCGTCCAGTTCCCGCAGCGGGCCGAGGATGGCGAGGCCGACCTCGTGGCTGGGGATCTCGGCGAGCCCGGCGGACCGGATCGACTCCTCCACGCGCTGCGCGAGCTTCTGCAGCGCGTCGTCGTCGACCGGGCGGCCCTGGCAGGCCCGCCGCACTCCGTTGACCACCTTGTCCCGGCTGAACTGCTCGGTGGCGCCGGACCGTTTGACCACGGCCAGCACCATCGTCTCCGACGTGGTGAAACGCCGTCCGCACTCGGCGCACGAACGCCGCCGCCGGATCGCCTGTCCCTCGTCCACCTCTCGGGAGTCGACGACCCGAGAGTCCGCATGCCGGCAGAACGGGCACCTCATCCGCCGATCACCTTCCCCTCCGCGCCGGTCGATTCCTGTCCCGACCGGCCCCTGCCGCCACGCTACGGCCTGGACCGCGGTCACCGCGCGCGACCCCGCGCCTGGTGATCGACTTGTGGACATCCGGTGGGCAACTGCCGACCAGCTGTGGACAACTGCCGCCAGTCTACCCCTACCTGTGGACCAACTACAGCGGTGTAACTACTAGATATAGGGGTAGACCATAGATCGCCTCCGGGGCGGGCGCAAGAAACCCGAGAGGGTGAAAGAGCGGTTGCGCAAGATGCGACCGGGTGGTTTCCGAGAGTCATGGCCCCGACGCGCCGCCTGTTCCTTCGCCCGAACCGGCCCCGGACCAGGCAACCGGCACGGTGAGCGGCATGCCGGGCAGCAGCGCGGTGTCGTCGAGGTTGTTGAGCTCCTTGATGCGTTCGACGACCGCGCTCTGGTCGGCGTTCGGCGCGAACCGGGCGGCGAGCGTCCCGAGCGAATCGCCGGGCTGCACGGAAACGGACGCGGTCCGCGACGGCACCGGACCGCTGGACACGCCGGCGCCGAACACGCCGAGCCCGGCGACGATGAGGCAGGCCGCGAAGGCGATCGCGAACAGCCACGGCCACCGCACCGACGGCCGGGCCTCGGAACGGCAGGCCACGCCACCGCGCCGCCCGGCGACGACCCGCTCCCGAGACGGCGGCCGCAACGGCTCGCCACGCCGCTCGCGCGCGGTGCGCCCGGGGTTGGCCGGGACGGCGGCGGGGATGTGCCGGACTGGGCGGCGGGCCTCGCGAGGAGGGGCCTCTTCGGTTTCGACGGCCGAGGGGGCGGAGGTCTGGAATCCGGCTCGTTCGGCGGACCGGACCGCAGCGCGGCTGCGCGCCGCACGCTCTTCAGTTCCGACGGTGGAGGGAGCCGAGGTCTGGAACCCGGCCCGCTCGGCGGACCGCACCGCAGCACGGCCGCGCGCCGCACGGGTCGGGCGTGCTTCGATTCCGACAGTGGACGGGGTCCGGAACCCAGCTTGCTCAACAGGCCGCACCGCACGCTCTTCAGCTTCGGCACCAAAGCGGGCGGAGGTCCGGAACCCGGCTCGCTCGCCAGAGCGCACTGCAGCGCGGCCGCCGACCGCATCGGTCGGGCGCTCTTCAGCTTCGACAACCGCGCGGGCGGACGTCTGGAACCCGGCTCGCTCGACGGATCGAACGGCGGCGGCAGAGCGCAGTTCAGCGTCACCGCTCGGCGCCGAACGTTGGAGATCAGCTCGCTCGCCGCCTCCGAGTCCGGCTTCCTCCGCTGCCAGCCACGCACGCCGCCGTCCGGCCGCGCCGCGTGCGCCTTCCCGGGGCTCGCCCGCGCCGCGGCCGCGCCGTGCGTCACCCCGGACGGACTCGCCGCGCGCAGCCTCGCCGGGCCGATCCGCGCCAGGGCGGCGCCGGGCACCGGTCCGGTCGCGAAGGTCGACCACCTCGGCGGAACCGGCCGCGGGGCCCGGAACCTCGCCGGATTCGGCTTCGGAGCCCGAAGGAACACCATCCTTTCGGGTGGCGTCTATCCGCTCCGCGCGTCGCCGCGAACGGCGCGTCGGGCCGCCCCGCCCGGGTTCCCTCCGGGCGGGGACCGTCCCGTCCGACGCGGCGCCGCCCTCGACAGGGCGGACGGCAGGGACGGGCCGAAGCGGGCGGACCAGCCCGCGATCTGCCAGGATCGACATTCCGGAACCTCCTCGTGACCTGCGAATCCGTCCGGTCCGGGCCGTACACCTGCGCCGCAGCGGTCCAGATCGAACAGGCGTTCTATCGAACGTCCGTGCGAAGGTCTACCACCCCGCACCGACAAAATCGAGAGGACACGGCGTGTCGATCGAACAGATGTTTGAAATCGTCGCGCGCGGTGGCTAACGTCGGTGACCAGGACATCTGCCGGACCGGCTCCGGCGGGTGCCGCCGGACGGGCGTTCGCGGAAAGCGCGGATCCCGGCCCGGCGCACGCGGACACGCGCGGGACGCCGACACGGCGACCGCGGGACGGCTGGAGGCGACGCAGCGTTGGAGAAGGACACGGTGAAGGGCACCGCGGCGAAGGGGGCCAAGACGGCCTCGCGAGGCAAGGCGTCCGCACAATCCGCGCGCGAGTCCGGCCACGAGAGCACGGGGAAGGTGAGCGCCATGCCGGAGGTGTACGACGTGGACGAGACGCTGACCGTCCGCCAGCAACAGGTGCTCGACGTCATCCGCACGTGGGTGAGCCGCTTCGGCTACCCGCCGAGCGTGCGCGAGATCGGCGAGGCGGTGGGGCTCACGTCCACGTCGTCGGTGTCGCATCAGCTGCGCGCGCTGCAGCGCAAGGGCTACCTGCGCCGTGACGCGAACCGGCCGCGCGCGGTGGGCGTGCTCGCGTCCACCGACGACAACCCGATGGGCATCGACATGGACCAGCAGCCGTCCGTGCCGAAGGCGGCGTACGTGCCGCTGGTCGGCCGGATCGCGGCAGGCGGTCCGGTGCTCGCCGAGCAGGCCGTCGAGGACGTCTTCCCGCTGCCGCGCGAAATCGTCGGCGAGGGCGAACTGTTCCTGCTGAGCGTCACCGGCGATTCGATGGTCGACGCCGCCATCACCGACGGCGACTGGGTCGTCGTCCGGCAGCAGCCCGCCGCGGAGAACGGGGACATCGTCGCCGCGATGATCGACGGCGAGGCCACGGTGAAGACGTTCAAGCGCAAGGACGGACACGTGTGGCTGATGCCGCACAACGAGGCGTACGAGCCCATTCCCGGTGACGACGCTTCGATCCTGGGCAAGGTCGTGGCGGTACTGCGGCGGCTCTGAGCTGTGGCGCGCTCCCCCTTCCCCGAGGCCGGGGCGAGGGGAGCGCGCTGGGGTTGGGGCTCGCCGCCGACGGTCGTGAGGCTGCGCGAGGCCGGAAGCAGTGCTACGGCAGGAACGGCGGCAGCTCTGGCGCGGGTTCGTGCGGAGCGGTGGCGCGGCGGGAGTGGTGGCGCAGCAGCGGGCGGTACGCAGGAGCAGTGCGCATGCGTGGTGTTCCGGTTCGGTGTTTCGGCAGGAACGGCGGCGCGCAAAAACGGTGCGGCGAGAGTGGTGCCGCACAAAAGCGGTGCGGTGAGTGCGGTGCCGCGGCAGGAGCGGTGCGGCGAGAGCGTTGCCGCGGCAGGGGCCTGCCGTCAGGAACGGTGCTGCGGCGGGAGCGGCAGCGCGCGGCGGCGGCGCGTGAGGAACGGTGCCGCGCGCGGGGGTAGCACCTCTGGAACGGCGGCGCGCGCAAGAGCGGCATGTCAGGAACCGCGCCACGGCAAGAACGGCGTGTCAGGGACGGTGCGTCACGGCGGGAGTGGCGCGGAAGAACGCGCAGCGAGTCGTGGCGAGTACGGCGGCGAGTCAGGCGCGGCGACGTTTCCTGGCCAGCAGGAACCAGGCACCGAGAACGACAACCGCGGCAATGGCTGCAGCGGGAATCAGCGGAAACCCACCTGACTCCTGCTCGGCTGGCTGAGGAGTAGCAGCACCACCGGGCTTAGGCGCAGGTGCTTGCGGCGTGACCAAAGAAGTCGCGTTCTTGATCGCCCGCACCGGTTCGCCGACGCCTTCGCTCGCGGACAGCAACGTGCCGTCCGGATCGAAAGCAATAGCCTCGCCCTGCTTTTCATTCGGCAGCGGAATCCGGACCGGTTCTCGTTGCAGGGCCGCCGCGACGTCGCCGTCCGGGGCCGCGTACAAGTACGCGTCCGTGTAGGTCCGCAGTGCGATGACTTTCCCGTCCGCGCTCGTCGCGCCTCCAGTGATCAGCGCCGACCCGAACGAGCCCACCGGGCCGCCTGGGGTGTCGGTGCTGTGGACGCGCAGGGTGCCGACCTGCTCCAGCTTCGTCGGGCCGGGAGTCGCCAGCGGGGCTGACGGCCGATAGACCTTCGAGGTGCCCAGCAGATCCTTGGTCACCAGGAACGGCGTGCCGGACTGGTCCAGAACCAGGGTCTCCGTGTCGTGCGGGCCGTCCGGGTAGGTCAGGCGATGCACGACGGCCGGGCCGCCAGTCGGTTTCAGTTCCAGCAGGGCGATCGTTTCGCGTTTAGCGCGGTTGTCGCCGGTATCGGAAAGCCAGAGGGTGCCGTCTTTGCCGCGGGCCAGGTCCTCGACGTCGTACGGGTCCGTCGAGTCGGTCAGGACGTCCGTCACCTGGCATTTCCGGTCCAGGACGAAGACCTGCACTTTGGTGCCGCCGTCGTTGATCGCGTACCAATGCTCACCGTCGGAGGCAAGGCCGGACAGTTCGTTGAGGCGCTTGTCCTTGACCTGGCACAGCGTCTCCGGAGCGGGAGCAGCCGCAGCGGGGACAGCTCCCGCGAGCATCAGGACAGCCGTCAGTGCCAGGACGACCCGCACCAGTTCACCTCCGTAGTGCACGGCCCGCTCGGACCGTGCACTACGGAAGACGTTCAGAGCGCCGAGGCGTTGGTCTCGAACGCCCGGAGAGCCGCGGCGAGATCCGGCCGGACTCGCGCCTTCAGGCGCGTGCCGTCGGCGACGTGCTCTTCTTCCAGCACCTCGCCTTCCGCGTGCGCCCGGGACACGAGCTCGCCCCGCGCGTACGGGACCAGCACGTCGATCACCGTTTCCGCGCGCGGAAGCCGTTCGGCCAGCACCTCGGCCAGGTCGGCTACGCCCGAACCGGTGCGCGCGGAGATCTGCACCGAACCGGGCAGCGCGTGGCGCAGCCGGGCCAGGGTGACGTCGTCGGCCGCGTCGGCCTTGTTGATCACCAGCAGTTCCGGCGGGAGCGGCTCCTTGCGGCTGCGGGTGATCTCGGCGAGCACCTCGCGCACCGCGTTGACCTGGTCCTCCGGGGCCGCGTCGGAACCGTCCACGACGTGCACGAGCAGGTCGGCGTCGGCCGCCTCCTCCAGCGTCGAGCGGAACGCGTCCACCAGCTGGTGCGGCAGGTGCCGCACGAACCCGACGGTGTCGGTGAGGGTGAAGGTGCGCCCGTCGGCCGTCTGCGCCCGGCGCGTGGTCGGGTCGAGGGTGGCGAACAGCGCGTCCTCCACCAGCACCCCGGCCCCGGTCAGGGCGTTGAGCAGGCTCGACTTGCCGGCGTTGGTGTAGCCGACGATCGCCACGCTCGGCACCTCGTTGGCCACGCGCTTGCCGCGCTTGGTCTCGCGGATGGTGTCCATCGCGGCGATCTCCCGGCGCAGCTTCGCGACACGCTTGCTGATCCGCCGCCGGTCCGTCTCCAGCTTCGTTTCACCAGGTCCGCGCAGGCCCACGCCGCCGTTCGCGCCGCCCGCGCGGCCGCCTGCCTGCCGGGACAGCGCCGAACCCCACCCGCGCAGCCGCGGGACGAGGTACTGCAGCTGGGCCAGCTCGACCTGCGCTTTGCCCTCCTTGGACCGGGCGTGCTGGGCGAAGATGTCGAGGATCAGGGCGGTCCGGTCGATCACCTTGACCTTGACCTTCTCCTCCAGCTGGCGCAGCTGGCCGGGCGAGAGCTCGCCGTCGCAGATCACCGTGTCGGCGCCGGTCGCCACGACCACGTCGCGCAGCTCGCGGACCTTGCCGGACCCGACGTACGTCGCCGGATCGGGCTTCTGCCGCCGCTGGACGAGGCCTTCGAGCACCTCCGAGCCCGCCGTCTCGGCCAGTCGCGCCAGTTCGGCCAGCGACGCCTCGGACTGCTGGGCGGTGCCTTCAGTCCACACGCCGACCAGCACAACGCGCTCCAGCCGAAGCTGCCGGTACTCGACCTCGGTGATGTCCTCGAGCTCGGTGGACAGGCCCGCGACCCGGCGCAGCGACGCGCGGTCCTCGAGTTCCATCTCCCCGACCGAGGGGTCGTAGGGGTCGTTGTCGTCGTAAAAGTCTTCGTGTGTCTGTTCTGTCATCGTGCCTCCATGGTCCCACGTTTCGGCGCGGGAACCGAACGGATTACCTGCTGGGATAAACCGAGACGTACACGGCCGTGCGTTCCGAGGCCGGATCGCGGGGCCTGGCCTTGAATTCTTCGAGCAGCCCCTCGAGCCGCCGCTTGAACTCCGCGACGTCCTCGGCGCCCACCTGGACCACGAGCCGGGTCGTCTCCGTCTCCGCCAGGTCGGCCTCCGCCATTTCGGCCAGATAGGCCTCGAGCATGGCCTGGTTGACCGCGACCGCTTCGGCTTCGGCGTTGTCCAGCTGCCACGAAAGCCCGGTGGACAGATACGGGATCTCCTTCGCCCCGCGCGCACCGCGCCGAGGTTCCTGTGCCACGAGAAAACCGGTGTCGACCAGGCGCCGCACGTGGTGCAGCGTCGTCGCCGGGTCGCGGCCGAGCCGGGCTGCCAGCTCCTTGTTCGTCATCGCCTCGAAAGAGGTCAACCGGATGATGCGCAGCCGTATTCCGGACGCGAGCGCGGCCGCCTCGGCTTCGGTGGAGGGACGTCGGTGGAACGGCATCCCCGCAGCCTAGACAAAGTGATTGACACTTTCCAATCACTCGGCAACACTCGATCGGGTGCGTCGCGACTCACTCTTCTTCCACGCCGATTTCCGCAGGCTGTGGGCCGGGGACACGGCGAGCCAGTTGGGGATGTTCGTCGGCGTCACGGCCATTCCGCTGCTCGCCGCCGTCACGCTGGCCGCCACGCCGTTCGAGATGGGCCTGCTGACCATGGCCGAGACGCTCGGCTTCCTTGTCCTCGGCCTTCCCGCGGGCGTGTGGGTGGACCGGATGCGCAAACGGCCGCTCATGCTCGCCGCCGACCTGATCCGCGGGGTGCTGCTGCTCAGCGTCCCGTTCGCCTGGTGGGCCGGCGTGCTCACGATGGCGCAGGTCCTGGTGGTCGTGCTCTTCGTCGGGTTCGCGACGGTCTTCTTCGACGTCTCCTACCAGGCGTATCTGCCCGCGCTGGTCGGCCGCGAGAAGCTGCTGGAGGGCAACGCGAAGCTGCAGGGCGTGCAGTCGTCGGCGCAGATCGCCGGGCCGAGCCTCGCCGGCGTGCTCGTGCAGTTCATCGGCGCGGCCAGCACGGTCCTGGTCACCGGGCTCGGCTACCTCACTTCCGCGCTGTGCCTGTGGCGCATCCGCACCGTCGAAACCCTCCCGGAACGCACCGAGCACGACCGCCTGGTGCCGCAAATGCTCGAAGGCCTGCGGTTCGTCGTCGCCGACCGGCCGCTGCGCGCGATCGTCGCCTGCACCGCCACGTCGAACTTCTTCGGCGGAGTGGTCCAAGCCGTCCAGGTGCTGTTCCTGACGCGCACGGCCGGGCTGAAACCGGCCGAGGTCGGCGGCCTGCTCGCGGTGAGCGGCATCGGCGGCATCGCGGCCGCGCTCTGCGCCGGGCCGATCATCCGGAAGATCGGGCAGGCCCGGTCGATCTGGCTGGTCCCGGTGCTGTTCTGGCCGGGCGAGATCCTGGTCCTGGCGGCCGCGCCGGACTGGCGGATCGCGCTCGCCGGGCTCGGGATGGCCGCGTTCGGGTTCGGCGTGATCCTCTACAACATCGCGCAGGTCTCCTACCGCCAGGCGATCACGCCGGACCGGCTGCTGGGCCGGATGAACGCGAGCGTCCGGTTCGTCGTCTGGGGAGCCCTGCCGCTCGGCGGGCTGCTGGGCGGCGGGCTCGGCGAATGGCTCGGGCTCGCCGGCGCGCTGTGGATCGGCACCGCCGGGCCGATCGCGGGCGCGCTGTGGGTGATCTGCTCGCCGCTGCGGCGCATGCGGGACCTGCCGACGGGCGGGGAAATCGCTGTACCCGCCCCGTAAAGTGCGGGCATGGACGAGAAGATCCCGCACAAAGCCGGCGTCGACGGCCTGACCGCCAAATGGGTGCCGGTGTGGGAACGCGAAGGCGTATACCGGTTCGACCGGACGCGCCCGGACGTCTACTCGATCGACACGCCGCCGCTGACCGCGAGCGGCTCGCTGCACATCGGGCATGTCTTCTCCTACACGCACACCGACGTTCTCGCGCGCTACCAACGGATGCGCGGCCGTTCGGTCTTCTACCCGGTCGGCTGGGACGACAACGGCCTGCCCACCGAACGCCGCGTGCAGAACCATTTCGGCGTGCGCTGCGAGCCGTCGCTGCCCTACGACCCGGCTTTCACCCCGCCGGAAAAGCCCGGCAAGAACGCGATTCCGGTGTCCCGGCGCAATTTCGTGGAACTGTGCCGCCAGCTGACCGAAACCGACGAGAAGGTGTTCGAGGAGGTCTGGCGGAGCATCGGGCTTTCGGTCGACTGGACTCTGGCGTACCAGACGATCGACCCGGCGACCTCGGAAATCTCGCAGCGCGCGTTCCTGCGCAACCTCGCGCGCGGCGAGGCGTACCAATCCGAAGCCCCGACGCTGTGGGATGTCACCTTCCGCACCGCTGTCGCGCAGGCTGAGCTGGAAGACCGCGAACGGCCCGGCGCGTATCACGACCTCGTGTTCACCGCGGAAGACGGCGCGGAAGTGCTCATCTCCACCACGCGGCCCGAATTGCTCCCCGCGTGCGTCGCGCTCGTCGCGCATCCGGATGACGAGCGCTACCAAGGCCTTTTCGGGAAGACCGTGCGCACGCCGGTGTTCGGCGTCGAAGTGCCGGTGCACGCGCATCACCTCGCGGATCCGGAAAAGGGCACCGGTATCGCGATGGTCTGCACCTTCGGCGACACCACCGACGTCACCTGGTGGCGTGCACTGCAGCTCGAAACGCGTCCGGTGCTGGGCCGCGACGGTCGATTCCGCTCCGAACCGCCGCACGGCGTCCCGGCCGACAAATACGAACCGCTGGCGGGCAAGACTGTCCACACTGGACGCCAAATTCTGGTGGACCTCCTGCGCGAGGCGGGCGCGCTGCGCGGCGAGCCGAGGCCGATCACGCATCCGGTGAAGTTCTACGAAAAGGGCGACAAGCCACTGGAAATCGTCACGAGCCGTCAGTGGTACCTGCGCAACGGCGGCCGCGACGACGCCTTGCGCGCGAAACTGCTGGAGCGCGGCGAGGAGCTGAACTGGGTCCCGCCGCACATGCAGGTCCGCTACCGCAGCTGGGTCGAGGGCCTGACCAGCGACTGGCTGGTGAGCCGCCAGCGGTTCTTCGGAGTGCCGATCCCGGTCTGGTATCCGCTGGACGCCGACGGCGAGCCGGACCACGACGCGGTGCTGACGCCCGACGACGCGAATCTTCCGGTGGACCCGAGCACCGACGTCCCGCCCGACTACACCGAGGACCAGCGCGGCGTCCCGGGCGGCTTCGTCGCCGAGGCGGACGTGATGGACACCTGGGCGACGTCGTCGCTGACGCCGCAGATCGCCGGCCGCTGGAGTCTCGACGACGACCTGTTCCGCCGCGTGTTCCCGTTCTCGCTGCGGCCGCAGGCGCACGAGATCATCCGCACCTGGCTGTTCTCCACCGCGGTCCGCGCCGAACTGGAGGAAGGCGTGCTGCCGTGGCGGGACGCAGTGATCTCCGGCTGGGTGCTCGATCCGGACCGCAAGAAGATGTCGAAGTCGGTCGGCAACGTCGTCACCCCGGCGGATCTGCTGGAGCGGCACGGTTCCGACGCGGTGCGCTACTGGGCGGCGAGCGCGCGGCCGGGCGTCGACACAGCGGTCGACGAAGGCCAGATGAAGGTCGGGCGACGGCTGGCGACGAAGCTGTTGAACGTGAGCCGGTTCGTGCTCGGGCTGGGGATCCCCCAGCCGGAGTCAGCCGTCACGGAGCCGCTGGATCAGTCTGTGCTCGCCACGCTGGCGAAGGTGGTCGAGGAAGCGACGGCCGCGTTCGAGGCGCTCGACCAGGCGCGTGCGCTACAGGTGACCGAGACGTTCTTCTGGACGTTCTGCGACGACTACGTGGAGTTGGTGAAGGGCCGGGCGTACGGCGATCTCGGCGCCGAGGCGGCCGAATCGGCCCAGGTGGCGCTGCGGACGGTGCTGTCGGCGCTGGTGCGCATGTTCGCCCCGGTGCTGCCGTTCGCGACCGAGGAGATCTGGTCGTGGTGGCAGGAAGGTTCGGTGCACCGGGCGGCGTGGCCGTCGGTGCCGGTGGTCGACGGTGACCCGTCGCTGCTGACGCTGGCGGGCGAGGTGATCGCGGCGGTGCGCCGGGCGAAGTCGGACGCGAAGGTGTCGATGCGCTCGCCGGTCGAGACGCTGACCGTGGGCGGCCCGGCGGAGACGCTGGCCCGGTTCGCCGCGGTGGCCGCGGACGTCCGGCTCGCCGGGGCGATCGGCGAGATCACCACGCGTGACGGCGACTTTTCGCTCGATGCCAAGATCGTGACCCCGTAGGGTGGTTTTCGTGGATTCCTACGTGCTCGTAGTCGCCGATGTGTCAAGCAGCCCCGAGAACTCCGAGGAGTCCGGCCGGGCGCTGCACGAGTTCGCGGCCGCCTGCCGCGAAGAACCGGGCTGCCTGTCGTACGAAGTGTTCCGCTCCGACGAAACGCCGGGGCGGTACGTGAGCATCGAGAAGTACGCCGACGACGCGGCGTTCAAGGCGCATCGCGAGTCGGACCACTTCCGGGAGATCGGCCTGGGCCGCGTGCTGCCGCTGACCGTCGACCGCGATGTGCGGATGTACGACCGGCCGCGGGAAATCCCGCCGGCGAACTGACTCTGCCGCGGCTGGCCTTGAACGGCGAGCCGGGTTACGACCCCGGCTTGCCGCTCACAGCGGCGAACCGGCGGCAGCCCACCAAGCCTCGTCGATCTCGCCGCGGGCCACGATCTCCGCGGGGCCGGACAGCGTCGAGTCCCCGCGCGAGATCGTCACCGACACCTGCCCGCCCGGGATGTCCACTGTGGACTCGCCGGTGTCCTTGCCCGCGAGGTGCAGCGAGGCGGCCACCGCGGCGACCGTGCCGGTGCCGCAGGCGCGCGTCTCCCCCACGCCGCGCTCGTGGACGCGCATCCGCAGCGCGCCCTCGCCGAGCACGTTGACGAACTCCAGGTTGACCCCGGTCGGGAAGACGTCGTGGTCGAAATCGGGCTGGTCGCGCAGGTCGAGCCCGGCGATGTCGGTGTCGGTGACCGAAACGAGGTGCGGGTTGCCGACGTTCACCGCGACCCCGGAGAAAGCCTGCCCGGCCACCATGGTGACCGACGTGCCGGTGATCGCCGCCGGGCCCATCTGCACGGTGACCGAACGGTCCGGGTGCACGACGACCGGCCGGTCGCCCGCCCGGGTGCCGATGACGAACTCGCCGTCCGATTCCAGACCGGCGTCCACCAGGTAGCGCGCGAAAACGCGGGTGCCGTTGCCGCACATCTCGGCGATCGAACCGTCGGCGTTGCGGTAGTCCATGAACCACTCGCCGGCCGATTCTTCGCCGATCGCCTTCGCGCGCACGACGCGCAGCACGCCGTCCGCGCCGAGACCCCGCTGCCGGTCGCACAGCGCCGCGACGCGCTCCGCCGTGAGGTCGAGGCGGCCGGCCGCGTCAGGCAGCAGCACGAAGTCGTTCTGCGTGCCGTGGCCCTTGAGGAATTCGATGCCGCCCATGCGTCCAGGTTACTGGTCGAGCGCGGCGCGGACCCGCGCGGCCAGGTCCGCCGATCCGCCGTCGAACCACCGGATCCGCTTGTCCCGGCGGAACCACGAACGCTGCCGCCGCACGAACCGGCGGGTGGCCTGCGCGGTCGCCGCCGCGGCTGCCGCGAAGTCGCCTTCGCCGTCCAGTTCGGCCAGCACCTGCTGGTAGCCGAGCGCCCGCGAAGCGGTTTTCCCCTCCCGCAGCCCGCGGCCGAGCAACGCGCGCACCTCGTCCACGAGACCGGCCTCGAACATCCGCTCCACCCGCAGGTCGACGCGCTCGTCCAGCTCGGCGATCTCGCGGTCGATCCCGATCAGCACGGTGTCCCAGCGCGCCGGACCCGGTTTCGGCAGGTTCGCGGAGAACGGCTCGCCGGTGATCTCGATGACCTCCAGCGCCCGCACGATGCGGCGGGTGTTCGTGGGCAGGATCGCCGCCGCCGCGACCGGGTCGCGCTCCCCCAGCCGGGTGTAGAGGGCGGCGGTGCCGAGTTCGGCGGCCTCTTCGTCGAGCCGCGCGCGCACCGCGGGGTCGGTGCCGGGGAAACGGAGGTCGTCCAGCACCGCTTGCACGTACAGCCCCGAGCCGCCGGTCAGCACCGGGACCCGGCCCGCGTCGAGAATCCGCTCGATCGTGCTGCGAGCGTCACGCTGATAGGCGGCGACCGACGCGGTCTCGGTCACGTCGAGTACGTCCAGCAGGTGGTGCGGGACCCCTCGCCGTTCCTCCGCGGTCGCTTTGGCGGTGCCGATGTCCATGCCCCGGTAGAGCTGGAGCGCGTCGGCGTTCACCACCTCGCCGTCCAGCGCCAGCGCGAGTTCGACGGCCAGTGCTGTCTTCCCGGTGGCGGTGGGGCCGACGACGGCCACCGGACGGGGCCGTTGAGCTGGGCTGATCACGCCGCAGAACGGTACCCGGCCGGGGCGGGACGCGGGCACGGAGCGTCAAGGAGAAGTAGGATCAACGCTTTCAGGCGGCTCATCCAGTACCACGGCGCGCGCTGAGCTGCTTGAATGCCGCTGGGGCCCCATGCCCCCGGCAGAGCACGACAACAGCGTAACCCGGCCCCGCTCACGCGGCGGGGCGCCCGCAGCCGCGGGCGTACAGGCGATAAGGAGCCTGCGATGGCCCAGGAGAACACGTCCCCCGGCACCCCGGCACCGCACCCGGTGCCGCACGCGCAGGGCGCCGGCCATGCCGCGCCTCCGGTGCCGCCCGCCGAGCCCGCCCCCGCCACCTGGGGCCGGGTCGACGGGGAAGGCACCGTTTACGTCTTCACCGCCGACGGCGAACGCGAGGTCGGGGTCTGGCAGGCAGGCACGCCCGAGGAAGGCCTGCTGCACTACGCGCGCCGCTTCGACGACGTGCGCACCGAGGTCGAACTGCTCGAAACGCGGCTGAACTCCGGAGCGGGCGACCCGAAGCACGCCCTCTCCAGCGCCACCCAGATCCGCGACGGGCTCGGCGAGGCGGCCGTGGTCGGCGACCTGAAGGCGCTCGCCGCGCGGCTCGAGTTCGTGATCGGGCTGGCGGAGAAGGCGCTGGTCAACGTCAAGCACGAGCGCGAGGAAGCCCGGGCGGCGGCCGTGGCGCGCAAGCAGGCACTGGCCGACGAGGCGGAGAAGATCGCCGCCGAGTCCACCCAGTGGAAGGCCGCGGGCGACCGGCTGCGCGCGATCCTCGACGAGTGGAAGACGGTCAAGGGCGTCGACCGCAAGACCGACGACGAGTTGTGGAAGCGCTTCTCGAAGGCGCGCGAGGCGTTCAACCGCCGCCGCGGCTCGCACTTCGCCGAACTGGATAAGCAGCGGGCGAGCGCGAAGCAGCGCAAGGAAGAGCTGATCGCCGAGGCCGAGGCGCTGTCCGACTCGGACGACTGGGGCGCCACCGCGGGCCGGTACAAGGACCTGATGGCCGAGTGGAAGGCCGCCGGACGCGCGCCGAAGGACAGCGACGAGGCGCTGTGGCAGCGGTTCCGCGCGGCGCAGGACGCGTTCTTCGCCCGCCGCTCGGCCGTGTTCTCCGAGCGCGACGCGGAGTTCGCCGGCAACGCTCAGCGCAAGGAAGAACTGCTGGTCGAGGCCGAGAAGATCGACGTGGCGGCCAACCTCGAGGCGGCCAAGTCGGCGCTGCGGCGGATCCAGGAGCAGTGGGACGAGATCGGCAAGGTCCCGCGCGAGCGCATCCGCGAACTGGACGGGCGGCTCAAGGCGGTGCAGGACGCGGTGAAGTCCGCTGAGGACAGCCGCTGGCGCCGCACCGACCCGGAGGCGCAGGCGCGGGCCGCGCAGTTCCGCGAGCGCGTCGAGCAGTTCGAATCGCAGGCCGCCAAGGCGCGGGCCGCCGGGGACGAACGGCGGGCGAAGAAGGCCGAGGAGCAGGCCTCCCAGTGGCGGGAATGGATGGAGGCCGCGGAAGCCGCGGTCGCCGATCGCTGATCCGACGACACGAAAAGGGCCGGTACCCGCGGGTACCGGCCCTTTTTCATGCAGTTGGGTTCAGGTGCGCGAGAACGCGGTGCGCATCCAGAGCGTCGCCAGGACGATCGTCGCGATCCAAGCCACGATCATGCCGATTCCCGGGCCGTCGCCGGCCGCTCCGCTGGCGTGCGCGGACTGCTGCGACCAGATCGCCAGCAGGCCGTCGACCGAGGCGAACCAGCCGCCCGCGGCGCAGCACCACGCGACCCACCAGCGGCGCGACACGAGCGCGACCGCGCCGATGAACACGCCGACGCCGGTGGACGTCACGGCGAACAGCTGCGGGACCCCGCCTGCCTCGCCGGCTAGCGTCTCCCAGCCCGCGCGGCCCTGGGCCCACGGCAGGATCTGCGCCACGAGCAGCACGAACATCAGCACCGAGATGGTGAAGCCGCGCCTGCCCAGCTCCACCGTGCGCGAGGCGCGGCGGCCCGCGTCGTCGATCTCGTCGCTCAGCCTGGGGTCGACCTCGGCCGGCGTTCCCGGTTCGCTCATCCTGCACACCCACTCACCGGGGCCGGCTGCGCCGCCGGGGCTCCGAAGCCCGGCAGTCCCAGGGTGACCCCGCTCGTCTTGGGCCGAAGACCGGCTTCGGCGTTGTCGCCCGCTCGCGTGCGGCGATGGGTCAGGAGGTCGCCGTCCGCGACCAGGTGGTGCGGCGCGCCGTAGCTGATCACCGTCTCCACGACGTCGCCCGGCCGGACCGAACGGTCCACGGCCGGACCGGACGGTGTGAAGTGCACCAGCCGTCCGTCGCGGGCGCGCCCGCTCATCCGGTGCGTCTCCGCGTCCTTGCGCCCCTCGCCCGCGGCGACCAGCAGCTCGACCCGGCGGCCGACCAGCTTGCGGTTCTCTTCCCAGGAGATCTCGTTCTGCAGCTCGACCAGCCGGTCGTAGCGCTCCTGCACGACCTC
Source organism: Amycolatopsis sp. La24 (assembly GCF_029087445.1). Taxonomy (NCBI): domain Bacteria; kingdom Bacillati; phylum Actinomycetota; class Actinomycetes; order Pseudonocardiales; family Pseudonocardiaceae; genus Amycolatopsis; species Amycolatopsis sp. La24. The sequence goes on from NZ_JARACH010000004.1 coordinate 78,047, forward strand.
CTTCGGCAGCTGGTCCGCCATCTCCGCGGCGGGCGTGCCGGGGCGCTTCGAGTACTGGAAGGTGAACGCGCTGGAGAACCGCGCGGCGCGGACGACGTCGAGCGTCGCCTGGAAGTCTTCCTCGGTCTCGCCGGGGAAACCGACGATGATGTCGGTGGTGATGGCGGCGTCCGGCATCTTGGCGCGCACCTCGTCGAGGATGTTCAGGAACCGCGCCGACCGGTACGACCGGCGCATCTCGCGCAGCACCCGGTCCGAACCGGACTGCAGCGGCATGTGCAGCTGGTGGCAGACGTTCGGGGTCTCGGCCATCGCGTCGATCACGTCCGAGGTGAACGCGGCCGGATGCGGCGAGGTGAACCGCACGCGCTCCAGCCCGTCGATCCCGCCGGTCGCGCGCAGCAGCTTGCCGAACGCGAGCCGGTCGCCGAACTCGACGCCGTAGGAGTTCACGTTCTGGCCCAGCAGGGTCACCTCGAGCACGCCCTCGGCGACCAGCGCCTCGACCTCGGCGAGGATCTCGCCGGGACGGCGGTCGCGCTCCTTGCCGCGCAGCGACGGCACGATGCAGAAGGTGCAGGTGTTGTTGCAGCCGACCGAAACCGACACCCAGCTCGCATAGGACGATTCGCGGCGCGCGGGCAGCGTGGACGGGAACGTCTCGAGCGATTCGAGGATCTCGACCTCGGCCTCGGCGTTGTGCCGCGCGCGCTCCAGCAGTGCCGGCAGCGAACCGATGTTGTGCGTCCCGAAGACGACGTCGACCCACGGCGCGCGCTTGACGATGTCGCCGCGGTCCTTCTGCGCGAGACACCCGCCGACGGCGATCTGCATGTCCGGATTGGCGACCTTGTCCGGGCGGAGGTGCCCGAGGGTGCCGTAGAGCTTGTTGTCCGCGTTCTCCCGCACGGCGCAGGTGTTGAACACGACCAGATCCGGCTTCGCCTGCCCGGGAGCGGGGACGTAGCCGGCTTCCTCGAGCTGCCCGGCGAGCCGTTCGGAGTCGTGCACGTTCATCTGGCAGCCGAACGTGCGGATCTGGTACGTTTTCGCGTTCATCGCGCTCCAGCCTAAACCCCGGGTCCCGCGCCGGACCCGGCACCCGGTCGGCGGACGTTATGCGACGCGGTCCGCCACGTATTCCGCTAATCGGGAAATGTGCCGTTGACCGGGAACGGAAATGCATCGGAACGGTCGTCGGCACACAATTTTCGCTATTGTTTTCCGCGCCCGCCCGAAGATAAGATCACCGCCATTGTTCCGAATCGGACCGCCGCCGCTCTGGAGGAAATGTGCGCAAGGTTTTCGCCTGCTCCGCGGCCGTTGTCGCGAGCACGCTCGTCGTCGCCGCGCTGGCGGCCGCCCCGGTCTCCGCGGAACCGGTTCGGCAGTCGGTCACCTGGTCGGCCGACCCCGCCGACGGCCCCGGCGCGTTCAACTCGGTCCAGTGCGCCGACGGCCACTTCAAGACCGCGACCGACGCCGCGAAGGGCAAGGTGTGGGTCGCGGAGCAGCTCGCCCAGGAGGAGCGCTGCGAGGCGGTCGGCCCGGATCTCGCCGCGGGCAAGACGTTCTACCTCGGCTGGTCGTCGAAGTACCGGATCACCGACTCCACCAGCCGCTACGTGTTCCAGCTGAAATGCAGCCCGAGCACCGGCACCGCGAACCATCCGATCGTCCTCAAGATTTCCGGCGGCAAACTCCAGCTCGAGGAGTGGACGACCGACCACACCAGCGTCAAGCTGTGGAACGCGCCGGTCTCGAACGACGAGTGGCACGACATCGCGTTCCGGATCTCGACCGACCGCACCCAGGGCACCATCCAGTTCTGGTTCGACGGCAAACGGCAGACGTTCGCCGACGGGTCCACCACCTACACCGGAACCACGATCGACGGAACGCGGAACTACCTGAAGTGGGGCGTCTACCACCAGGCCGACGAGACGGCGACGCAGTGGTTCAGCAAGATCCGGATGGGCGACAGCCTGGCCGACGTCACCGGCTGACCTCTGGCACCATCGCTGCATGCGATGGAGGCTGACGGCGGCGCTGGCAGTGCTCACGGTGCTGCTGAGCGGGTGCGGGCCGAGCTTCGCGAACCTGCACCTGCGCGTCGCGGCCGGGTCGGTGGGCGGCGTCTACCACGATCTGGCCGGGCCGCTGGCGTCGGCGTGGGCGGGCGAACTCGGCATCGAGACGCCGGAGGTGCTCGCCACCCAGGGGTCGCGCGACAACCTCAACCGAGTGCTTTCCGGGGGCGCGGACGTCGCGTTCGTCGCCGCGGACCTGGCCGCGGACGCGGCGGCCGCGCACCCCGGCAAGCTCGCCGCGCTGGCTCGCATCCACGACGACTACCTGCACATCGTCGTCCGCAAGGACTCGCCCTACACGTCGGTCTCCATGCTGCGCGGCCGCCACATCGCGGTCGGCTCCCCGGAGTCGGGCGTCGAGTACATCGCCGACCGGGTGCTGCAGGTCGCCGGGCTGAAAGGCGCGGTCTCGGTCAACCAGCTGAGCCTGGAGGACTCGCTCACCGCGTTGGAGAACCGCAAGGTCGACGCGATGTTCTGGTCCGGCGGGCTGCCGACGCCGCTGATCACCGAGTACAACCGCAAGGTCGGGCTGCGGCTGCTCGACATGTCCAACCTGATGCCGGGCATGCAGCGGTTCAGCCCGGTGTACGGCACCGCGACCATCCCCGGCAGCACCTACGACCAGCCCGGCCCGGTCACGACGCTCGTGGTGCCGAACTTCCTGGTCGTGCCCACCTCGATGTCCGCCGACGTCGCCGAAGCGCTCACGAAGGGCCTGTACGACGCCCGCCCGCAGCTCGCGGCGGTCAACCGGGCGGCCCTGTCGATCGACGTGCATCCGGGCATCGAGACCGGGCCGCTGCCATTGCATCCCGGCGCGCTGGCGTATTACCGCGCGGAGAAGGTCTAGCGCGCGACCGGGAAGTCCATCGCGATCCGCAACCCGCCGCCTTCCGGCAGGGACAACTGGATCTCCCCACCGGAATGCCGGACGATCTCGGTCACGATCGCCAGCCCCAGCCCCGATCCGGGCACGTTCTGATGCGCCGTGCTCCGCCAGAACCGGTCGACCGCCCGCTCCAGCTCGTCCTCGCGCAGCCCGGGCCCGTGGTCGCGCACCGAAACCGTCACCCGGTCCTCGGCAACGCTCGCGGCCACCTCGACGGAAGTACCGGAAGGGCTGAACTTGAGCGCGTTGTCCAGCAACGCGTCGAGCACGACCTCCAGCCCCCTCGGCGGCACGAGCACGCGCGCGCCGCCGACGTCCACCGCGCTCTCCAGCGAGACCTCGCGAGCCGCCCCGACCACCGACCAGTCGGCAACACGATCGGCGATCACCTCGGCGAGGTCTTCGGAAACCAGCTCGCCGCCGGCGGATTCCGCGCGGGCCATGGACAGCAGCTCGTCGAGGATCTGGTTCAGCCGCTTGGCGTCCACCTGCGCGGCTTCGAGATCGGCCGCCGCGGCTTCGTCGGTGACCTGGCCATCGAGATTGCCCAGCCGGATCTTCAACGCGGTCAACGGATTGCGCAGCTGATGCGAGGCGTCGGCGACGAACGCGCGCTGCGCGGCCAGCGCTTCCGAGACACTCGCCGCCATCCGGTCGAACGACCGTCCCAGCTGCCGCAGCTCCGGCGGGCCGCCGCTCTCCCCCACCGGCTCCGCTTCCCGGCCGCTGACCACGGACGCGACCAGCGCGCCGGTCGCCTCGTCCAGCCGCCGCACCGGGCGCAGCGTCCAGCGCACCACCGGCAGCGCGACGAGCAGCGCGAGCCCGAACGCGACCAGCGCGCACGCGGCCAGCAGCAGCCACTGCCACAGCAACTGGGTGCGGACGTGATCGGTCGCGGACTCCGTCACCACCGCGCCGCGCACCTCGCCGTCGATCAGGATCGGCTCGGCCAGCACCAGCGGTTTGCTCGCCCACGGCATCAGCAGCGGCCCGGCTTCGGGCGGACGGGCGGCGAGCGCCTCGTTCACCGGCACCCGGATCGCGGTCCGGTCGACGGCTCCGCCCACCGAGCTCAGCACCGGCTCGCCGTCCTGGTTCACCACGACCACTTTCACGCCGTAGACCTCGGTGTACCGGCGCAGTTTGGGTTCCAGCAGCCCGAGCTCGTTGTCGAGCAGCGGACGCTGGGCGAGCGAGGCGAACCGCGAGGTGTCGGTGAGCCGGTCGAGGAAAAGCTTCTGCTGGAGGCTGCTCGCGATGCTGAGCGCGAGCGGGATGCCGAGCCCGAACACGAGCAGGGCGACGAGCGTGACGACGATGCCCTGCAGCCGGACGCGCACCGGTCAGTCCCGTCCGTTGCCCAGCCGGTAGCCGACGCCGCGCACCGTCTCGATCAGCGCCGGACGGCCGAGTTTGGTGCGCAGGGTGGCGACATGGACGTCCAGCGAACGGCTCTCGGCCGCGCCGCGGTGCCCCCACACCTCGTTCAGCACCTGTTCGCGCGAGCACACCGCGCCGCCCGCCGCCGCGACCAGCGCGAGCACCTGGAACTCCTTGCGGGACAACGCGATCGGCTCGCCCGCCACCAGCACCTCGTACCGGGCGAGGTCGATCCGGACGTCGCCGACCTCCACCACCGGCACGGACGGCGCGGGCCGTTCGACCCGCCGCCGGCGCACCGCTTCGACACGCGCGAGCAGTTCCTCCACGTCGTACGGCTTGACCAGGTAGTCGTCGGCGCCGGCGCGCAGGCCGTGCACCCGGTCGTTCACCTCGCCGCGCGCGGACACGACGATCACCGCGACGTCGCTGACCGCGCGGATCTGCCGGCACAGCACCACGCCGTCGACGTCGGGAAGCCCCAGGTCGAGGAGGATCACGTCGACGTCGTGGACCCGGTCGAGCACCCCGGCCCCGGACGGCAGCCGCTGCATGGTGAGCCCGCGGCGGACCAGCGCGGGCACGAGCGCCCCGGCGACCCGGTCGTCGTCTTCCACCAGCAGCACGCGCACGCTTGCTCCTCCCCGGTGATCCAGACCACGGTAGCCGGACTCTAGGGCGCCACGCCCCGCGGACACGGTGCGTGGCGGCCGCCACAGTCCGGACTAGGCTGAACGCCGCCACGACGGCCGCATCCGATACGTAGTTGAAACCCTAAGTATTGCTCAAGCCGTCTTTACAAGAGATGTCCCGGTAGTAGGTTTCCGCAAGCGTTGCGGAACCCCGGTTCCGCGGACGCCGACGACCAACGGAGCTCTGGAGGCCACGATGACCACCGAGGTGGCGACGCCGATGATCAAGGCGGCCGCCGTGAACAAGTACTTCGGCGAGCTGCACGTGCTGCGCGAGATCACGCTCGAGGTGCCGCGCGGCCAGGTCGTCGTCGTGCTCGGGCCGTCCGGGTCGGGCAAGTCGACGCTGTGCCGCGCGATCAACCGGCTCGAGCCGATCAACTCCGGCGAGATCGCCGTCGACGGCGTGCCGCTGCCCGAGGAGGGCAAGGCGCTCGCCTCGCTGCGCGCCGACGTCGGGATGGTCTTCCAGCAGTTCAACCTGTTCGCGCACAAGACGATCCTCGAGAACGTCATGCTCGCGCCGGTGAAGGTGCGCAAGACCGCGCAGGCCGAGGCCCGCAAGACCGCGATGGAACTGCTCGAGCGCGTCGGCATCGCGAACCAGGCCGACAAGTACCCCGCCCAGCTGTCCGGCGGCCAGCAGCAGCGCGTCGCGATCGCCCGCGCGCTCGCGATGAAGCCCAAGGTGATGCTGTTCGACGAGCCGACCTCGGCGCTGGACCCGGAAATGGTCCAGGAGGTGCTGGACGTGATGACCGGCCTGGCGAAGGACGGCATGACCATGCTCGTGGTCACCCACGAGATGGGCTTCGCCCGCCGCGCCGCCGACCGGGTCATCTTCATGGCCGACGGCGAGATCGTCGAGGACACGACGCCGGAGGAGTTCTTCACCAAGCCGAAGTCCGACCGCGCGAAGGACTTCCTCGGCAAGATCCTGACCCACTGACCCGTTCGGGGGAATCCCCCGGCGCCCCGCGTCCGGGATGGCTGTAATCGGCCGTACCCGGACCGGTCCCGACGTTCCCGGACAGATGTTTCCCGGACAGATATTGGAGAGACTGACATGAGGATCCGCACCCTCGCGGCCGCTCTGCTCGCCGGCGGGCTGCTGCTCACGGCCTGCGGCAAGGAAGGCACCCCGGCCGGCCCCGGCGGGGACAACAACGCGAGCGCCGCGCCGCTGCCCACCTACGAGGTGGCCAAGGACGTCAAGCTCGACGGCTCGCCGACCTTCACGAAGATCAAGAACGCGGGCACGATCACGATCGGCGTCAAGGACGACCAGCCCGAGCTGGGCCAGAAGGACCCGAAGACCGGCAAGTTCCAGGGCTTCGACATCGAGATCGCCCGGATGGTCGCGGCGGGCCTCGGCTTCAGCGAGGACAAGATCAAGTACACGACGGTCGACTCGGGCGCCCGCGAGCAGGCCATCTCCAACGGCCAGGTCGACCTCTACGTCGGCACCTACACCATCAGCGACAAGCGCAAGAAGCTCGTGTCGTTCGCCGGCCCGTACTTCCAGGCCGGGCAGGACCTGCTGGTGCGCAAGGACGACAACTCGATCACCGGGCCGGACACGCTGAAGGGCAAGAAGGTCTGCTCGGTCACCGGGTCGACCCCGATCCAGAACGTGCGCGAGAAGAAGCTGACCGACCAGATCGTCGAGTTCCAGAAGTACTCGCAGTGCGTCGAGAAGCTGCAGACGAAGGACGTCGACGCGGTCACCACCGACGACGCGATCCTCAAGGGCTACGCGGCGCAGGACCCGGACACCTTCAAGGTCGTCGGCAAGCCGTTCTCGAAGGAGCCCTACGGCATCGGCCTGAACAAGGACGACAAGGTGCTGCGCGACAAGATCGACGACCTGCTGCAGGCCGCCGAGACCAACGGCACCTGGAAGAAGATCTACGACGCGACCCTCGGCAAGTCCGGCGCGCCCGCGACGCCGCCTGCCATCGAGCGGTACTGATCTGACCCGGCGGCCGGTGGGCGAAGCTTTCGCCCACCGGCCGCGGTACACCCACTATCGGCACACGGACGCGGGGAAGGCTCCATGGACGTCCTGCTCGACAATCTGGACCTCTTCGGTCCGTTCTTTCTCACCACGATCGAACTGTTCCTGATCGCGGGGGCGTGCAGCCTGGTGCTGGGCACGATCCTCGCGATGCTGCGGGTGAGCCCGGTCCCGGTGCTGCGCGCGATCGGCACGACCTACGTCACCGTCCTGCGCAACACGCCGCTGACGCTGGTGTTCGCGTTCCTCGTGTTCGCCTACCCGCTGCTCGACATCGTCAAGATCGACTACTTCCCGACCGCCGCGGTGGCGCTGACGATCTACACGTCCGCGTTCATCTGCGAGGTCGTGCGCTCGGGCATCAACACGGTGCCGATCGGCCAGGCCGAGGCGGGCCGGGCGCTGGGCCTGTCGTCCGGGCAGATCCTCGGCGGCATCGTCCTCCCGCAGGCGCTGCGGTCGGTCGTCCCGCCGCTCGTCAGCATGCTCATCGCGCTGCTGAAGAACACGACGATCGCCAGCGGGTTCTCGGTCGCCGAGGCCGGCGCGATCCGGCAGTACGTGTCCGAGCGCGGCGACAACCAGATGATCGCGCTGCTGTGGGTGGCACTCGGCTTCATCATCCTCGTGTCGGTGCTGTCGCTGGTGCAGCGCAGCCTGGAGAAGCGCTGGAGCGTGGCCCGATGAGCACGGTTCTTTTCGACACCCCGGGCCCGAAAGCGCGGGTGCGGCACCGGATCTACGCGGTGTTGGGCATCGTCGTGGTCGCGGCGCTGATCGCGTTCATCATCTACCGCTTCGTCGACAGCGGCCAGTTCGCCGGCCGCAAATGGGAGTGGCTGCAGTACTCCCAGGTGCAGAGCGACCTCGCGAACGCCGTGCTGGCGACCGTGAAGGCCTTCGCACTGGGCGCGGTGCTGGCCATCGTGTTCGGCGCGGTCTTCGCCGCCGGACGGCTGTCCGATCACGCGTGGGTGCGCGGGATCTGCACGTTCGTCGTGGAGTTCTTCCGCGCGATCCCGCTGCTGATCCTGATGTTCCTGTTCTACTACGGCCTCCCGACCCTCGGCGTGGACACGTCGCCGCTGTTCGCGGTGGTGCTCGGCCTGACGCTGTACAACGGCTCGGTGCTGGCGGAGGTCTTCCGCGCGGGCATCCTGTCCCTGCCGAAGGGCCAGAGCGAAGCCGCGTACGCGCTCGGCATGCGCAAGACCCAGGTGATGTTCACGGTTCTGCTGCCGCAGGCGCTGCGCGCGATGCTGCCGACGATCATCAGCCAGCTGGTCGTGCTGCTCAAGGACACCGCGCTCGGCTTCCTCGTGACGTACCCGGAGCTGCTGTACTACGCCCGCTACATCGGCAGCCAGGGCGCCTTCGGCCGCCCGATCGTCCCGTCGACCCTCGTGGCCGCCGCGATCTACATCGCGATGTGCCTGCTGCTGACCGCGCTCGCGACTTACCTGGAGCGGCGCAACCGGCGCAGCAAGAAGCACATCGACACGGACGCCGACATCGAGCAGGCGGGGCTCACCGCTGCCGCGGGCAGCAACGTGATCGGTGGTGCTGGACCTGGCTGACGGTTCGTTCCGTTTCTCTTGAAACCCCTGGCGCTGCTTTCCTTGCGGCGCCGGGGGTTTCTTGTTTCAGCCGTGTGCTGTCGGGTGCCGCGGCTGGTACAGGGGCAGCACGCTGCCGCTGGGGAGGCGGATCGATGCTCGGGTGCCCCAGGATGCTGTGGTCGCCTCGCTCGCCACTTCCGCTCCCTTCGCGGTTAGCTGCCGGACTGTTTCGTCTAGGTCGTCGCACATCAGGTAGAGCTCTTGGTGCGGCGCTCCTTCGGTTGGATGCACGGCTAGTTCTGTTGGGGGCAAACGGAAGATGAGCCAGCCTTCGCCTGCGTCTACGTTTCCTAGGTCCAGTACGTCCCTGAGGAACTCTCGGTCTGCTGCTGCGTCTTTGCTGTAGAGGATGACGTGGGCACCGGTGATCATGGTTCTTGTCCTTCCGGGAAGTCCTTTGACCGCAACGGAAATCGGCCTCGTCGCGATCGAGCCGATCGAGTGATGCCGTCCGGTCGTGGGCGGTGCTAGCGTTGGTTTTGTTGAAGTAAGTACATCGCATGTGATGTGAGCCCGCGAGCGTTCTCGTGGCGGCCGTCGCGATTCCCTTTCTCTCCCAATGCGTTGGCCAGCGCATTGGTCGGTGCGATCTTGCCTGCGCGCGGTGAGGTCACGCTGCCTGGGGATCGCGGCGTGCCGCTCGGGAGCCAGCTGCCAGGAGCAGGCCGCTGGGACCGTCCCGGTGATCCACCGTCACGACCAGACTCATCAACCGCGAGGAGGACTGCCTATTGCCCACCCACAACTGAATACGCCCGCAGCGCATGCGCGTAGTGGACCGCGTCTGCGAGAGCCCCGACCAGCGGTCTCCGAACGGGCAAGGCCACTGTCGGCACTGTGCATGCCCGTCGTTCGCGGGGAGCAAGGCTGCTGTCGGCAACGTCGCAGGCCCGCCGCCCGCGAACGAGCACGCTCAGTATCGCCAACAGCGCCCGTTCACCGCTTGTGAGACGCAAACGCGCCGTCGCCAACCTGGCAAGCCCGCCGCCCGAGGGAGAGCAAGGCCACTGTCGGCACTGCGTATGCCCGCCGTTCGCGGTAAGGCAAGGCTGCTGTCGGCAACGTTGCAGGCCCACCGCTCGCAAGAGAGCACACCGCTGTCGCCAACAGCGCCCGCTCACCAACCGCGAGAAAGCAAGCCCACTGTCGGCAACGTTTCAAGCCCGCCGCTCGCGAGAGAGCACGCTGCTGTCGCCAACAGCGCCCGCTCACCCGTGAGAAAGCAAGCCCGCTGTCGCCGCCCGCACCCGCTCGACGCCTGCGAACGAGCAAGCCTGCCGTCGGCAACTGCAGACGCCCACGGTCGACGAGGGCACGGAACCGCCGTCCGCAAGAGGGCAAGGCCGCTGCCGTGGCCAAGCAAGCCCGCCTCCCGCGGACAAGCAGACCCGCGCGGACGACAAACCCGCCGCCCGCGAAAGCAGCCCTGCCTCCCGCGAACGGGACAAGCCCGCAGCCGTCACGCCACCAGGCCCGCACCCGCGAACCCGGCCACCGCGGCAGCGGACGTCACCGATTACGGCGGAACAGCTTGTCCCCCAGCCAGACAATCGGGTCGTACTTGCGGTCGGCGACGCGTTCCTTCATCGGGATCAACGCGTTGTCGGTGATGTGGATGCCTTCCGGGCACACCTCGGTGCAGCATTTGGTGATGTTGCAGAACCCGAGCCCGTGCTCGTCCTGGGCGGCGTCGCGGCGGTCGGCGACGTCCAGCGGATGCATCTCCAGTTCGGCGATCCGCATGAGGTAGCGCGGCCCGGCGAAGCTCTCCTTGTTCTCCTCGTGGTCGCGCACGACGTGGCAGGTGTTCTGGCACAGGTAGCACTCGATGCACTTGCGGAATTCCTGCGAGCGCTCGACGTCCACCTGCTGCATCCGGTACTCGCCGGGCTTGAGCCCCTCCGGCGGGGTGAAGGACGGGATCTCGCGTGCCTTCGTGTAGTTGAACGACACGTCGGTGACGAGGTCGCGGATCACCGGGAAGGTGCGCATCGGCGTGACCGTCACGATCTCGGCCTCGGTGAACGTCGACATGCGCGTCATGCACATCAGCCGCGGCCTGCCGTTGATTTCCGCCGAGCAGGAGCCGCATTTGCCTGCCTTGCAGTTCCAGCGCACCGCGAGGTCGGCGGCCTGGGTGGCCTGCAGGCGGTGGATGATGTCGAGCACGACCTCGCCCTCGTTCACCTCCACGGTGAAGTCCTGCAGGTCGCCGCCGGTCGCGTCGCCTCGCCACACGCGGAACTTCGCCTGGTAGCTCACGCGGTCCTCCCGGGGTGGGTCTCCAGCTCGCCGTCGGTGAAGTACTTGCCCAGCTCGTCGAGTTCGAACAGTTCGAGCAAGTCTGGCCGCATCGGCACCTGTTCCTCCACGGACACGTCGACGTCCGGCACGAGCGGGTTGTCGCCCGGGCGCGCGGAGCAGACGAGCAGCCGGTGCCGCCATTCCGCGTCCATGGACGGATAGTCGTCGCGGGTGTGGCCACCGCGGCTTTCGGTGCGGGTCAGCGCCGCGCGGGCGACGCATTCGCTCACCAGCAGCATGTTCCGCAGGTCGAGCGCGAGGTGCCAGCCGGGGTTGAACTGCCGGTGGCCCTCCACCGTCACCTGACCGACCCGGCCGCGGATGTCCGCGAGTTTGTCCAGCGCCTGCCGGATTTCCCCGGCCTTGCGGATGATGCCGACGAGATCGTTCATCGACTGCTGCAGCTCGGTGTGCAGCGTGTACGGATTCTCCGGCGCGCCGTCCGCGGGCGGGTTGAACGGTTCGAGCGCCATCGCGGCCGCGGCGTCCACATCGGACTGCGAGACCGCGGGCCGATCCTTGAGTCCGTCCACATAGGACGCCGCGCCCAGTCCGGCCCGCCGGCCGAACACGAGCAGGTCGGACAGCGAGTTGCCGCCGAGCCGGTTCGACCCGTGCATGCCGCCGGAGCACTCGCCCGCCGCGAACAGGCCGGGGACGCTCGCCGCGCCGGTGTCCGGGTCGACCTCCACGCCGCCCATCACGTAGTGGCAGGTGGGGCCGACCTCCATGGCCTCCTTGGTGATGTCGACGTCGGCGAGTTCCTTGAACTGGTGGTACATCGAGGGCAGCCGCCGCTGGATCTCCTCGGCGGGCAACCGGCTCGCGATGTCGAGGAACACGCCGCCGTGCGGGGATCCGCGCCCCTCCTTGACCTCGGAGTTGATCGCCCGCGCCACCTCGTCGCGCGGCAGCAGGTCCGGCGTGCGGCGGTTGCTCTCCTGGTCGGTGTACCAGCGGTCGGCCTCGTCCTCGCTGTCCGCGTACTGGCCCTTGAACACCTCGGGCACGTACTCGAACATGAACCGCTTGTCCTCGGAGTTCTTGAGCACCCCGCCGTCGCCGCGCACGCCCTCGGTGACGAGGATGCCCTTGACGCTCGGCGGCCAGACCATCCCCGTCGGGTGGAACTGCACGAACTCCATGTTGATCAGCTTCGCACCGGCGCGCAGCGCCAGCGCGTGCCCGTCGCCGGTGTACTCCCACGAATTCGACGTCACCTTGAACGATTTGCCGATGCCGCCCGTCGCGAGCACCACCGCGGGCGCCTCGAACAGCACGAACCGGCCGCTCTCGCGCCAGTAGCCGAACGCACCGGCGATCGCGCCGTTGTCCAGCAGCAGTTCGGTGACCGTGCATTCGGCGAAGACCTTGATCCGCGCCTCGTAGTCGCCGTACTTCTTGAAGTCTTCCTGCTGCAGCGAAACGATCTTCTGCTGCATCGTGCGGATCAGCTCGAGCCCGGTCCGGTCGCCGACGTGCGCGAGCCGCGGATACGTGTGCCCGCCGAAGTTGCGCTGGCTGATCCGTCCGTCCGCGGTGCGGTCGAACAGCGCGCCGTACGTCTCGAGTTCCCAGACGCGGTCCGGCGCTTCCCGGGCGTGCAGTTCGGCCATCCGCCAGTTGTTGAGGAATTTCCCGCCGCGCATGGTGTCGCGGAAGTGCACCTGCCAGTTGTCGTTCGAGTTCGCGTTGCCCATCGACGCCGCGCAGCCGCCCTCGGCCATCACCGTGTGCGCCTTGCCGAAAAGGGATTTGCACACCACCGCGACGCTGAAACCGCGTTCGCGCGCTTCGATCACCGCGCGCAGACCGGCGCCGCCGGCACCGATCACCACCACGTCGTAGCTGTGCCGTTCGACCTCGGTCATGGAATAAGCCACCTCACGAGCTGGGGAGAACTGCCTTGCGCTGCTGGATTTCCGGGGGTCAGCCCACGAATCGCAGGTCCGAGATCGCGCCGCTGGACACGAGCATCACGTAGAAGTCGGTCAGCACGAGCGTGCCGAGCGTCGTCCACGCGAGGGTCATGTGCCGGGTGTTGAGCTTCGTGACCTGCGTCCAGATCCAGTACCGGACGGGATGTTTCGAGAAATGCTTGAGCCGCCCGCCGGTGACGTGCCGGCACGAGTGGCAGGACAGCGTGTACGCCCACAGCAGCACGACGTTCAGCACGAGAATCACGTTGCCGAGCCCGAAGCCGAACCCGGTGGGACTCTGGAAGGCGACGATGGCGTCGTAGGTGTTGACGAGCGAAACGACGCACGCGACGTAGAAGAAGTACCGGTGCACGTTCTGCACGATCAGCGGCAGCCGCGTCTCTCCGGTGTAGCGCGCGTGCGGTTCGGCGACCGCGCAAGCCGGCGGGGAAAACCACACCGAACGGTAGTAGGCCTTGCGGTAGTAGTAGCAGGTCAACCGGAACCCGAGCAGGAACGGCAGCACGAGCACGCCGAGCGGCAGCCAGGACGGCATCTCGCCGAACCAGTGCCCGAAGTGGCTCGAGCCCGGGACGCAGGAAGTGGACACGCAGGGCGAGTAGAACGGCGTCAGGTAGTGGTATTCGGGCACCCAGTAGGCGGTGCGCACGAATGCCCGGACTGTCGCGTAAACGACGAAAGTGGCCAGCCCCAGCACAGTGAGCAGGGGCGACAGCCACCACCGGTCGGTCCGCAGTGTCCGGGCGGCGAGCCGCGCCCGCCCCGGCGCTCGAACACCGGTGCGGGCGCGGCTGACGTCGTTGTCAGCGGGGGCGCTCACCGCTGGTCGCGCTTGTAGCCACCGACACCTTCGTCGTCAGCGCCGCTCCACAGCGCCGGATCGTAGGGAGTATCGGGGACAGGCACGCGTTCGACAGGCTTCGCCTGCGCGGGCACAGCGGGCGGGTGCCCGTCCAGATCGGCGGTGTCGATGTCGAGCCGCTCGACGTCGTTGGCCAGCCGGCGCACCGCGGACGCGTCGCCGTAGCGCGATCGCAATGCGCCCACGCACTGCCGCAACTGGCCGATGGTGCGCCGGAGTTCGGCGATCTCTGTGGTGGACATCGGAAGCCTCCCTGATGGTGGGGCCGGCAGTTCGGGTGACGATCAACGTCGCCAAGTACGACTCTGCCTCGCGCGGTGCACTGTGACAAGTAGCACATTTACCAGAGCGGGGCATGTTGTATCGGTTGACCTGGGGGTTTATCGCCAGATAGGGGCCGAAAGTGGGGTCCAGGACGGCACCAGGACGTCAGACGTCCGACTCAAGCCGAGCAGCAGGACAGAGAGTCATCCGGCGATCACCCCAAGCAACAGTCGCTATTCAACCGGATCCTCGCCCGTCAGGAGCTTCGTCAGTCCGGTCTCGTTCGCGAGCCGCTGGGCCCTCACCTCCTCCTCGAAACCGGCAGCCGCGGCCGATAGATGCTGCAGTGAATCCTCCGGGGACAACGCGGACTCGGCTAACTGCTCGATGATGTCCGCGTACGGGGCGGCCTCCCGACCGGACAGGAAGACACCCGCGTGTTGGTGCGGGCAGTACACGACTTCCGTCGCGTCCCACAGCCGGTACCAGCTGAACGCGCCCTCCGACACAGCCTCGCTCGAGACGAGCCGAACCTTCACTGTCGGCGAAATCTCGACGAGGTACCGCACCTGTCGCAGCATCACCTCGACGTCGCCGAAGTGCTGCCGCAGCGCCTCAGTCCCGACGAAAATCTGCGCCTCCGCGGGCTCCGCTTCGAACAGAATCGCTTTGCGGCTCAGGCGATTCTCGACGACGTGTTCCAGGATTTCGTTGTCCCACAAGGCCGGGCCGAACACCAGCCGCGCGTAATCGGGGATTTGCAGCAGTTCCGGGATCTGCAGCGGAGCCCACACGGTCATCGACTCGGCGTTCCGCTCGTGCCCGGCGACCATCGTGTAGTGCGCCGTGTCCGCCTGCGACCCGTACATGATCCAGCTCGCCCCGGCGACCTCGCGCGCCAGTTCCATGATCCGCGACTTCTTCTCGCCGACCACTCCGAGTGCGCCCAGCACCCCGGCCACGTCCTCCAGCGTCGGAACTTCCTGGCCCAGCTCCCAGCTCGACAGCTGGTCCGGCTCCACCCCGACCCACCGACCCAGTTCGCGCAAACCGAAGCACGCCTCGAGCCGGGCATCCCGCAATGCCGTGCCCAAAGCGCGCTCGCTCGGGCCGGGCATCTCCGAATCTCGCATCCACCGTCACCTCCAGCCGCGGATAGTGCCTGTTTCGCGCTGATGACACCTATCGATCGTCATCAGCCGCAGACACCGCCTTGCGCTACGGCATATCCCCAGGTCAGCGGCTGTAGCCAGCCAGCCTGCCGACAGCGGTGCACCCCGCCCATCGCTCCTGACGACCCCACAGGGGGTTTCTGAATCGATTTTGTTTCCGGAGGGTTCTCGGGTTACCGTGTGCACCGTCACGTTCCCGCGACGCCAGCGCCGCCGTCTCGCGAACCCGTCACGAGCCGGGAGCTTGAGATGAGCAGCAGCCCGAACCCGACCGCCGCGGTGCACCGCGTGCTTGCCGACGTCACCGACCGGATCGCCGAGCGCAGTGCGGACACGCGGGCGGCGTACCTCGCCCGCAGCGCGGCCGCTTTCGAGGAGGGGCCGGTCCGCCGCGGCCTCGCTTGCAGCAACCTCGCGCACGGATTCGCCGCCATGGACGGCGTCGACAAGCAGGCGCTGCGCCAGTTGCGCGCGCCCGGCGTGGCCATCGTGTCCTCCTACAACGACATGCTCTCCGCCCACCAGCCGATGCAGGAATACCCGGCGTGGCTGAAGAAATCGGTCCGCGAGGCCGGGGGCGTGGCCCAGTTCGCCGGTGGCGTGCCCGCGATGTGCGATGGCATCACGCAAGGGCGTCCCGGCATGGAGCTGTCGCTGTTCAGCCGCGAAGTGATCGCGATGGCGACGGCGATCGCGCTGTCCCACGACATGTTCGACGCGGCGTTGCTGCTGGGCGTGTGCGACAAGATCGTCCCGGGGCTGTTGATCGGCGCGCTATCGTTCGGGCACCTGCCCGCGGTGCTCGTGCCTGCCGGTCCGATGAATTCAGGCTTGCCCAACAAGGAAAAAGCCCGGGTGCGACAGCTGTACGCGGAGGGGCTCGCGACGCGGGAGGACCTGCTCGACGCGGAAGCCGCGTCGTACCACTCAGCAGGCACCTGCACGTTCTACGGCACCGCCAACTCGAACCAGATGGTGGTCGAGGTGATGGGCCTGCACCTTCCGGGTGCCAGCTTCGTGCCGCCGAACACGCCGTTGCGCCAGGCGCTCACCGAAGAGGCTGGCCGGCGCGTCGTCGAACTGTCCCGGGGCGAGGCGTACACGCCGATTTCGCAGGTGCTGGACGAAAAAGCGTTCGTGAACGGCATCGTGGCGCTGCTAGCCACCGGCGGGTCGACGAACCACACGATGCACCTGGTGGCGATCGCCGCGGCGGCCGGGATTCAGCTGAGCTGGGACGATTTCTCGGACCTGTCCGCGGTCGTGCCGCTGCTGGCGCGCGTGTATCCGAACGGCAGCGCGGACATCAACCACTTCCACGCGGCGGGCGGCATCCAGTTCCTCGTCGGCACGCTGCTCGACGCGGGTCTGTTGCACGAGGACGTGCTCACCGTCGCGGGTCCCGGGCTGCGCCGGTACACGCAGGAGCCGATCTTGTCGGACGGCGAACTGGTGTGGCGTGACGTGCCGACGCGCAGTCTCGACGAAGAGGTGCTGCGTCCGGTGTGGCGGCCGTTCGCACCGGACGGCGGGCTGCGGATGGTGGAAGGAAACTTGGGCCGAGCGGTCACGAAGGTGTCGGCGGTCGCCCCGGAGCACCACGTCGTGGAGGCACCGGCGCGGGTGTTCACTTCGCAGGAGGCGTTCCGGGTCGCGTTCGAGGCCGGGGAACTGGACCGGGACGTGGTCGTGGTGCTGCGTCAGCAGGGTCCGCAGGCGAACGGCATGCCCGAGCTGCACGGTCTGACGCCGGCGTTGGGAGTGTTGATGGACCGGGGTTTCCGGGTCGCGCTGCTCACCGACGGGCGGATGTCGGGTGCGTCGGGCAAGGTGCCGGCCGCGATCCAGGTGACGCCGGAGGCCGCGGTGGGCGGGCCGATCGCCCGGATCGCCGACGGCGACGTGGTCCGATTCGACGCCCGGTCCGGAAGCCTGGACGTGCTGGTAGCGGACGACGAACTGGCGCGCCGCGATCTGGCGGACGCCCCGCCGTCGGAGGCCGCGTGGAGCGGGACCGGGCGGGAGCTGTTCGGGGCGTTGCGGCGCGCGGTCGGCCCGGCTGACCAGGGCGCGAGCGTGTTCGGGGCGCTCACTCCGGAGCTGGACCTCGCCCGGGGCGTTCCGCCATTCGGAAGCGGGACAATGGGCGAGTCCTCGTATGCTCTCCAGACCCAGGAGGTCGGTCAGTGACCACCGGCACGGACCTGCTCGCCCTGTCCCCCGTGATGCCCGTCGTGGTGATCGACGACGTCGACGACGCGGTGCCGACGGCCCGCGCCCTGCTCGCCGGCGGGATCGGGGTGATCGAGCTGACGCTGCGCACGCCGGTCGCGCTGACCGCGATCGAGCGGGTGGCCGCGGAGGTGCCGGACATCGTCGTGGGCGCCGGCACGGTGACATCGCCGGAGCAGGCGAAGCAGGCCGCCGACGCTGGCGCGAAGTTCCTGGTGACACCGGGCTGCACGGATTCGGTGCTGGACGCCGCGTTCGCCACCGGACTGCCGTTCCTGCCGGGCGCGGCCACGGTGTCGGAGGCGATGCGGCTGGCCGAACGCGGGCTGAGCGCGCTGAAGTTCTTCCCGGCGGAGGCCAGCGGGGGCGCGGCGCTCCTGAAGTCGATCGCCGGACCGCTGCCGGAGCTGCAGTTCTGCCCGACCGGCGGGATCTCGGTGTCGTCGGCCCCGTCGTACCTGGCGCTGCCGAACGTCGGCTGCATCGGCGGCTCATGGCTGACGCCCGCGAAGCTGTTGGCGGCCAAGGATTTCGCCGCCGTCGAGAAGCTGGCCGCCGAAGCCGCCGCGCTGCGCTGAGCCCTTCCGGAAACCCGTCGTCTTCGTACCGGAGGCGGCGGGTTTCTCGGTGCCGCGAGGCGATCAGTCGACCGGCACGTCGTCCAGCATGCTGGATTCCGCCCCGAACTCGCGAAGTTCGTCGCGGATCACCGTGTACGCCAGCCCTTGCGGATAGCCCTTGCGCGCGAGGAACCCGAGCAGCCGGCGGATCGCGGTCTGCTCGTCGACGTTCCCGAGCGACCTGAGCCGTTTGCGCACCAGCTCGCGGGCACGCTGTTCCTCGGCTTCCCGGTCGACTTCCTCCGCCGCTTGCGTCGCGATCTCGTCGTCGACGCCCTTGCGCCGCAACTCCGCGACGAGCGCGGTACGCGACAGCCCTTGGTTGGCGTGCCGGTCGCGGACCCAGGTTTCGGCGAACTCGGCGTCGTTGACGAGACCGGCACGGTCGAGCTTGCCGAGCAGGGTTTCCACGGTGTCGCTGTCGAAACCCTTGCGCTGCAACGTCTGTCGCAGCTCCTCGACCGCCCTCGGCCGGGCGGCGAGGAGGTCGAAGCAGATCTCCTTGGCCTTCTTCGCCCGTTCCTCCGGAGGCAACTCCATCGGCTCGACCTTCGGCGCCCTGGCCACGACCACACTCCTTGTTCACGGTGCCGCCCTCGGACGACGGCACCTCCACCTCAACACCAGTTTCCCGGTGCCGAACACCGCGCTTCGGCACGGTTCGCCACCCGCCGACCGAAGCGCAGCCGCCGGAACTCGCACCGGCTCGGGCAAGAACCCGCACCGATGCTCGTCACAACGGCCAGCGCTCACCCGCGGAGCTTGCCCGCGCGCACCGCTTCAGACCGGCCGAGCACGTCGTACCCGGGAGATCCCCACCGCACCGGCAGAGATCCCGGCAGCAATCCCCGCACGACCCGCTGGCCGCACCCAGCCGGGGATGGCCACGCCCAGCCACCTCGCGCCCAGCCGGAGATGGTCACGCCCCGCCACCTCGCACTCAGCCCGGAGATAGCCGCCCCAGCCGCCTCACACCCGGCCGGAGATGGCCGCACCTAGCCACCTCACACCCAGCCGGAGAACCGCCGGGCAAGGGCACACCTGCGCATGCGGAACACCGTCGTACCCGAAGATCCCGTCGCGGCGAAACCGCGCTGGTCCCCGGTTTCAGCGGCGGACCGGTGCGCGGCCCGAGCACCGGGGAGGGAACCTGCCGATCCCCTCCCCTCCCCGGATCAGAAGTCGACCGGCGCGGGCGCTGCCTCGGCTTCGGCATCGACCTGCGGACCGATGTTGAGCTTCTCCTTGATGCGCTTCTCGATCTCGTTGGCGATGTCCGGGTTGTCGCGCAGGAACTTCCGCGCGTTCTCCTTGCCCTGGCCGAGCTGGTCGCCCTCGTACGTGTACCAGGCACCCGACTTGCGCAGAATGCCCTGGTCGACGCCCATGTCGATGAGCGAGCCCTCGCGGGAGACGCCCACGCCGTAGAGGATGTCGAACTCGGCCTGCTTGAAGGGCGGGGCCATCTTGTTCTTGACGACCTTGACGCGGGTGCGGTTGCCGACCGGCTCGCCGCCGTCCTTGAGCGTTTCGATGCGGCGGACGTCGAGGCGGACCGAGGCGTAGAACTTCAGCGCCTTGCCGCCCGTGGTGGTCTCCGGCGAGCCGAACATGACGCCGATCTTCTCGCGCAACTGGTTGATGAAGATCGCCGTGGTGCCGGAGTTGTTCATCGCACCGGTCATCTTGCGCAGCGCCTGGCTCATCAGGCGAGCCTGGAGGCCGACGTGCGAGTCGCCCATCTCGCCCTCGATCTCGGCGCGCGGCACGAGCGCGGCCACGGAGTCGATGACCAGGATGTCGAGCGCGCCGGAGCGGATCAGCATGTCCGCGATCTCCAGCGCCTGCTCGCCGGTGTCCGGCTGGGAGACGAGCAACGCGTCGGTGTCCACGCCGAGCTTCCTGGCGTACTCCGGGTCCAGCGCGTGCTCCGCGTCGATGAACGCCGCGATGCCGCCGTTGCGCTGCGCGTTGGCCACCGCGTGCAGGGCGACCGTGGTCTTGCCGGAGGATTCCGGGCCGTAGACCTCGATGACCCGGCCGCGCGGCAGGCCGCCGATGCCGAGCGCGACGTCGAGGGCGATCGCGCCGGTGGGGATGACGGAGACGGGCGGGCGGTTGTCCTCGCCGAGGCGCATCACCGAGCCCTTGCCGTACTGCTTGTCGATCTGCGCAAGGGCGAGTTCGAGCGCCTTGTCCTTGTCGGGTGCTGCTGGCATGGAAGTCCACCTCGCTGGTTGGGGCCTGTGTGTTCGGTTGTCCAGATCAAGCTTGTCCGGGGTCCAAGCTCTGTCCGGTCCGACGCTACGGGGAGGGACCGACAATTCCAGGCGCGGCGACTGATCTGTGGATCGCTGGCCCCGTTGTGCACAACACCATAGACGAACAGGTGTTCGAGGTTTACAGCGACACGCCCATCCGCCGAGGTTTTCGCCCTCCCCCGCGTCCGGACCCGGAACTCGCAGGTCAGCGCCGTTCCGGCGGCACCTCGAACTCGACGCAGACCGCTCGCCAGATCTCTTTGGCCGGCGTTCCCGCGCTCAGCGCCTCTTCGACCGTGCGCCCGCCGAGCCCGCTGAACACGTGGTCCTTGGCGAGCATCTCGGCGCGTCCGGACCCGAACTCGTCGGCCATCAGCCGTCGGAACACCGTGATACGCATCAGGCGAATGCTAGCTTTCCCGCTCCGGCGGGGATCACTCCCCCGGCTGGACGTTCTGCTCGAAGTAGTCGGCCAGCGCGCCCGGCGTGGCCGCCTGCCCGCCGGAATTCACCTGGTAGAGGAACCCGACGAGGGGCCGGTCCTTCACGGTGAACACGAGGACCGCCGACGACTGCCCGGCCGCCGCCGCGTAGTGCCCTTCGAGCGCGTTGCCCTTCCAGTCCGCTTCGGTGCGGTCGCCGCCCGCGGAGGAGAGCAGTCCGTCGGTGTACTGCTTCAGCTCCGCTGCCGACTGTCCCTGCACGTACGTCACCTGAGTGCCCGCGCGCCCCGGCGCGGCGCACGTCGACGCGGTCCCGAGGCTCTTCGCCGGCGCGGCGGGGCCGTTGCCCATGCCGGGAGCACAGCCGCCGTTGTCAGCGACCTTGCCGGCGAGCTGACGCATGCAGCCGGTCAGTCCGGACGAGTCGGCTTGCCCCGGCGTACGGCACTCGTCGGCGGTGTACGTCTTCACTGACGAACCCTGTGTTGTCAGGAACACGGTCAACCCCGCGGCGAGCACGACCACCACAGCTGCCGCGATGCCGATCCACAGCTTGGTGCGGCTCTTCTTCTCCGGCTTAGCGGGCGTGTACGTCGGGAAGTTGGACGGTGCTGGCGAAGGCTGGAACGGCGGCATCTGCTGTGGCTGCGTCGGCGAGTACGCCGGGTAGCCGCCCTGGGGCGCGGCAGGCGGCGCGTACGGCGCACCTGACGCCACCTGGCCCTCGACGTTCTGCGTACGCATCGACAGTCCGTCTTTAGCGACGTGCTGTGCACCCAGGGCGACGGCCGTCTCGGGCTGGTCAAGACTCGTGGGGACGACGCCGAGCTTCTCCGCGATCATCGACCCGACCAGCGGCAACCGGCTCGAACCGCCGACGAGGTAGATGCCGGCGAGACGCTCCGAGGTCAGCCCAGCCGAACGAAGTGTCCGCGAAAGCAGCTCCACGCTGCGCAGCATTGCCGGACGGACCAAGCCTTCGAGCTCTCCGCGCGTGACGAGCACGTCCTTGAACGGCTCCGGCATCGGCACCTCTGTCTGCGGATGCCGAGACAGTGCCTCCTTCGCGGCCTTCACGTCTTCTTGCAGCGCGCGTCGCGTACGCCGGTCCGCAGTGGACTCGGGGCGAAGCAGCCGTTGCCAACGCTGCGGGTCCGAGTGGGACACCTCACGTCCTACGTGGACCATCAGCGCCTGGTCGACGTCGAGGCCGCCGAGGTCGGGCAGACCGTCCTCGGCGAGCACTGTGTAGCCGTTCTGGTTCGCGCCGACGACTGCGACGTCGAACGTGCCCGCGCCGAGGTCGTACACCGCGAGAGCCTGCCCTGGAGCCAACGCGCGCTCAGGGAACGACGCGAAGTGCGCCGCGGCCGCGACGGGCTCCGGCACGAGGATGACGTTTCCGCGGACGCCCGCGAGCCGCGCCGCGCTCAGCAGCACGTTGCGGCGCACCGGACCCCACTGCGCGGGGTGGGTGAGCCGGACCTCGTCCGGCTGTTCGCCGCCGAGCTGGCGCGTGGTCTCGTCGAGCACCCGGCGCAGGATCGCGGCGAGCGCTTCGTTGACCGGCACGACGTCTGTGCCGAGCAGCAGCGTCTGCTCGTCGATGCGCCGTTTAGGGTTGGGCTCGAACCGTGTCGGGTCGAGCCGCGCACGACGTTCGGCGTCCCGGCCGACCATGAGCGTGCCGTCTTCCCCGGCGAACACCGCGGAGGGCATGTTGGCCGACCCGTCGACCTCGACGACGCGTGGCGGCCTGCCGTGCGCGGAAAGGACGGCAACGGTGTTGGACGTCCCGAGGTCCACCGACAGGATCCGCACAGTAATTTCCCCTCGACTCAAGCAGCGCTGGCGGAGATGCTGCCACGTGCCCGGTCACCGTGCGTGCGGACCCGCGAAACTCGCGACGCGCGCAACCCCGGGGAACAACGGAACGTCTCGTCTTCCGAGGACGGGGAGGCAATGACAGAGCTAGTGGACAAGACCCGCCGGGAGCAGTTCGAACGGGCAGCGGACGGTCCGGCGCGCTCGTTGCGGGTCGCGGCGGGCAGATGGAGCCGCTCCGGCTACCTGCACGCGACGGTGCTGTACCTCGTGGTGCGGCTGGTCGGTCTCGGCGCGCTCGCGGCGATGGCCGCGCCCCGGGACCTGCCGTTCGGCGAGCGGCTCAAGGCCTGGGACGGCTGGTGGTACCTGCAGATCGCGGAGCACAGCTACACCGGCGTGAGCAATCCGCTCGACGCCGCCGGGCTGCCGTATCCTGACGCGTCGTACGGCTACTTCCCGTTGTATCCGGCGCTGACCGGGCTGTTCGAGAAGCTGCCCGGGGTGACGTACTACGGAGCGGGCCTCCTGGTGTCGACGCTCGCCGGAATCGCGGCGGCGACGGCGATGTACCGGATCGGCCGGCTCGTCCACAGCCAGCGGGCGGGGTTGCTGCTCGCGGTGTTGTGGGGCGCCGCGCCGATGGCGATCGCCGAGAGCATGGTGATGACCGAGGCGCTTTTCACCGCGCTCGCCGCGTGGGCGCTGGTCGGTGTGCTCGAACGCAGGTGGTATCTCGCCGCGACCGCGACGCTGTTCGCCGGGCTCACCCGCTCAACCGCGTGCGTGCTGGTCGCGGTCGTGGTGGTCGCCGCGGCCGTCGACGTGTGGCGGAACAGACAGCGGTGGAACGCGCTCGTGTGCGTCTTCGTCGCGCCGCTCGGCCTGCTCGGGTACTGGCTGTTCGTCGCGGTGCAAACCGGCAGTGTGACCGGCTGGCAGGACGTGGAGCTGCGCGGCTGGAACACGCGTTTCGACGCCGGGGCCGAAGCCTGGCAGTGGATCACGCAGACGCTTTTCACCTCGGGCAACGCGTGGGAAACGCTCGTCGTGCTGGTGATGGTCGCGGCGATCGCGCTCGCGGTCGTCTGCGTCACCGGCCGCCGGATGCCGTGGCCGCTGGCCGCGTACGCGGTGGGTGTCCTGGTGCTGGTCCTCTGCAGTGCCGGGCTGCCTGCCCTGAAGTCGAGGTTCGTCCTCCCCGACTTCGCGCTCCTGCTGCCCGTCGCGATGGGGCTGGCCGGGCGCAAGAAGTCCACGATGATCGCCGCGGCAACCGTGTTCGTGCTGGTCGGGGCCTGGTATTCGGCTTATTCGCTGACCGTGTGGAAGTACGCGATCTAAGCCGATCGGTCACCCACACGAGGGGATCCGGCACGGGGTTCGCTGCCGGGGCCCCGGAAATTGTCGGGGGCGCCGCGCATGATGGATCCCGTGGCAAACGACGTCCTCGACCTCTTCTCCCCGGCGACCAGCACCTGGTTCGCCGGAGCCTTCGCCGCCCCGACGGCCGCGCAGGAAGGGGCCTGGCGGGCCGCACACGCCGGGCAGCACGCCCTGGTCGTGGCGCCCACCGGGTCCGGCAAGACGCTGTCCGCGTTCCTGTGGGCACTCGACCGGCTGGCGGCGGAACCGCCGCCGGCGAACCCGCGCGAGCGGTGCCGGATCCTGTACGTCTCGCCGCTGAAGGCGCTGGCGGTCGACGTGCAGCGCAACCTGCGCGCGCCGCTGGCGGGCATCTCCCAGGCCGCGCACCGGCTCGGCCTGCCCGTGCCGGAGATCGAGGTCGGCATGCGCACCGGCGACACCACGGCGGCGGAGCGCCGGTCGTTCGGGAAAACCCCGCCGGACGTGCTGGTCACCACGCCGGAGTCGCTGTTTCTCATCCTCACGTCCTCGGCGCGGGAATCGCTGAAGGGCGTCGAGACGGTCATCGTCGACGAGGTGCACGCCGTCGCGGGCGGCAAACGCGGCGCGCACCTGGCGTTGTCGCTGGAACGGCTCGACGCGCTGCTGCCCAAACCGGCTCAGCGCATCGGATTGTCGGCCACCGTGCGGCCGGTCGACGAGGTCAGCGCGTTCCTCGCCGGCGGCCGTCCGGTCACGGTCGTGCAGCCGAAGCTCGCGAAGACGATCCAGGTGCGGGTGGAGGTGCCCGTCGAGGACATGGCGAACCTCGACGGCCCAGCGCCTTCGCCGCTGGAGCGGCTCGACGACCTCACGTCGCTGTCGCAGTTGCCGTCGGAGGGTGGGATCGGCACCCAGGAAGAAGTGGCCGGCGCGGCGGTGCAGCGGCCGTCGATCTGGCCCGCGGTCGAGGAACGGGTGCTGGAGCTGATCCGCGCGCACCGCTCTACCATCGTGTTCGGCAACTCGCGGCGGCTCACCGAACGGCTCACCGCGCGGCTCAACGAACTCGCCTCCGAGCAGACCGGTCTGTCCCGGAGCGATGCGTTCCCGGCGGAGGCGGTCGGGCAGTCCGGCGTCACGACGGGTGCGGAGCCGGTCATCGCGCGAGCGCACCACGGGTCGATGTCCCGCGAGCAGCGCACCCATGTCGAAGAAGAACTGAAGTCCGGGCGGCTGCCGTGCGTGGTGGCCACGTCGTCGCTCGAACTCGGCATCGACATGGGCGCGGTGGACCTGGTCGTGCAGATCGAGGCTCCGCCCACGGTGGCGTCCGGGCTGCAGCGCGTCGGCCGGGCCGGGCATCAGGTCGGCGCGGTGTCGTCCGGCGTGATGTTCCCGAAGTTCCGCGGCGATCTGGTGTCGTGCGCCGTCGTCGCGGAACGGATGGCGACCGGGGCGATCGAGGCGGTGCGGTACCCGCGCAACCCGCTCGACGTGCTGGCCCAGCACGTCGTCGCGATGGTGGCGCTCGAACCGTGGACGGTGCGGGAGCTGGCGGCGCTCGTCCGGCGGGCTGCACCGTTCAGCTCGCTGCCGGACGACGCGCTGCACGCGGTGCTCGACATGCTCGCCGGCCGCTACCCGAGCGAGGAGTTCGGCGAGCTGCGGGCGCGCATCACGTGGGACCGGGTCGGCGGCGAACTGCGCGGGCGGCCGGGTTCGCAGCGGCTGGCGGTCACGTCCGGCGGCACGATCCCCGACCGCGGCCTGTTCACCGTGATGACGCCGGGCGACGAGGGCAAACCCGGCTCGCGTGTGGGCGAGTTCGACGAGGAGATGGTGTACGAATCGCGGGTCGGCGACACGATCCTGCTCGGCACCTCGTCGTGGCGGATCACCGACATCACCCATGACCGGGTGATCGTCGTGCCCGCCCCGGGCCAGCCCGCCCGGATGCCGTTCTGGAAGGGCGACGCCGCCGGACGCCCGCTGGAACTGGGGCGGGCGCTCGGCGCGTTCGTCCGCGAACTGTCCACTTCGGACACCGCGACGGCGCGGGACCGGGCCGCCGCGGCCGGGCTCGACCAGCGCGCCTGCGACAACCTGCTGGCGTATCTGGAAGAACAGAAGTCGGCGACCCGGCACGTGCCCAACGACCGCGTCATCCTGCTCGAGCGCTACCGCGACGAACTGGGCGACTGGCGGATCGTGCTGCACTCGCCGTTCGGCGCGCAGGTGAACGCTCCGTGGGCGCTCGCGATCGCCGCCCGGCTGCGGGAAAACCGCGGCGTCGACGCCCAGGTGGCGCACTCCGACGACGGCATCGTGCTGCGGCTGCCCGACGCGCTCGACGCCGACGGCGGCGAGGTCACCATCACCGCAGACGACGTCCTGCTGGATCCGGAGGAGGTCGAGCAGCTGATCGTGGCGGAGGTCGGCGGCTCGGCGGTCTTCGCGGCGCGGTTCCGGGAGTGCGCGGCACGCTCGCTCTTGCTGCCGCGCCGGGATCCGCGGCGGCGCACACCGTTGTGGCAGCAACGGCAACGGGCGTCGCAACTGTTGTCGGTGGCGGCGAAGTACGAGCGGTTCCCGGTTGTGCTGGAGGCGATGCGCGAGGTTCTGCAGGACGTCTACGACGTCGGCGGACTGCGGGAGCTGATGTCGGACGTCCGGGCGCGCAAGGTGCGGCTGGTCGAGGTGGAGACGCCTGCCGCGTCGCCGTTCGCCCGAAGCCTGTTGTTCGGGTACGTCGGGATGTTCCTGTACGAGACGGACGCTCCGCTGGCCGAACGACGAGCCGCTGCGCTTTCGCTGGATTCCGCGCTGCTGGCCGAATTGCTGGGCACGGAAGCGATTCGCGAGCTGCTCGATCCGGAGGCCGTGGCCGAGGTCGAACGGTCGTTGCAGCGGCTCGAACCAGACAGGCACGCCCGGTCGGCAGAGGACGCGGCCGACCTGCTGCGGTTCCTCGGCGATCTGTCCGTCGCCGAAGCCGCGGAACGCGGGATTCAGCCGGAGTGGCTGGAAGAACTCGCCTCGGCACGGCGGGCGATCCAGGTGCGCATCGGCGGCGAGGAGCGGTATCTGGCCATCGAGGACGCCGGACGGGTGCGGGACGCGCTGGGCGTCGCGCTTCCGGTCGGCGTGCCGGAGGCGTTCACCGAGCCGGTGGCGGATCCGCTGGGCGACCTGCTCGGCCGCTACGCGCGGACCCGCGGCCCGTTCTCCGCGACGGCCGCCGCGGATCGGTTCGGGTTGGGTTCAGCGGTCGTCACCGGTGTGCTCGACCGGCTCACCGGTGAAGGCAGGCTGGTCCGCGGCGAGCTGAGTCCGGTCGGACATCCGGAAACTCATGGCGTGGGCGTCGAATACTGCGACGCGGCCGTGCTGCGGCGGTTGCGGCGCGCGTCGCTCGCCCGGCTGCGGGCAGAGGTCGAGCCCGTGGAGCCGGCGGCGCTGGGCCGGTTCTTGCCCTCGTGGCACGGAATCGGCGCGCGGCTGCGGTCCGCGCCGACGGCCGACGACGTGCTGTCAGTGGTCGAACAGCTTGCCGGTGCGCCGTTGCCGGCGAGCGCGGTCGAATCGCTGATCCTGCCGAGCCGGTTGCCGGGCTACTCCCCCGCGCTGCTCGACGAACTCACCACCGCGGGCGAGGTCACGTGGGCAGGCTGTGGTTCGCTCTCCGGCGGGGACGGGTGGCTGGCGCTCGCTCCGTCGGACGTCGCGGATCTGCTGCTGCCCGAGGTCGAGGAGAATCCGCCGACGAGTCCGCTGCACGACGCCATCGTGACGGCGCTGGAAAGCGGAGCGTTGTTCTTCCGCCAGCTCGTCGACCGGGTCACGCCGGGTCTGGAGCAGTCGCCGGACGACGGTGCCGTGGTGGCCGCGCTGTGGGATCTGGTGTGGGCCGGGCTGGTCACCGGCGACACGCTCGCGCCGCTGCGCGCGCAGGTCGCCGGGCACGGCGCGCACAAACCCCGGCGGCAAGCGCCACGCGGCCGCTACGCCCGCATGCGCGCCGGCCGTCCGGCGATGCCGTCGCGCACCGGGCCGCCGACCGCGGCCGGCCGTTGGGCGCTGACCCCGCCTCGCGAAGCCGACCCGACGCGACGCGCACATGCCCGCACCGAGGCATTCCTGGAACGGCACGGCGTGCTCACCCGAGGCGCGCTCGACACCGAACGGGTCACCGGCGGGTTTTCTGGGATCTACAAGGTGTTGCGCGGCATGGAAGACACCGGGCAGGTCATCCGCGGCTATGTCGTCGAAGGTCTCGGTGCCGCACAGTTCGCCGCGAAGGGCGCGGTCGATCGGCTGCGGGCGCTCTCCAGCACCGCGCCCGCCTCGGCGGCCCGAAACGACAACGCGCGTGCCGTAGTGCTCGCCGCCGCGGATCCAGCACAGCCGTACGGCGCGGCTCTGTCCTGGCCTGCCGCGACAGGCGACACGAAACACCGCCCGGCGCGCAAAGCCGGAGCGCTGGCGGTGCTGGTCGACGGAATCCCAGCCCTGTACGTCGAACGCGGCGGCCGCTCGTTGCTGAGCTTCACCGAGGAACGCAGCTCACTGCAAGCCGCCGCGGCCGCGTTGTCGACCGCGGTTCGGGAAGGCTGGCTGGGTCAGTTGGCCGTCCAGCGCGCGGACGGAGAACACGCGCTGACCTCGGAGCTAGCCGAAATCCTGCAGGAAGCCGGCTTCCGCGCGACGCCGAAGGGACTCCGTTTGAGAGCTTGATCCTTGCCCCGTGCTGCTCGGCCGATACGCGAGCGGGTGCGGCCTGTGGTTCCGCCGTGCGGGCGGTGCCGTCGGGCTTGCCTAGTGGACCCGCGTCGGCGAAGCAGGTGGTGTCACTAGACTTCTCGTGGCCCCTCGGTGGACAAAAGGACGTTCGATCATGGCGATGCGCGAGTTGCGCTACTTCGGTGACCCGGTGCTCAAGTCCGTGTGCGACCCGGTGACCACGTTCGACAGCAAGATCGAGGCGCTGGTGAAGGACCTCCTCGACAGCGTGCAGCCGGAGGGCCGGGCAGGGCTCGCCGCGCCGCAGATCGGGGTCGGGCTGCGGGTGTTCAGCTACGACGTCGGCGGGCTGACCGGGTACGTCATCAACCCGGAGATCGCCCACCTGTCCGAGGAAACGCACGAAATCGGCGAGGGCTGCCTGTCGGTGCCGGAACTGTGGTTCCCGACGGTCCGCGCGAAGCACGCCGTGGTGCGCGGCGTCGACCTGCGCAACGAGCCGATCGAGGTCGAGGGCGTCGACGTGCTGGCCCAGTGTCTCCAGCACGAAACCGACCACCTCGACGGCAAGCTCTACCTCGACCGGCTCACTCCCGACCGGAAGAAGCAGGCGCTGCGCGAGGCGCGGGGCAAAGACTGGTTCTGGAACCGCTGACCGTCCGCGGCGTCCGGTCGGCGACGAGCCGCAGCACCGTGCCGTCGTCCGGACTGGTTTCGACCCGCAGTCCGGCGCGAACAGCGGTCCGGGCCATCGCGTCGTTGCCCGAAAGACGGACCGCAGTCAGTTCCGTGATCCCGTCGGCTCCGGCGAGGGCGACCAGCCGAGCGAGCAACGCCGTGCCGATTCCCTGGCGCTGCCAGGCATCCTCGACGAGAAGCGATACCTCGGCAGTACCGTCGCGCTGGGAAATCAGCTGACCGAACCCGATCACGTCCCGGCCGCACACCGCGAGCAAGCTGGTTCCGCGCGGTGGCATGAGCAAGCGGTGCAGCCATTTCCGGGGAACCGTGCGCAGCCCTGTGTGGTAGCGGTTGAACAACGTCTTCGCCGAGCAGCGAAGATGCACCGCACCGATCGCGTCGGTGTCGCGCGGAGTACCGAGGCGCAGAACAATCGCCGCCCCGTCCGG
Organism: Amycolatopsis sp. La24; assembly: GCF_029087445.1. Classification (NCBI taxonomy): domain Bacteria; kingdom Bacillati; phylum Actinomycetota; class Actinomycetes; order Pseudonocardiales; family Pseudonocardiaceae; genus Amycolatopsis; species Amycolatopsis sp. La24. Next base: position 107,882 of record NZ_JARACH010000004.1, read on the forward strand.
ACGGTCGAGCACCGCCGGACCGGCCAGATTCTGCTCTGCCGCGGCGAGCAGTTCCAGGAAGGCCGCGGCCTGGGTAAGTTCGGGTTCAGCGAATGCCACCCATCGCCGCCGGGCGACAAACGCCTGCCCTTCCCCAAAGGCGAATACCGCCCGGTGGCCGCCTTCGGTGCGCCCAGGGTTGGCCTCGCTCATGGGCACGAGCGTCACAAGATCCGCGGACAGCACCATCCGCAACATCGGAGCGCGGCAATCCGGATCAACGATCGCCCGCCGAGCGGCGACGAGCGCTGTCGCGGCTGAATCGCGAAGTCCGCGAACGGTAGTTTCGGCAATCGTCGCTCGCCCGACGGCATTGGCAATTGCTTCGGTGACCGCCGTGTCGTCGGCGGTGCTGGAAGTTGCTGCCGGAGTGGACAATTCCCGAGCGTCGGCCCCGATGCACAGCTCGCCCGCGACGGGAAGCGCAGTGGCCGCCGGAACACGGCGTGCTCCGGCATCGAGTGCAGAAGCAGTTTCTTGATCTATGGCCGTCGGGACTGAAGGAGCGCGGAGTTCGCGCGCGGAAGCCTCGGTGGGCGGCTTCCCACCGGTGCGGGACGCAGATGCCGCCTGAGCACCGCGTAGCCGAGTGTCGGAGGTTGCCTCTCGATCAGTCGCTGCCGGTGCGTGGAGTGGCCCTGAAGACGGCTCAACGCGTGCCACCGGAGCATCGGATCTTCCGACCTCAGCTCTAGAAGTTGCCTGTCGATCAGAAACTGCCGGAGCGTCGAGTGGCCCCTTCGCGGCGCGGGTCTCCGTATCAACAGTTGCTGGGGCATCGAATGGCGGAGAAGAAGGCTTGAGGCGTGTCGCCGGGGCAGGGAGTTTCCGGATGCCAGCGGTTGTCGGCAATTCAGGGGACGGTGATTCCGCGATGGGGGTGAGGAGTTCCCGGGCGGCGTCGGCGATCGGATCCTCGGCGGCGAGCGTGGTGGCAGCTGAGGCGCGGACGTCCGGGATGGTGGTTTCGGTCATCCCCAGGCAATCGCCGCCTTCGTCGCGGAGGGCGTCTATCAGGAGGTGCTGGGGCAAGCCTGCTGCTGGGCGCAGGACGAATTCGTCCAGGACGCCGCCGGGGGCTGGGTGTCTGGTCAGGCCGAGGATGCTGCATTCGAGGTCGGCCAGGCGGATTGCGAAGCGGGCCAGGGTGCCGGGGTGGGCGTCGGAGCGGACGCGTACTCGCCAGGCTTGGGTTGGCGCGAGGTTTTCGTTGGGGTGGCGGTGGTTTGACGGGTGCGCGGGGATTGTGTTCGCGAGGAGGCTGCGGGGGGTGGAGGGCGTGTCCATGGACGTACCGTCGCCGACGTACGTAACCGGGGGCGTCTTGTGGTGTTTCGGGTCTGTCAGAGGGTGGCCGGGAATGCGTGATCTGCGGGAAACAATGGCGCGGGTCAGCTTGGGAACAGGAGGCGGAATTCGTTGTCTTCCGGGTCGGTGAAGTCGACCTGAGGGGCGTTGGGCTGAGTGGTACCGATTAGGCGAGCTCCGGCGGCTTGGATGCGGTCGGTTTCAGCTGGGTCGTCGCCGGACAGGTCTAGATGGAGGCGGTTTTTGCCGTGTTTCGGGGTGTTCACGCGCAGGAATTCGAGAGTGGGGCCGCGGCCGGTGGGGTTGCGCAGGGTGGTGATGGCGGGCTCGTCGGCGGCGATCGGCCACGCGGTGAGCGGGGACCAGAAGCGGGCCAGGCGCGCGGGGTCTTGTGCGTCGACGACGATCGCTGCGATGGCACCGGAATTGGCGTAGTCCTCGCGGGGTTCGAGTACGCAGAACTCGTTGTCTTCGGGGTCGGCCAGAACGATCCACGGGACGTTGCGCTGGCCGATGTCGATCGGGCGTGCTCCTGAAGAAACGGCTCGGGAGACTGTTTCGCGCTGGTTCTCGCCGGAGGTGCTGGAGAGGTCCAGGTGGAGCCGGTTTTTGGTGGTCTTAGGGCGGGAGGTCGCGGCGAAGACCAGGGTGAGGTCGCAGCCGTCGTCGGGCGGGGGCTGGATTTCTGCCTCCGCTGGGGATTTCGCGGTGAGTTGCCAGCCTAGGAGGTCGGACCAGAAGCGGGCCAGGCGTGCTGGTTCTTCGGCGGCGATGACCAGGTTGGCCAGACGTGTTGCCATGTCGCCACGGTAGCGGGCAGGGCCGACAAAAACGGCGGGTCGCGGGGTCGGTGAAAGAACCGTGCCGGCAAGCGCGGGGGTATCACGCTTGCCGGCACAGCCGGATCGCCACGGTGGTCGAGGAAACAGCGCAGAACCGGGAAGCTTCCCCGCTTTCGGTTCTCGAACGCTATCTGGTGGCCAGTCGCAGCAGGGCCCAGGTTTGGGCGGACAGCTCGTGGTCTCCGTCGGTGTGGACCATGGTCACCGGGACTCTTCCCCACAGCCAGAGGTACACGTTCGCGGGCGAGCCGGTGACGATCGCGTCCGCGGCGTCGGCTTCTCGGGGAGAGCAGCGCCAGGCCTCCGTTTCGCCGGGGCCTGCTCTCGCGATCCAGCTGTGGCCGCCGGTGTGGAAACCCACTGTGCCGTTTCGGGTTCCCGAGATGCCCATGGTGGTGAGCTTGTGTCCAAAGTAGAGAGTGAGGGCCTCGTCGACGCCGTCGGCGGCCAGGTCGTCGGGCACTGTCGAATCGCCGATTCCGGCTGCGTTTTCGGCGTCCACTCGGTGCACGAGGGTCTCGTGGAGCATGCGGCGGCGCCAGAAACCGTGGGTCGGGTCGGCGGACCACCAAGTGGCGGTCCGGGTGGCCGGGTCGTGGTTGGCCAATTCGACTTCGAGTTCGGTACGGGCGACGGAGTAGAAGTCGACCACGGGCTGGCCGGGCAGGGGCTCGCGCCATGGCTCGGGGCGGCGGCCTTCGCGGATCCAGCCGAGGACCTGCCAGTAGACGGAGCCGACGTGTTTGAGCAGCTCGTTCAACGTCCAGCCGGGGGCGGTGGGCACCGGCGAATCGGGTGACGCCGAGTGCGCCACCTCCCCCAGCAGGTGCGCCTCCGCGGAGAACGCCTCGAGCAGCCGGCCGTGGTCGACCGTGCCGAGTTCACGCCACATGGGCTTCCCCGGACATCGGCAGGCCGTGCACGACCCGGCGGACCAGTTCGAGGAACTGGGCGGTTGCCTGCAGCAGACTCTCGGCCAGTTCGGCGGTGACGCGACCGCTGATGCCGGCTTCGGCGGCGGCTCGGGTTTCCGAGTGGTCGGCGAAGAACGCTGACCATTCGCGCAGTTCGGGGGCGACGGCGTCGAGCAGCACCCAGCCGCTGGCCGGACGGCCCCGACCCCGGCGCGGACGACCGCGGACGGCGAGCACCGCCCCCGCGCCGCGCAGGGAGGCCAGGTAGGCGCCGATGAAGCGTTCGGCTGGGTCGCGTTCGTTGTCCGCGTGGTCGAGTCCGCGGTTGGCCTGGGCGAGAAGGGTGACCGCCTCGGGCGGGGCCGGCGGACGCAGGGACAGCGGAAGTTGCGGCTGGACCTTGCCGCCGGAGCGGCGGGCGGACGGCTCGGCGGAGGGCCGGACCGCGGCCCGGGTGCGGTGGACGACCTGCCTCGGGGGCGGGGCGCTGGGCACGGTGTTTTCGGGGACGTGGTGCACGGTCGGTTTGAGGGATGAGGGGCGTTCGGGATCGGGGGCCGAGGTGTTTTCCGACGCGAAGGGCAGCGCGGGGGTGGTTGCCGGAGCGGTGGGGTTGGCTACGGACGACGCTGGCTCGGACGGCGAGTCGAGGCTCGGCTCCGCGGAAGCGGGCTGAGCGGGACCAGCCGCCGAAGCGGGTTCGTCGGAACCGGACGGCGAAGGGGACGAGGCGGGCGGCAGACCGGACTCGGCCGCTGGAACACCACGCTGGCCAGCGTCGGTCACCGAAGCGGACGACGCCGCAGAGTCGCTTCCCGGCGCGGGCGTCAGGCCCGGGCCAGCCGCCGGAGCAGCAGGCTCGTCGAAATCGGACGACGAAAGAGACGACGCGGACGGCAAGCCAGACTCGGCCCCTGGAACACCAGACCGGCCAGAGTCGCTCACCGAAACGGACGACGCCGCAGAGTCGCTTCCCGGCGCGGGGGTCAGGCCGGGGCCAGTTTCCGAAGCAGCGGACCGGGCGGGGCCAGCCGCCGAAGGAGCAGGCTCGTTCTCCGACGCGAGCCAAAGATCGAGCCCGGGCTGAGCAGAGCCAGTCACCGAAGCAGGCGACGGAACCGAACCAGCGGAACCAGCGCCCGAACGCGACACCTGAGCAGCGCTGCCCTCGGAGACACCAGCAGCACCCTCCGCAGCAGCACCAGCAGCACCTGGCCGTTCCACCGGCGCGCCGAACGTCAGCTGTTCGCCCACCGCGCCAGGTCGGTGTGCCTCGGGGGCACGGTCCGCGGGGGACACGACCGAGACGGACATGGCGACCCTCCTCCTGCTCGGGTGGGCCGGCCGGAGGCCCGAGGTGCTTCCCCCACCCCGGGACCGGCCGGTGCGTTCCCACCGGGTATCGAACGTCTGTTCGATCTGTTTCCAGAGTAGCCGCGCCGGCGAGTCCGCTCAACCCCGCCGGTGGAATCCGGGCACGTGGTGCGGGACACGGCTGCACTGGCGTGGTCTCATAACCGGGTGAGCACCCACGACCATCCCGCTGTCGCCAAGGTCACCGCCGCACTGGGCGAGGCCGGGCTGCACGCTGCCGCTGCCGGAGTGCGGGTGCTGCCCGCTGAAGTGCGCACTGCCGCGCAGGCCGCGGAGGCGCTCGGGGTACCGGTCGGCGCTATCGCGAACAGTTTGGTCTTCCGGGGCCGCGCGGCTGACGGGGCCGAGGTCGCGGTGCTTGCCCTCACCTCGGGGGCGCATCGGGCCGAAGAGTCCCGGCTGGCGGAACTCGCCGGGGTCGCCGAAGCCGGCAAGGCGGACGCGGCGTTCGTCCGGGAGCACACGGGGCAGCCGATCGGGGGCGTCGCGCCGGTCGGGCATCCGGAGAGGCTCGTGACGCTCGTGGACACGGCGTTGCGCGGGTACTCCGAGGTGTGGGCCGCGGCGGGGCATCCGAAATCGGTCTTCCCGACGACGTTCGACGAACTCGTCACCCTCACCGGGGGCACCCCCGGCGATCTCGCGAGCGAAGGGGAGGATGGTCGACTGTGACCGCGATGTCCTCCTCCGGGTGCTCCCGGTACGTGCAGCTCTCCGCCGACGAGTTCCGGTCCCGGCTGCCGGAAGCGCTGGCGATCTACGTGAACGCCATGCGCTACCCCGAGGGCACGGCCGAGCAGCGCGCGCCGATGTGGCTCACGCACGCGTTGCGCGAGGGCTGGCGCTGCATGGCCGCCCTCGACGACAACGGCGTCCTGCTCGGCATCGCGTACGGCTACAAGGGCCGCGCCGGGCAGTGGTGGCACGAGCAGGTCCGGCACGGTCTCACCCGCCGCTCCGGAACGGCGGAAGCCGAACGCTGGCTGACGGACTACTTCGAGCTCACCGAGATCCACGTGCGCCCGGAGAACCAGGGCAAGCAGATCGGCGAGGACCTGCTGCGCCGGCTGCTCGACGGCGTGCCCAGCGCGAACGTCCTGCTCTCCACCCCGGAGGGCACCAGCCGGGCGTGGAAGCTGTACCGGCGCATGGGGTTCGTCGACGTTCTGCGCGACTACCAGTTCACCGGCGACCCGCGGCCGTTCGCGATTCTCGGGCGGGCGCTGCCGCTCGAAACGCAGTAGGACCGCCGCGCGCCCGATGTCGGACCGGGCGCACGGCGCGCTCGCCTACCGCATTAACCGGCCCCCAGAAGGCCCGCGCGATGCGCGAATGATCAGGCGTGGCCCAGCGACGGTGCCACTGTCTTGGCCACGGCGACCGCCTTCGTGCAGGCGGTGGCGGAGTCGAGTCCGCTGGTGGGCTCGCCGCTGAACTCCACGGAGACGATCTCGCCGTACCCGTGCGCTTCGTCGTCCTTCGGGGTTTCGATCTTGCGCCAGGTCGCGTCGCAGCTGACTACGCTGCTGTCCTCGTCCTTTTTCTGGATGGCCGTGACGCCATTGCCAAGGTCGGCGGGCTGGCCGTCCTCGGCGTCGGCGGGCAGGCCCTGGTAGAGGTGCACCGATACCTGCGGGTAGTGGGTGTCGTCGCCGGACCAGAAGTCGCATTCGTGCAGGCTCTTGGGCTCCACAAAGGACTTCTGCCCCAACGCGGTCTCCACGGCCTGCTTGCCGGCCACCGCGCACGGGTCGGTGGTCAGCACGGAACCGGGTGCCTGCTTGTACTGCGGAGGAGCGCTGTGCAGGGCCTGCACGACCTTGGTCAGCGCCGCGCGGCCGGGCGCGCAGGCGTCGCCGCCCGGGGCCTTGGTCTGGAAGGTGATCCCCAGCGACTGTTCGAACGACGTCACGACCGAGACCCAGCACGACCCGGGCTTGTCGTCGTCGACGACCAGCGGCAGGCCTTCGAGCTTCCCGACCGGGTCCTTCGACATGATCAGCTGGTCGCCGACGCGCAGCACCAGTTCGACGGTCTTGCCGCCGGAGTCCTTGACGTTGACGCTGCACTCGCCCCATTCTGACGACGAAAGGCTCGACTGGTCCGGAGTGCCGACGCCGCCGAGAGTCTTGGCGTCCAGCAGCGCGCACGGATCCACGGTCCGCAGGGCCGCCGCCTGTACCGCGGGGTCGGTGATCGGGGGTTTCGTGCTGGCAGGCGGAGCGGTGCCCGCGGCCGAGCCACCGCCGCAGCCCGCGAGCAGGGCGAGTAGTGCCGCCCCCGTGACCAGCGCCGATGTCCGGAATATTCGGTTTTCGGCGAACATAGGCGGCACCGTAGCGGAATCCGTCACCTGTTCGTGGCGAAATCTCCAAGAATGCGGACAGTCCGTGAAAGTTGCGCAACCGACCGCGCGCGGGCGTCGTCATCGGGGCTCCGGCCGCCAGTAGCCGACCGCGAGCGCCGCGACGAGCAGCACCGCACCGCCCCACGCGAACGCACTCAGCCGTTCGTGCAGGAAAATGACCGAAAGCACGGTCCCGGTAAGCGGTTCCAGCAGCGCGGACAGCGCGCCCAGCACTGGGTGGGCACCGCCGAGGCCGCGGAAGTACGCGGCGTACGCGACGGCTGTCGGGACAACGCCGAAGTACCCGGCCAGCAGCAGCACGTCGGCGTGGGCGGGCAGGCTCATGCCGAACCACAACGCGGCGGGGGTCAGCAGCAAACCGCCGGTCAGGCAGCCGAATGCCGTGGTAGCCAACGGTTCCAGGCCGGCGACGGGCTCCGCTGTGACGAGCGTCAGCACGGCGAAACCGGTCGCCGCTAGCAGCGCGAAGGCTAGGCCGCCGACCAGTCGGGCGGGTGACGTCACGGCCTCCGGCGACCACCGCAACAGCACCAGCCCCGCGACAGAACCGCCGACGGACGCCAGCGTCCACAACCGCGGTGCGCGGCGGTGCTGCACCGCGGAGACCACCGTGAGCACCACGGGTGCGGCACCGATCGTGGTCATGGTCGCGACGCTGACCGAACTGAGCGCGACGGCAGCGAAGTAGCTGGTTTGGAAAAGTGCGAAGAGCGCGCCGACAAGGAGGAGACGACGCCAGGTTTCCTTGGCGGGAAGGCGAAGTCCGCCGGTGAGAGCGACGAAGGCGGCGCTCGCGGCGCCGCCGATGAGCAGGCGGTAGGCGGCGACGGCCAGCGGGTGCAGGCCGGCTTGCTGGCCGAGAAGCGACCCGGACAGGCCGCCGGTTCCCCAGAGCACGCCGGCGACGACTAGGGCGGCCGACGAGCGGGCGCGCGAAGGTACGGCAATAGACATTCGGAAGTGGGCTCCTGCGTCGAAGGAATCGGAAATCGACGACGCGGGGCAGCGTGTGCCGGCCGGTTCAGGACATCATCCGGTAGCCGCGGGCCCGGTTCGGGCGCACGCGGCGAAAACTGCCCCGCTCAGGAGGCTGGTGGTGGGATGACGACGAGGAGCCACTGCACGGGCGGGAGCTTAACCAGAGGCCGGGGAGCCGATCAACGGGTTTGTGGCGTGCGGCGCCAGCGGATCTCGCCGTCCTGCCGCTCGTCGGTGGCCGTGAGCCCGACGGCGGCGGCGACCGCGGCGGAGGCCCGGTTCTCCGGGTGGATGTGGGCGACGATCGCGTCCACCGGCTGCCGGTCGAGCCACGCGACAAGCCCGCGCGCGGCTTCGGTGGCGATGCCCCGGCCCTGCCACGGAGTGCCGACCACCCAAGCGATTTCGGCGACCGAGCCGCTGACCGTCGCCTGGACAGTGCCCGCCAGGCCGGAATCGCGCGGCCGGATCACCCAGTTCAGCCAGGACACCGCCGGATCGGGCGAGCCCGCGGTCATCCGCTGGTAGCGCGAGCGGAGGGCGGCCAAGGAATCCGGAGCGCCGCCGATGTAGGTGTGCAGGGCCGGATCCGACAGCACGACGGCCATCTCCTCGGCGTGCGAGACGGAAAGCGGCAGGAGGTCCAGCCGGGCCGTTTCGATGAGCTGAGCGGTAACCATGGGGGAAAGACACCCGGGCCGGTGCGGGAACACCGGCCCGGGAAAGCAGTCTCAGTCCAGTTGCGCCAGCTGCTCGCGCAGGGTGTCCAGTCCCATGCCGCCCATCTGCAGGGCCTTGGTGTGGAACTGCTTGATGTCGAACGCCGCACCCTGCCGCGCCCGGGCGTCGTCGCGCGCGGCGAGCCACAGGCGTTCGCCGAGCTTGTACGAGGGGGCCTGGCCCGGCCAGCCGAGGTAGCGGTCGATCTCGTCGCGGATGTGCGCCTGGTCGGTGATCGTGCGGGTGAGCATGAACTCCAGGCCCAGGTCCGGCGTCCAGCGCGAACCCTCGTGGAATCCGGTGCCCGCCGGGATTTCCAGCTCCAGGTGCATGCCGAGGTCGACCACGACGCGGGCGGCGCGGAACAGCTGCTCGGACAGCATGCCGAGCAGGTTGCCGTCGTCGGAGAGGTAGCCCAGTTCCTCCATGAGGCGTTCCGCGTACAGCGCCCAGCCCTCGCCGTGCGCCGAGATGAACGTCATCAGCCGCTGGTACTTCGTGAGCGTCTCGGCCTGGTTGACCGCCGTCGCGATCTGCAGGTGGTGGCCGGGGACGCCCTCGTGGTAGACCGTCGACACCTCGCGCCAGGTCGTGAAGTCGTTGCGGTCGGCGGGAAGCGACCACCACATCCGGCCGGGACGGCTGAAGTCCTCGCTCGGCCCGGTGTAGTACGCGCCGACGCCGCCGCCGGGCGGGGCGATCTTGCACTCCAGCGCCATCAGCCGGTCCGGGATGTCGAAGTGCTTGCCGCGCAACGACTTCAGCGCGTCGTCGGACAGCTGCTGCATCCACGCCTCGAACTGCGGGCGGCCCTGGATGCGGTAGCGCGCGTCGGCGTCGAGCACCGCCGCGGCTTCCGCGGGCGTCGAGCCGGGCTTGATGCGGTTCGCGACCGCGCGCATTTCCGTTTCCAGCCGCGAGAATTCGTGCCAGCCCCACTCGTAGGCCTCGCGCAGGTCCAGCTCCGCGCCGATGAAGTAGCGCGACCACAGCCGGTAGGTGTCCTCGCCGACGGCGTCCTTGACCGGGGCCTTCGGGGCCAGTTCGGCGCGCAGGAATCCGGCGAACTCCGCGAACGCCTCGTCCGCGGCCCGCGCGCCCGCGGCCAGGTCGGACTTCAGGGAATCGACGCCCGCGTCGGCGACCATGCTGGCGAAGAAACCGGGGCCGTCCTTGAGCCCGGCCCACGTCTCGCACTGCTCGGCGACCTTCGAGACCTGCCGCAGCGCGGAAACCCGCCCCTTGTCGGCCGAGGCCAGCAGCGCCGCGCGGACCCCGGCCAGCGCCTCGGGCACCTTCGGCAGCCGGGCCGCGACGTTCGCCCAGTCGTCCGGGGTGTCGGTCGGCATCAGGTCGAAGACCATCCGCAGGCCCTGCACCGGGCTCTCGATCACGTTGAGCGAGGCCGCGTCGAGACCCGCGTCGTGGATCTCCAGCTCGAGGCCGATCCGCTCGGTGAACACGGCCTTCGCGACCCGCTCCCCCGCGTCCGCCGGTTCCGCGGCGTTCACCGCGGCCAGCGCGCGCCGCGCCAGGTCCGCGCGGGCGTCGTGGCCCGCGGGCGAATAGTCGGTCAGCTGGTCGTCGTAGCCCGCGACGCCGAGCATGGTGGCCGCGACCGGGTCCACGGCCACGTAATCGTCGACGTACCGGTCGCAGATCTCCGGAACGCTCTGTTCGGTGGAAGCCATGTCCGGCACGCTACCGGCCGGAGGCGCCCCCAGCCCACGGAGTACTGTGCCGATCGTTACTAATCCGACCACAGTCACGGCCTAATGGCTTCGCAGCAACGGTTACGTGCCGGGTGGGGGTCGGCCTGCTTTTGGTCGGATTAGTAAGTGCGGGCGGGCACCAGTCCGAGCCGGGTGACCACCTCGCGCGTCGCCTTGGACCGGTTGAAGGTGTAAAAGTGCAGGTCGGGCACGCCTTCGGCGATCAGTTTCTCGCACAGTTCGGTGACCCAGTCCAGGCCGGCCGCGCGGAACGCCTTGGGGTCGTCGGAGAACGGTTCGAGCCGATCGAGCAGCCGCTGCGACGCGGGGGCACCGGAGAGCTTGATCGTGGTGTGCAGCGTGCGCAGGGTGGTCAGCGGCATGATGCCCGGCAGCACGAGCGCGTCGCAGCCCGCGGCGGCGACCCGGTCGCGCAGCCGCAGGAAGTCCTCTGCCTCGAAAAACAGCTGCGCGATCGCGAAATCGGCTCCCGCGCGGAACTTGCGGACCAGATGCTTCGTGTCCGATTCCAGGTCCGCCGAACGCGGGTGGCCGTACGGGAAGGCCGAGACGCCGACGCAGAAGTCGCCGAGCGAGCGGACCAGCTCGACCAGTTCCTCGGCGTAGGTGAGGCCCTCGGGGTGCGGCACCCAGTCGCCGTAGACGTCGCCGGGCGGGTCGCCGCGCAGGGCGAGGATGTTGCGCACGCCGACCGCCGCGTACCAGCCGATCACGTTCCGCAGTTCGGACACCGAATGGTCGACCGCCGTGAGGTGGGCCATCGGGCAGAGCGTGGTTTCGGTGGCGACGCGGGCGATGCTGCGGATGGTGCCGTCGCGGCTCGAACCGCCCGCGCCGTAGGTGATCGACATGTACGCCGGGTCCAGCGGTTCCAGCTCGCGGATGGCCTTCCACAGGACGGCCTCGTCGGCCTCGTCGCGGGGCGGGAAGAACTCGACGGAGAACGCGGGCCCGTCCCCCCGCAGCCTTTCGATCACCGACGTCATGGAGGGAAATGGTAGTGGCTCGCTTCGGCCCGCGGCAGAGTTGCCGGGTGGGCTTGGCCACGGCGCGTACCGTCAGGGGCGAACCCTGCGGGGAGGCGAGCCATGAGCAGTGAAGACGACCTGGCCTGGGACGACGACGTGCGTGTGGCGGTCTACCGCGCGTTCTCCACCCGCGGCCGCCCGCCCACCGCGCCCGAGCTGGCGGACGCCGCGCACGGGTCGCTCGCGGTGGCGAAACAGGCCCTGCACCGGATGGCCGACCCGAGATGGCTGTGGCTCGACGAATGCGAGCACGTGGCGCTGGCCGCGCCGTTCGCGGCGGTCCCGCTCGGGTTCGCGGTGATGGGCGAGCACACCATGTGGTGGGGCGGGTGCGCCTGGGATTCGTTCGCGATCCCGCATCTCGTCTCCGGCGAGCCCGAGGTGCTGGTGGCGACGCGCTGTCCCGGCTGCGGCGAACCGTCCGCGCTGGTCGTGCGGCGGGACCGGCCGCCGGGCGGCGCGCAGGTCGCGTACTTCCCGGCCCCGCCCGACCAGCTCGCGGGCGACCGGGCGAAGCAGCGGCTGTACTGCGCCGAATCCTGTGTGGACAGTCCGGGCGAGCTGCTCGGGCTCGACGCGCTGTGGCATCTCGCGAAGGACTGGTACGAGGGCTGTCTCGAACCCGGCTACCGGCCGCGCGGACCGGCCGAGGCGGCGGAGTACTTCGCGGCGAGCGGCCGTCCTGACGCGTTCCGGAGCGGCTGACCGCGTCTGGTGCGCCACATCCGAGGGCGCCCGGCGTGACCCCGGCCGCCCTCGTCCCGGAGGATGAGGGCATGGACGCGCCCGGATTCGACGCCGACCTCCCCGCGCACGTGGAGCGTGCGCTGGCCGATTTCCTCGGCCGGGCGGGGAGCGAGATCCTGCGCACCGAGCCGAGCGTCGCGGCCGGGATCGAGGCGCTGTCCGGTTTCGTGCTGGGCGGCGGCAAGCGGATCCGGCCGACGTTCGCCTGGTGGGGCTGGCGCGGCGCGGGCGGCGCGGCGTCCGGCCCGCTCGCCGAGGGCGCGCTGCAGGCGGTCGCGAGCCTGGAGCTGATCCAGGCGTGCGCGCTGATCCACGACGACCTCATCGACTCCTCCGACTCGCGCCGCGGCAAGCCGACCGTGCACGTGGCCGCCGAGAAACTGCACGCCGACCGCGGCTGGCTCGGCACTCCGTCGGTGTTCGGGCTGGCCAGCGCGGTGCTGGTGGGAGACCTGGCGCTGGCCTGGGCCGACGACATGTTCGCCGACGCCCCGCTGCCCGCGGAGACGATCGCGGCGGCCCGCCCGGCCTGGCGCGCGATGCGCACCGAGGTGCTCGCCGGGCAGTACCTCGACGTCCGCACGCAGGCGGTCGGCGACGCTTCGCCCGAGGCCGCGCTGCGGATCGACCGGCTCAAGACCGCCGCGTACACCGTCCAGCGGCCGCTGCACCTCGGCGCCTCGCTCGCCGGGGCGGACGACCGGTTGATCGCCACGCTCCTGGAGTTCGGCGGCGACGTCGGCGTGGCGTTCCAGCTGCGGGACGACCTGCTCGGCGTGTTCGGCGACCCGTCGGTCACCGGAAAGCCCGCCGGGGACGACCTGCGCGAGGGCAAGCGAACCCTGCTCGTGGCGCTCGGCCTGCAGCTCGCCGCGGAGAAGGGCGACCACGCCGCGGCCAAGGTGATCGCCGGCGCGATCGGGGCCGCCGACCTGACCAGCGGCACCGTGGACCAGGTGCGCGAGGCGCTGACCTCGGTCGGCGCGGTCGCCGCGGTGGAGCGTCAGATCGACGAGCTGACCGCGTCCGCGAACGCCGCGCTCGACCGCGCGCACCTGGCCGAGCCCGCTCCGTCGGCGCTCGCCGAGCTGATCCGTCTGGCTACCCAGCGGAAGTTCTGATGCGCACGGTGAACGGGCCCGCCGACCACGTCGTGGTCGTCGGCGCCGGGCTGGCCGGGCTCTCGGCGACGCTGCACCTGCTCGGCGCGGGACGGCGGGTGACGCTGCTGGAGCAGCAGAAGATGCCCGGCGGACGAGCCGGTCAGCAGGACTTCGGCGCGAACGCGGTCGACACCGGGGCCAGCGTGCTCACCATGCCGGAACTGGTGGACGAAGCTCTGCACGCGGTCGGTGAATCGCTGGCTGACACAGTGCCGCTGACCAGGCTCGATCCGGCGTACCGGGCCCGGTTCGCGGACGGCAGCACGCTCGCCGTGCACACCGACGGCGACGCGATGGAGGCCGAGATCCGGTCGTTCGCCGGTCCGGCCGAGGCGGACGGTTACCGGCGGCTGCGACGGTGGCTCACCGACCTGTACGCGGCGCAGAAGGACCACTTCATCGGCGCGAACTTCGATTCGCCGCTGGATCTGGTCCGGCTGGAACTCGTGAAGCTCGCGGCGTTGGGCGGCTTCGGCCGGTTAGGGCCGCGCGTCTCCAGCTTCTTGCGCGACGAGCGCGTACGGCGGCTCTTCTCCTTTCAGGCGCTGTACGCAGGTCTCGATCCGACGCGTGCGCTTGGCGCGTACGGCGTCATCGCGTACATGGACACTGTCGGCGGCGTGTACTACCCGCGCGGCGGCATGGGCGCGATCGCCCGCGCGATGTCCGACGCTGCAACGCGCGCTGGTGCCGAACTGCGGTTCGGTACGGAAGCTGCGTGGCTTGAGCGAGTGTCGTCCCGCGTACGCGCTGTACGCACGCGCTCGGGCGAGCGTATTGAGTGTGACGCCGTGGTGCTCGCGACAGAGCTTTCGGCGGCGTACCGGCTGATCGGTGCGCGTCCGCGGCGGGTGCTGCCGTTGAAGTACTCGCCGTCGGCTTTCGTGCTGCACGGACACGCGGACCGTTCGTGGCCGGAATTGGACCACCACACGATCTTTTTCGGCCAGGCGTGGGAACGGACCTTTGCCGAGATCGTCCGCGAGGGCAAGCTGATGAGCGATCCGTCGCTGCTGGTCACGCGCCCGACCGCGACGGAGCCGACGCTCGCCGGCGACGGCGGCGAAATCGTCTCCGTGCTCGCTCCCACCCCGAACCTGACCACCGGCCCGATCGACTGGGCGCGCGTCGGCCCGGCTTATCGCGAAGAACTGCTGCGTACGCTGGAAGCGCGCGGGCTCACCGGGTTCCGCGACGAGTACATTGTGGACGAACAGCTGACTCCAGCGGACTGGGCGGCGCGCGGGTTGGCCTCCGGGACGCCGTTCTCGCTCGCGCACACCTTCCGTCAGACCGGCCCGTTCCGGCCGGCGAACCTGGTGCGGGCGGCGGAAAACGTGGTGCTCGCCGGGTGCGGGACGACGCCGGGGGTCGGCATCCCGCCAGTGCTGATCTCCGGACGGCTCGCCGCGCAAAGGATCACCGGCCGGTGAGCGAGCTCGACGCGGCCGGTATCGCCGAGCCCGCGCTGCGTGCTGCCTACACGACGTGCCGGCGCATCAACGCCCACCACGGCCGCACGTTTTTCCTTGCCACCCGGCTGCTTCCGGCGCGGGCCCGGCCAGCCGCGCACGCGCTGTACGGCTTCGCGCGGATGGCCGACGAACTGGTCGACAACCCCGAGCCCGGCACCGATCCGGCAGTCGCGCTGGACAAGGTCGCCGGGCTGGTGGACGAGGTTTACGACGGGCGGGTGCCAGCCGATCCGGTGCTGGCGGCCCTTGCCGATACGGTGCGCCGGTACGACATCGGTCGTCCGCTCATCGATGCGTTCCTGCATTCCATGCGGATGGACCTGACGGTCGCGGAATACGCGACCTACGCCGATCTCGGGGAGTACATCTACGGTTCGGCTTGCGTGATCGGGCTGCAGATGCTGCCGGTGTTCGGGACTGTCGCGCCGTTGGAGGAAGCCGCGCCGAGTGCGGCGGCGTTGGGGGAAGCGTTTCAGCTGACCAATTTTCTGCGCGATGTCGGCGAGGACCTCGATCGCGGGCGGTTGTACCTGCCTACCGAGGAATTGGCGGCGTTCGGGGTGGACCGGGAGAGGCTGGTCGACGCGCGTCGCCAGGGTCGTGCGGATCCACGAGTGCGGGCGGCGCTCGCGGTGGCGGTTTCCCGGGCGCGGGCGGTTTATCGGCGGGCCGAGGCCGGGATTGCGTTGCTGCGGCCGGAGTCTCGGCCTTGTGTGCGGACGTCGATCACGTTGTACGAAGGCATTCTGGACGAAATCGAAGCCATGGACTACGCCGTGCTGAACCGACGCGCTGTGGTGGGCAAGGGGCGACGGGTCGCGGTCGCGGTGCCTGCGCTGGTGCAGCGTGCGCTCAGTGCCAGGCCGGGGCGCCTTCGCTGACTTGGGCTGGATCGGCGCTGGCATCGTAGGAGCGCAGCCAATCCGGGGTCAGGCGGATGAGGGCGAAAGCCTCGTCGAGGGCGCGGGAGCCGGGGAACTGTTCCAGGTACACCTCGCCTGCGTCGCGACGGGAAGTGCCGGATTCGATAACCGCCTCGCCTTCGACTTGGACAGAGACCGTGTCGGTGCAGCCGATGACCGCGGCGGTGCGCGGGTTGGCGCGGAGGTTGGCCACTTTTCGAGCGGTGCGGTGGGTGTTGAACAGCAGCGAGCCGTCCGGGGTGACGGCGAAGCTGACCAGGGCCGCTTCGGGGTGGCCGTTCGCGGTGGTGGTCGCGACGACGCCTAGCGGGTTGGCTCGGACGAAGCTCGTGAAGTCCGCCAGGGACAGGATTTCCATGAACGTCAGGTTAGCCGGGCCCGGTGGGCGGCGACGCGTTCCCTTGTGGCGCAACGGGAAGAGCAGTACCGGCGCGGGCTGCCGCCGCCTAGGTGGGCGAAGGGTTTTCCGCACGACGGCGACGCGCACAGGCCGCCGGGGGCGCTTTGGCGGTCGGCCAGCAAGGTGGCCAAGGCCAGCGCCGAGGACGTGATCAGCCAGGTGCCCCACGGGCCGTCGTCGGATGCGTCGACGTGGAGGTGCCAGCCGAAGTTGTCGTCGTGTGCGGTCAGGCGCGGGGGTCCGGCGTAGGCGGTGAACAGCGCGTTCAATACCTCGGCGGCCGAAGCGGCGTCTGGTGCGGCGAAGACCTCCCGCAGTTCCAGTGCGGCGGCGCGTAGCTCGGCCACTTCGCGCGTGGAAAGCTCGAGTTGCGGTTCTCCGTGCTCGACCAACACTGCGGCTACCGATTCCGGCGCAGGGTCCTCCGTCAGCAGCACATCGAGCAGCGCTACGGCACGACGGACCGCGTCCCGGGCGGAGCGGCCCGCGAAATCCGGCTGCGTTCCAGGCATGCCTCACTGTAACATCTTGATGGTGACAAGCCGTTACAGATTCGCGGCATATCTCACCGGGGCCACTGCGGCGCGCACTGGGGACGAGCTGTCCGGTCCGGCGGTGTTGCTGCTGGGCGTGGGTGCTTCGGGAGCCGTCGCGGGGTCGACGTTGCTGGCCGGGCTCACGATCGCGGCGGCGGTGGGCGGGCCGTTGCTGGGTGCGGTTCTGGACCGGTCGCGTACGCCGGGACGGATCCTGGCGGTCGGGTTGGTCGGGTATGCGGTGGGGCTGACGGCGATCACGGCACTTTTCGGACAGGTGCCGTTTGCCCTGGTGGTGACGATTGCGGTGGTGACCGGGTTGCTCGCACCGGCGATCGGCGGCGGGTGGACCGCGCAGGTGCCCGCGCTCGTACCGACGGAGAAGCTCAGCAAGGCGAGCACGCTTGACGCGATGACGTTCACTGCGGCAGCGCTCGTCGGGCCGGGGCTGGCCGGAGTGCTCGCCGCGACGGCGGGGGCTCCGGTCGCAATGGTCCTCGCGGGTGGGTTGATGCTGGTTGCGACGCCGTTCGCGTGGCGACTGCCCGGGAGTACCGAGAAACAGCCGTCGCGATTCTTTGCCGCGGCCACGGTTCTCGTGCGCAATCCCGCGTTGCGGCAGTCGACCGCGACCTCGACGTTGTCGTGCGTCGGGATCGGGATGGCGTTCGTCTGCTATCCGCTGGTCGGCGCGCAGCGGCTCGGCAGCGCGGGATACGGGACGTTGCTACTCGTCGGATTGTCAGTCGCGTCGTTGCTGGCGAACGCGGTCCTTTCGCGACGGTCGTATTCTCCGGACCGCGCGGTGCAACTGAGCACCATCGCAATCGGGATCGGGCTCGCGGGGGCGGCGGTGGCGCCGAACGCAGTGCTGCTGGTGGCTGCGGTGGCGCTCACCGGGGTTGGCGAAGGACCGCAGCTGGCGTCGTTGTTCGCGGTGCGGCATCGGGAAGCGCCGCCGGAAATGCGGGCGCAGGTGTTCACCACCGCGGCGAGTATCAAGATCGCCGGAATTGCGCTGGGGAACGCGGTGGCCGGGCCGTTGGCTGCCTGCTCCCCCGCCGCCGGATTGGCCGCGGCGGCGGGGATGCAGGTGGTCGCGGCGGTCGCGCATCCGTTGTGGACGGTCAGAAAGCAGCTAGTCCGTTAGGGGTTCCGTTGCCGGTCGGTCCGTCGTATCCCGGGACGCCGGTGCACAGGTAGTCACCGCATTCCTCGAAGCCGACGTTGTTTCCGCTGACGACATCGTTGAGCTTCCCCGAATACAGCCGCGAAGCGTCCGGATACTGGTCGTGGTGCCCGGCCAGCGCGATGACTCCGGCGATGAACGGCGCCGACGCGCTGGTCCCGCCGACCACACTCCAGCCGGACAGGACTGTGGTCTCGTAAACGGCGGGCCCGGTGACGGGATCGGCTACCGCGGCGACGTCGGCGACGGTCCGGCCGGGACAGTTCGAATCCTTCTGCCACGACGGTTTCGCCACCCAGGCCGAACATCCGCTCGACGCGCCGATCCACACCGATTCGGTCCAGCCGCGCGGGTTGTCCGCTTTGGACAGTGACGTGCCCCCGACCGCGACGACACTCGAGTACACCGCAGGCGCGTTGGGTGCGGCGAATCCGCCGTCACCGCTCGACGCGACGATCGCGACGCCGGGATGCTGATAGTGCGCGGCGAAATCGCCGGACCAGTGGCTTTCGGGCGCTCCGTAGCTGTTCGACACGATTGTCGCGCCGAGTTTCACGGCGGTGTCCACAGAGGTGCCGAGTGCGTCGAAGGACGCGTCGTCTCCTTCTACCAGCAGGATTTTGCACTGGGCGCAGGCGGCGGAAGCCATGTCCAGGTCCAGCGCGGTCTCCACCGGCCAGTCGCCTTGCTGCGGCGGGAGCGGCGTGGCGTCGCCGTGCTGGTTGACTTTGCGGAAGCAGCCGTTCGCCGTGGTGCAGGGCGGGAGGCCGTAGGTTTGTCGATATACCGCCAGGTCTGCTTCGGCGGTCGGGGCGTCGCCAGCGTCGACGATGGCGATCGTTTCGGCAGCGCCGCCAGTGTCGGGCAGGCGGTAGGCGGAACGCAGGTCGGCGGGGCTGTATCCGGTGGCGCGCAAGGCAGTCCGACTGTCCACTTTGGCATAGCAGCGGGCGAATCCTGGCGCAGCGGGACCACAGATGTCTCGTGGGGCGGCGGACGCGACGGACGGGATGAACGCGCCGAGGAGAATCAGCACAGCCAGGATGCGTTTCATCGCTGGGCCTTCCCGACGGTGTAGGCGTTGCTGATCGTTTGGGTGATCGCGTTGCCCGCCAGGTCCTGCGCGGTCACCTTCAGCGAGGGCGAAGTCCCGGCCGGTGGATTCCGCCAGACCGCCACGTATTCGCCGAACAGTCCGAAGACCTGGGCGGGCTGCCAGGTGGCTCCGTTGTCGACGGACACCGAGACCGTCGCCGAGGTGATCGGCGAATGGGAACCGGCACCGCTGTACGCCGCGTGGCCGACGTGCAGTTCCAGCATCTGCACCGGCGAGGACGACGTCGTGGAGAGATCGGAATCCAGCCGGTAGTCGACGGTCAGCGCACCGAGGATCCGGCACGGTTGCGTCGGATCGCTGGCCCGGCAGCGATGCGGGGTCGGCAGCGTGGTGCGCGCCGCCGGGTCGTATCGCAGGGTCAGTTCGGTGCGCAGCTTTCCGGCTTGGCTGACGCCGGGAATAGCAGTCCGGTCGACGTCCAGTACTCCGCGGAAGGTCGCTGGCGTCTTCGGCACCTCGACTGACGCGCCATAGGCACCGTCCTGGTCGAAGACCTGCTGATCGTCGCGATACAGGGAGAAATGCAGCCGCGGGGCGTAGAACAACGGAAGTGCGGTGTGGTCCGGCACGCTGTCCCGCAATGCCGGAATCGCGACCGAAACGGTGCCGCCGGAGTAGCAGGCCTCGCAGAGCCGGTCTCGCTGCCACTGGCCGAGACCGGCCGACAGCGGACCGCGGGACCAGTCGACGGTCGTGGTGCTGCCCGGCCGATAGGGGTGCGGATCGGCGGTCATCAGCTGGTACGACGAGCCTTTTTGCTCGTACTGCACCCATTCCCTGGTGTGCGTGGTGCCGAGGTAGTCGGTCAGCACCCCGGGAGCGGGGATGAAGAAGCCGCTCGCGCCGAGGCCGTGCCGCCGGATCACCGGGTCGACCGGACCGCTGTCGATCGCGACCGGCATCTTGTCCGCGGGATCGGCGTACATCCGGTCCCGGACCGTCGCGAGTTCACTGTCCTTTGTGGAGAACGACTGGTTCTCGGAGATGTCCTCGGTGGCGAAGGAAAGATCCACGCGGTACCGGTCTTCGGGCTTGGGTGCTTTGCCGCCCCATTGCACGACGTAGTGCAGCAAGCCCTGGTCCGGCTTCGGCACCGGCCGCACGTACTGCTTGGTCTTGCCGCCCGCGATGCCGACGGCGAATCCGCGGCCGGTCGGGTCCTCGCGGAAGAAGTTGGTGGTGAGCAGGTCCTGCGTGGCCGACTTCGGCGCGGCCACCTTGACCTCGGCGGTCGCGTACTTCTCCTCGACGGTCAGGGTCTGCACGTCCGGCGAGTCGCCGACGACGAAGCCCTCGACCCACGAGGTCCGCGTCGCGGTCACGCTGCCGGAGCTGTCGAAGTCGGAGAAGGTCGCGGACGCGGCGTAATGTCCCTCGGGGACCGCGATCCGGGTGACGCCGTCGACGTCGACGTGCCGCAGCAGCTTGGCCGAGGAATCGGTGTTGATCAGCGACACCATTCCGTTGACCGAGCGGCCCTGCAGATCGGCGAGGCGGAGTTCGAGGATCTTCATCGGGTAGCGCGGCTGCTGTTCTCGGGGCGCACCGGCCAGCCGGATCGTCGCGGGCAGCGCACTGCTGCCTGCCGGACGGCCGGCGGACGCGTCTTCGGCGAGGCGTCGGTGCAGGTCAGCGGTGAATTCGGCGGCGGAAACCAGGGTGCCGGTCGCTGTGTTCCCGGCGGCCGAGGCGAGCGTGATGCCGGGCAGCGCTGCCGGGGCCGCGCCCGCCGGGAAAGTGATCTCCAGCGGGGTGTTCCCGGGCCGCGTCCGCGCGAGCGCGGTGACGTCGAACAGCGATTTGTCCAGCTTTCCGAGAAACGGAACGGCGTCGCTCGGAATGACGTAACGGTCGCCACCATCGGCTTGATAGGACTGAAAAGTGGTGCGCGGCGGCGACGAAAGGGCGTAATTCGTACCGCCGTTCGGTCCCGGGAAAACCGTGACCCGGTCCCCCGTCACCAGCGTCACTTCCCGCGCTTGCGGCGCCGCCGCGAAGGGCGCGGTCTCAGCGGCCGCAGGCGGTGCCGGCAAAGCGGAACCGCCCAGCACCAGCACCGCCGACGCGAGCGCGCAGCGTCTTCCGGAAACCCGTCCTCCCATGCCCGATGCTCCTCTCCAGCATGCGGCCGAGCAGGATTTTCAGGACGGTTTCCGACGATGGACCAGACCAATTGACCGCGTCAACGAAAAACGCGGGTTCTGTCCGGAAGGGCAATTGTTGTCAGCCCGACCGGAGCAATGCGGCGGTCGGCGCGGTCCGTGAAGGGCTCCTTGAGGGAATCAGATTCCCTCAAGGAGCCCTTCACGGACCTCAAGAATCAGTCAGATGACCATCAATCGGGCATTTCGGCACCGTTGGCGTCTCGCGTGGACGGTCATCAGCCGGAATCGGCGCGGCCTCAGTTCCTGGCATTGACCGCGATTCCCGCAGTGCGGCCCTCACGGGCAGGAAGACGCGACAGCTGCTGAGCACCCGCAATGCGGGACGGGGCTAGAACGCCATCGCCTGCGCGCGCCGCTTCACCTCGGTGCCGTGGCTGGTGCGCAGCGCGTTGATCGGCGTGCTGCCCGGGAGCGTGTCGTCGGCGGTGAAGAGCCAGCGCAGCATCTCGGTGCGGCTGAACCCGGAGTCGGCGAGCACGGTGATCGTGCCGCCCAGCCCCTTGACGATGCCGTCCTTCACGAAGAAGTCGCCGGGCACGCAGAGTTCGCCTTTGCGCCGGACAGCGATCAGCTCGCCGTCCCGCAGCATCTGGCGCACCTTGTTGGCCGACACGCCCAATGCGGCCGCCACCTCCGGCAACGGCTTGACCGCGACCGCGGCGTCGAGGATGTCGTCGGCGACAGGAATCCCACTCACACGTGACACTGTGCCACATTCCCCCGTCCGGACCACTGCTACGCACGGGTGACCCGCCCCGGCACGCGCGGCCTTCCGTACGATTGCCCACCGTGACGCGCACCCAGCCCAGCCTCGTCGGCACCCTGCTCGAACGCCGGTACCGCGTTGACCAGCTGCTGGCCAGGGGCGGGATGTCGGCCGTCTACCGGGGCCTCGACACCCGCCTGGACCGGGCGGTGGCGATCAAGATCATGGATCCGCGGTTCGCCGACGACCGGTCGTTCGTCGACCGGTTCGTGCGCGAAGCGCGTTCGGCCGCCCAGCTGCATCACCCGAACGTGGTCGCCGTGCACGACCAGGGCTTCGACACCCCGGCCGGTCAGGACGCCGGTCTCGCCTTCCTGGTGATGGAGCTGGTCAACGGCGGCACGCTGCGCGACCTGCTGGACGAGCAGGGCCAGCTGGACGTCTCGCTGGCGCTGAGCGTCGCGGAGCCGGTGCTGGCCGCGCTGGCCGCCGCGCACGCCGCCGGGCTGGTGCACCGCGACGTCAAGCCCGAGAACGTGCTCATCGGCCGCAGCGGGCAGCTGGCGGGCGGCGTGGTCAAGGTCGGCGACTTCGGACTGGTCCGCGCGGTCGCCAGCGCGGGCACCACGAGCTCGAGCGTCATCCTGGGCACCGTCGGCTACCTGGCCCCCGAGCAGGTCGCCACCGGCGACACCACGGCCCGGAGCGACGTCTATTCGGCGGGCATCCTGCTGTACGAGATGCTCACCGGCCGGCTGCCCTACACCGGCGACACCGCGATCTCGGTCGCCTACCGGCACGTGAACGACGACGTCCCGCGCCCGAGCGAGCTCCGGCCGGACCTGCCGCCGGCGCTCGACGACCTGGTCCTGCGCGCCACCCGCCGCGATCCCGAGCAGCGCCCGGCCGACGCGAACGAGTTCCTCGCGCAGTTGCAGGCCGCGCGCGCCGAACTGGGGCTGCAGCCGGTCGCGGTGCCGGTGCCCCCGCCGCCGGACGGCGACCGCGTGTCGGACGTCGAACGCACCCTCCCGAACATCCCGGCCGTCCAGCAGAACGTGCCGGTTGACCAGCAGACCATGCCGGTCTCCGGACCCCGCGGCACGCGCGCCCTGACCCGGGCCGTGCCCGCCGCGCCGCCGCCTCCGGTACCGCCGCGCGCCGGGCCCTCCGCCGCGCCGGACGAGCCGCGGAAGCCGCGGGACAAGCGCAAGCTGATCGCGCTGGCGATCGCCGGGGTGCTCGTGCTCGGCGGGCTGATCGGCGCGTTCGCGTTCATCCTCAGCGATTCCAAGGTCACGACCACGACGGTGCCGAAGCTCGCCGGGCTGACCCAGGCCGAGGCGGGCGACCAGCTGCGCGCGGCGAAGCTGAACCCGCGCTACAGCCAGGAGTTCGACAACACGGTCGAGGCCTACAAGGTCATCAAGGTGGATCCGGCCCCGGGCACCACGCTCGACCAGGACGCCACCGTGTCCGTGGTGGTGTCCAAGGGCAAGCCGAAGGTGCCGAACATCCAGGTCGGCACCGCGCTCGACACGGCGACGAAGGCGATCCAGGAGCAGAAGCTCACCGTCGTCCAGGGCACGCCGGAGTACAGCGACACCGCGCCGCAGGGCACCGTCGTGAGCGTGAGCCCGGCGGTGGGCACCCCGGTGGACGTCGGCGGCCAGGTCACGCTGGTGCTGTCCAAGGGCCCGGAGCCGCTTCCGCCGGTCCCGGACGTGACCGGGCGGTCCAAGGACGAGGCGTTCCAGATCCTCAAGCAGGCCGGATTCCAGCCGCAGGACGGCGGCGAGGAGTTCTCGCAGACCGTGCCCGCCGGGGCGGTCACCCGTACTGACCCGGGCGCGGGCTCGCCGGGGACGAAGAAGGTCAAGGTCTACGTCTCGAACGCGGTGCAGGTCCCGGACGTCCGGTACCGCCCGTTCGACCAGGCCGCGGACGCGCTCAAGGCGGCCGGGCTCGAGGTCGACCGCAAGGGCGGCGACGGCAACGGCCACGGGCACGGCGGCTTCGACTTCGTCCTGCAGCAGGACCCGGCCCCGGGCACGTTCGTGCCCAAGGGCACCAAGGTCAAGATCCGGGGGTTCGGCGGATGATCGGCAGCCGCGGCCGGGTGACCGGCACCGTCGGGCCGGGGCTGATCGGCGAGGTGCTGCTCAGCGTCCGCGGCGGCACCGAGGCCTTCTACGCCTATCCGGCCGAGCCGGACACCACGTTCGCCGTGGGAACACCCGTTCTGGTGGTCGATTTCGAGCCCCCGCGCACGGTCTACGTGGAAAGGTGGCAACCGTTGCGCGCTTGACCGCGTCGCAGTGCTGACGGCGTCTGAGCGCCGTGCCAGCTGAATACGGAAAGTGCGGCGAGGGCTATGGAAATCTGGGTCATCGTGGTGATCGCGGTCGTGGCCGTGATCCTGCTGTTCGGGCTCCTGCGGATCCTGTACAAGGTCGCGGAGCCGAACGAAGCGCTCATCATCTCCGGCTGGGGCGTCCGGGTCGAGCGCACCGAGACCGCCGACAGCCTCGGGTTCAAGATCGTCACCGGCCGCGGCGTGAACGTGCTGCCGGGCTTCCAGACCGCGCGCAGGCTGTCGCTGGACACCCGAGGGGTGAACCTGCAGGTCTCGTGCGTGACGAAACAGGGTCTGCCGGTCACCGTGCGCGCGGTCGTGATCTACAAGGTCGGCGACGACTTCGCGTCGATCGCGAACGCCGCCCGCCGGTTCCTCGACCAGCAGAAGGGCATGAACGACACCATCCACGAGCTGTTCTCCGGCCACCTGCGGTCGATCGTGGGCGGGCTGACCATCGAGGAGATGATCCACAACCGCGACGCGCTGACCGGCGAGGTCCGCCAGTCGTCGGCCACCGAGATGATCAAGCTCGGGCTGATCGTGGACTCGCTGCAGATCCAGGAGATCGACGACGAGTCCGGCTACATCGTCAACCTCGGCAAGCCGCACGCGGCCGCGATCGCCGCCTCCGCGCGGATCGCCGAGGCGCAGCGCGACCAGGAGGCCACCGAGGCCGAGCAGATCGCCGCCGCGCGCAAGGCGGGCGCGATCCGGGAAAGCCAGATCCAGCAGGCCGGGTACCAGGCCGAGGTGGACCAGGCCAAGGCGAAGGCGAGCCAGTCCGGTCCGCTGGCCGAGGCGACCGCGCGCCAGGAGGTCGTGGTCCAGGAGACCAGGGCCGCCGAACTCGAGGCGGCGCTGTCCGAGCAGCGGCTGCAGTCGCAGGTCCGCAAGCCGGCCGACGCGAAGGCGTACGAAACGCGCACCACGGCGGACGCGGAACGCGACGCGCAAATCGCCCGCGCGCAGGCACAGGCGAAGGAAACCGAGCTGCGGGCCGGCGCGGACGCGACCCGGGTCAAGACCGCGGCGGACGCCGAAGCGCAGGCCACGAAGGCACGCGCGGAAGCCAGCGCGAGTGCGACGAAGGCCACTGGCGAGGCGGAAGCGGCGGCGGCCAAGGCGAAGGGTCTCGCGGACGCCGAGGCGGCGAAAGCCAAGGGTCTGGCCGAAGCCGAAGCGGCGAAAGCGAAGGGGCTCGCCGAGGCCGAGTCGATCAAGGCGCGCGCGGCCGCACTGGCGGAGAACCAGGAGGCTGTGGTAGCACAACAGCTGGCCGAGCGCTGGCCGGAGATCGTCGAAGCGGGCGCGCAGGCCTTCGGCAATGTCGACCACATGGTGGTCCTGAACGGCGCGGACGGGATGTCGGACATGTTCACCAAGGCGCTCTCCCTCGGCGGCACGGGCCTCGGCCTCGCCCGCCAGCTGATGGACGCCATGGGCCCCAAGCAGTCCGGTTCCGACGGCAGCGTCGCCCCTCGCGAGGACTGATGAGCTTCTTCACGGACGGTCCTCGCGAGCGCCCCCTGTTCCCAGTGCGGGAACGGGAGCTGTTCGGCTACGAGGGCCGTCCGTGGACGGGCCCGCCCGCCGACCACATCGTGCCCGCGCTGGTGCCGTGGGCGACGCCGCTGGGCCGGTCCGAGCGCACCATCGTGGCGCTGCGCGCGGTCGAGGTGTGGCCGGAGGCGATGACGCTGCGGATCGCGGTGTATTCGCGCGACCGCATGGACGGCGCGCCGCTGATCGGCCACCGGCGCGTCCCGGACTACAACTCGCTGCTGGTCGGCGTGCTGTTCCCGGACGGCGGACGGGCCAGTTCCGAAACCGTTTCGGTGCCGAGCGCGGGCGAACCGCACGAGCCGGTGCTGCGCGTCGAGGAAGGCAGCGGGTCGGAGTTCCGCTACGAGCATCCGGTGTTCGTGTGGCCGCTGCCCAGCGCCGGTCCGCTGAAGGTGATCGTGCAGTGGCTCGACCGCGAGATCGCCGAAACGCACACCAAACTCGACGGCGGACGGCTGCGTGCCGCCGCCCTCGAAGCCAGCGAGCTGTGGCCCGGGCTGCCGAAGCGGCCGGGCAACGGCGTCGCGATGCGCCAGATCGCCGCCGAGGTCACCGAGGCGGGCGGCCCCGGCCCGGCCGCCGGGCCCGGTCTGCCGCAGCGGCGGCGCTCCACGGGCGAGTGAAATTTCGCGGAATTAGCGTCCTCGCAACATCACGGCCGTGCGCCGGTCACACCCGGGCGGTGTCGTTGCATTCGCCCTCGACGTCCGACGTTGGAAGGTGGACCATGGCGCCTGCCCCGCTCAGCTCGCTCGATGTCGCTTTTCTTTGCCTCTCCAGGGAAACCGCGCCGATGCAGATGGGCGCGGCGCTGGTTTTCGCGCCGGAGGAGGCGGTCGATCCGGACCGGCTGACCGCGCTGCTCGCGCGCCGGGCGGCGGATATTCCGCCGCTGCGCCGGAAAATCCGCGCCGGACTGTTCCCGCCCGGCTCCGCGACGTGGGTGGACGACCCGGATTTCCGGGCAGTGAACCACATCCGGCACCACCGGCTCACTACGCTGTACGACCCGGACCCGCTGCCGGAGTTCGCGGCGAGGTGGATCGCCGAACCGCTCGACCCGCACCGTCCGTTGTGGGAACTCACTGTGGTGACCGGCTTTCCGGACGGAAGCTTCGCGGTGCTGCTCAAATTGCACCACGCGTTGACTGACGGGGCGGGCGCGTACGCCGTCGCGGCGGGGCTTCTGGACGGATTGCCGATCCCGCAGCCCGCACCGGTGATTCCGCAGCCGCGTTCGCCGCTCAGCGCGGCGTGGGAGACAGCGGGAATCGCGTCGTCGGTGGTCCGGGCGGCGCGTCCGCCGTGCCTGCCGCTGGCCGCACCCGCCACCGCCGAACGACGCCTCGGTTTCACCCGGCTGGCGTCGGCCGATCTTCGCCGGATCCGGCGAACGCACGGCGGCACCACCAACGACGTCGTGCTCGCGGTGCTGTCGGGCGCGTTGCGCGAATGGCTCGTCAACCGCGGCATTCGCGCGACGGGACGGTCGGTGCGCGCGCTGATTCCCGTGAGCGTGCGCGGGAGGGCGGCTGAGCAACGGGGCGGGAACAAGCTTTCCGGCTATTTGTGCGATCTGCCGATCGGATTGGACGATCCGGTGCGGCGGCTGGCCGAAGTGCGCGCCTCGATGGCACGCAACAAAGCCGCTGGCCCTGCTCGCGGAGCCGGGGCGTTTCCGCTGCTGGCTGACCGGATGCCCGCAGCGCTGCACCGGCTCGGGACGCGGACTGCGGGGTTGGCCGCGCCACTGCTGTTCGACCTGGTGGTGACGACCGTTCCGGTGCCGCGCGCGCGGCACGCGCTCGATGGTGCGCCGTTGGCGGAGGTGTATCCGTTCGTGCCGTTGGCTCCGCGCCAGGCGGTGGGCATCGCGGTCGCGCCTTATCGCGACAGCGTCCACATCGGGCTGCAGGCGAACGCGGACGCGGTGGCGGACCTCGGCTCGCTGCGCGACGCGGTGGCCAAATCGGCGGCGGAACTGCTGGACGTCTCGTGAGTGTCTAGGCCGGTTCTCACCGGCCTAGACACTCACCAGCTGTGCTCAGCCGCGCAGCATCTCCGCCACGAGGAAGGCCAGTTCCAGCGACTGCTGGGTGTTGAGCCGCGGGTCGCAGGCGGTCTCGTAGCGGCCGGAGAGGTCGACGTCGGAGATTTCCTGTGCGCCGCCGAGGCATTCGGTGACGTCCTCGCCGGTCAGTTCGACGTGGATGCCGCCCGGGTAGGTGCCGAGCTTGTGGTGCACCTCGAAGAAGCCCTGGACCTCGTCGACGATGCGGTCGAAGTGCCGGGTCTTGTAGCCGGTGGACGACTCGTGCGTGTTGCCGTGCATCGGGTCGCACTGCCAGATGACCTTGTGCCCGGACGATTCGACCTTCTCCACGATGGCGGGCAGCACCTCGCGGACCTTGCCGTTGCCCATCCGGGAGATCAGCGTGAGCCGCCCCGGCTCGTTGCGCGGGTCGAGGCGCTCGACGTACTCCAGGGCCTGTTCCGGCGTGGTCGTCGGGCCGATCTTGAGGCCGATCGGGTTCGACAGCAGTTCGGCGAACGCGATGTGCGCGCCGTCGAGCTGGCGGGTGCGCTCGCCGATCCACAGGAAGTGCGAGGACAGGTTGTACAGCTTCGGGTTCGCCGCGTCGGCCTGGTCCAGCCGCAGCATCGCGCGCTCGTAGTCGAGCAGCAGCGCCTCGTGGCTGGCGAAGATCTCGGTGTACTGCAGCGACGTGTCGGTGACGCCGCAGGCGTTCATGAACCGCAGGCCGCGGTCGATCTCGGCGGCGAGCGCCTCGTACCGCTCCCCCGCAGGCGACGAGGACACGAAGTCCTTGTTCCAGTCGTGCACCTGGTGCAGGTCGGCCATGCCGGCCCCGGTGAGCGCGCGGACCAGGTTCATCGCCGCGCCCGCGTTCGCGTAGGCGCGGATCATCCGGCCCGGGTCCGGCACCCGCAGCTCCGGTTTGGCGACGAGCGAGTTGATGATGTCGCCGCGGTAGACCGGCAGCCCGAGCGCGTCGGTGCCGGACGAGCGCGGCTTCGCGTACTGGCCCGCGATCCGGCCGACCTTCACCACCGGCAGGCTGGCCCCGTAGGTGAGCACGACGGCCATCTGCAGCAGCGTGCGCAGGTTCGCCCGGATGTGCGGTTCGGTGTTGGACTCGAACGTCTCCGCGCAGTCCCCGCCCTGCAGCAGGAACGCCTCGCCGCGGGCCACCATGGCGAGCCGGCTCTTCAACCGGTCGATCTCGGCGGGCACGGTGATCGGCGGCACGCTCTCCAGCACGCCGCGCACCCGCTTGGCCAGCGCGGCGTCCGGCCACTCCGGCTGCTGCGCGGCGGGCAGCGACAAGGCGGTGTCGAGGCGGTCCCGCAGCTCAGGAGGCAACGGCGGCAGCTCGGGGAGAGTGTCTACGGGAACGTCGACTGTCCAGTTCACGCGTCTCAGGATAGGGTCTGCCGCCTTCGCCCGGGCCGGTGGGCGGCGAGGGTCACGCGTCCGGGGCGTCTTCGCGGTACAGGGCGCCGAATCGGTCGGCCACGTCCAGCAGACCTGCGAGTTCGGCTGTTTCAAGGGCTGGGACGATGACCGACCAGTGGTCGAGGCTGACCGCTTCGGCGAGGATCCGGCGGCGCTCGTCCGGCGGGGCGGCGGCGGAGATCTCGACCAGCAGACGGGCGCGGTCGTCGGCGGATTCGACGAGACGGGTCCGGGCGAGTGCGCCGGGCAGGTCGTGCTTGGCCAGTTCCGGCAGGAACGCCAGGGTGAGCCGGTCCCGTTCCTGATCGCTTTCGGCGCTCTCGAAGACACCCTCGGCCTGGTCGAGGTGCCCGGCCGCGGCCAGGCCGCGGACCAGGAGCCGCCGGGCAGACACCCGGAACGCCTCGTTCAGGTATCCGCACAGCTCGAGGGCCGCCGCGACCTCACCGCGCGCTGCCAGGTCCTCGATCGCGTCCTCGATCGCCAGCTCGGAGTTGTCCTCCTCGCGACCGGCGGCCACCAGTTCGACGACCTCGGCGGGGTCGCCCACCGCGGCCAGCATCACGATGGCCGCGCGCCGGTCGAGCCGCACGAACTCCCGGTCCGGGGACTTCTCCGCCATCCCGCTCCGCACGTACTCCGCGATCCGGGCCAGCGCGGCCCGGTCGCCGTCGGCCCGGAGCCTGCGGGCGAGCAGGACCACGGGTTCCCGCATCGCCGACCAGAATCCGACGCCGCGGATCAGCTTCTCGGCGATCAGCGGATCGCCCTTTTCCGCGAGAAGGCACGCCAGCGACTTGATTTCCTTCAGTCCCTGCCATTCCGAGCGCACCAGCGGGGCGAGCAGTTCGGCCCGGCGGACGTCGCCTGCCGCGACGACGGTTGTGCTCAGCGCACCGATCGCCGCTGCCGCCCGCGGATCGTCCGCCGCACGTCGGGTCATCGATTCGGCCCGCTCCGCAGCCTCGTGCGCGCGGGCGCGGTCCTCGGTCGCCAGCAGCGCATCCGCCAGGGACACGAACCGGTCCGCGTCGCTTTGCAGTTCGCGGGACGACCGGCGGGTGGAGAGGTGGCGGGCAGCCCACTGGAAGGCCTGGTCGGGCTGGCCCGCGGCCACGAGTGCCTGGACGAACCGGTTCACCGCGTCGCGCCGGGCGAAGGGGTCAGTCATCGCATCGAGCACCGCGGGAATGTCCACCAGCCTGCCCGCATCGGCCAGGAAATCGATCAGGACAGGCACCAACGTGTGCTCGCGGTGCGCCTCGGCGGATCTCGCGTCGACAGCTGCGACCGGGTCGTCCGCCGCGGCCAATTCAGCGGTGACGTCGAGGCGAAACAGCACTCCGGACGCGCCGTGCTCCTGTGCGAAGGCGCGTGCCCGCTCGACTTCGCCCCGCTGGACGAGCTGCTGCGCGATCTCCGCGAACGCCTTGTCCCGGCTCATATCGCGAGTCATCGCGCCGGCCAGTTCCGCAGCCGCGGCCACGTCGTCGACAGCCTGCACGGCCAGTTCGCTCAGTGTCCGGTCCCGGAGGTCTTCGCGGGAAATCTCCCTGGCCAGCTGCCCGGCCCGGGAGAGGTCCGGTTCGGCGACGGCGGCGATCCGCCGGCGTTGATCCGCGCTGACCCGCCCGGCGATCCGCTCGGCCGCGTCGGGCTTCCCGCCGTACCCCAACGCGACCGCAGTTTCCGCGAGCAGGGAGTCGCGCAGCTCCGGATCGTGCTCGTCGTCGGCCAGCTGCTCGGCTCGCTCCGGCTGTCCGGCGCGGACCAGCTCACCGGACAGCTCGAGCAGTGCCCGCCTGCGCGAAACGGGATCGGTCATGGACTGCGCGAGCGCCACGGCGTGGTCGAACTGCCCCAGCGCGGCCCACACCGCGGGCAAGCGCACCGGCGTGATCTTGTTGCGGTCGCGGAAATTGTCCCGGTACGTGTCGAGCATGACGAGCCGGACGAGGTCGGGATCGTTGGACGCGAGCAGAGCCGCGCGAGCGGTGTCCAGCTCCCCCATCGCGGCCAGGTCGCCGCCGGATACGTCCAGCAGGCGTTCGTGCCTCGCCGGGTCTCCGGCCAGGTCGACGAGAGCGGTCACGTCGCCGCTTTCCTGGACCAGCCGGAAGTAGCCGCGCAGCAGGAATTGGGGCGTGTCCGGCGGCCAGCCCGCCGACCGGTATCCGACGGCCCATTCGTCGATCGCCGCGCGGTACCGGGACAGTTCGCCACCGAGGGCTTCGACGGCCTCGCGTTGCAGATTCTCGTGGCCCAGCAGGAAAACCGCCGGGGCCTCGCGGGGTCGCCAATGCGCTGGGCGCCGGGTGAACGAACGACTCGCCACACTGTTCAGCACTCGTTCGACGTCGCGTGGGCGCCGCTGGGTCAGCTGCGCCAGGTCGTCGCTGCTGAGGCCGCCGCGAGCCGCGACGAGGAAACCCAGCAGGTCCTCTTGGTCGCGGAGCAAAGCGTCTAGCTCGTGCTCCATATCGGCCTTCGCCGCGACGGCTGCGGGCGAAGGTGCCAGGGAACGCTCGATTCCGGGAGCCCGCAACGGATGATCACCGCGGACGTCGGGCGGGACGCCGGGGTTGAGGCGGCTCGCGACGATCACGCGGAGACCGTTTTCGGGGAACGGCAGCAGCGCGGCGATGCTGTGGCCGCCGGAGCTGGCGCCGCGATCCTCGTCCAGGCCGTCGACGACCAGTACCAAACGCTCGCCGCGGTTCCGGCAGTGTGCGGCGGCTTCGGCGAAGACCGCGTTGAGGTTTCGCGCCTCGGGGTCTTTCGCCGCGCCCAGGACTTCGGCCAGTTGCTCCTGGACGACGTCTACGAACGCCTCACGCGTGTCGTCGCCAAGCGAACGCGCCGTGACGAAGAACGACACCACTCGCACTCCCTCGGGCGGCGAGAGAACGAATGAGGCCATCAGAGCCGACTTGCCGGTCCAGGGAGCCGCGCGCCACCACACGTACGCGGGAGCATCGTCCGGGGCGGTGCAGAACCGGGCGAGTTCAGCCAGTTCCGTTTCGCGGCCGACGAGCTGGTCCGGGGCTACCTGGCGCACCCATTGCCGGTAGCGGGACCGGGCGGGCGGAGCCGCGTGGACGACGACCGAGTCGGCGTGGCCCACCTGCACGACCTTGCCCGTGACCGGGCCAAGGACCTGGTTCGTGATCCGCTCGTCCACCTGGGCGTCCCCCTCCGACGCGGTTCAGCTTCGCACGAAGCGTGTCGGCCGGGTCACATTGGCTGGAAGGTGACACCGGTGTCAAGAAATAGCGTCGCTCCCGAACTGAGCCTGCCGCGGAAGGGACAAGCGAATGAGCACTGCCTTGGGATACCGGGCATTCGGCGCTGCCGACGTCCAGGAGTTCTTCGACCGGCCGGACCCGGCGCCCGGCCCCGCCGAGGTGCTGGTCCGGGTCGCGGCCGCCGGGGTGAATCCGCTCGATCATCTGCTGCGGTCCGGGCACGTCCCCGACCTGAACGGGCGCCTGCCGTTCCCTCAGGTCATCGGGATTGAAGCGGCCGGAACCGTGCTCGCCGCAGGAGAAGACGTGACCGGCCTCGACGTCGGCGACCGGGTCACCGGGTTCGCGCTGACCGGCGCGGGGACGTACGCGGAAACGACGCTGCTGCTCGGCGAGTCCACCGCTCGCATTCCCGACGCTCTCCCGTGGACCTGGGCGGCGACCATTCCCGTCGCGGGCACCACGGCGCTGGACGTGCTCGACCAGCTCGATCTGCCGAAGGGCGCGTCGCTTCTGGTGAACGGGATCGGCGGGGGCGTCGGCATCGCGTTGGCGCAGCTGGCGCGGGACCGGGGGCTCGTCGTTACAGGCACGGGCAGCACGGCCAAGCGGCCTCTCGCGGCGAAGTACGGCGCTGCGTTCGTCGACTACACGACGGAAAGCGTCGAGGGCAGTTTCGACGCCGTGGTCGACACCGTTGGCGGCCAGTCCCTTCGCGACGTCGCGCCGTTAGGGAAGAAGCTCGTCGCGGTCGGAGATCCGTCGGTGACCGAACTCGGCGGCGAGTTCGTCCGTCGTCGGCTCGATCGGGCGAGTCTGGAACGCGTCGCTGATCTGATGGCCGAAGGGCGGCTCGATCCGAACATCACCGGGACCTATCCGCTCGCACGGGCCCATGAAGCGTTGGCGCTGGTCGAGTCCCGGCACGCCGCGGGCAAGCTCGTCATCACCGTCTAGCACGAACTGCCCGCGCCCTGCCGATACCGCGTGTTCGCCTCGATCAGCACGTCCAGCGCGGCGCGGGCGTCGGCGAGGCGGGCGATGTCGGCGGTCAGCCGGTCGCGTTCGGACACCATGGTGGTGAAAGCGTCTTCGATGACGGCCGCGTCGTCGCTGTGCACGCAGGGCAGCAGCCGGGCGATCACCTTGCTGTGCAAGCCCGCGGCGAACAACCGGCGGATCAGTTCGACCCGTTCGACCTCGGTCGCCAGGTAATGCCGCTGCCCGCCCGCGGACCGGGTGCTGTGCACCAGGCCCTGCTGCTCGTAGTACCGCAGCGAGCGGGCGCTGACCCCGGTCTTCCGGGCTAATTCACCGATTCGCACGCTCTCCAGCGTAAAGAAACGGGCCCCGGCGCGCCGTTGCGCCGGGGCCCGAGCTCGAGCCGATCACACCACCGCGAGCGGCAATGCGGTCGGGTGCACCGGAGCGGGGAGGTCCGAAGCGCCGGTCAGGAAGGTGTCCACCGCGGCCGCCACCGAGCGGCCTTCCGCGATGGCCCACACGACCAGCGACGCGCCGCGGTGGGCGTCGCCGCAGACGAAGACCCCGGGGGTTTCCGTCTGCCAGTCCGCGCCGCACGACAGGGTGCCGCGGCGGGTCAGGGTCAGGTCGAGGCCTTCCAGCAGCGGCATTTCCTCGACGCCTTCGAAGCCGATCGCCAGCAGGACCAGGTCCGCGGGCAGCGTTTCGACCGCGTCGTTCACCGGGATGACCTCGCGGCGGCCGGTTTCCGGGTCCTTCTGCACGCGGACTTCCTGCAGTTCCACGGCTTTGACGTGGCCGTTGCCGTCGTCGACGAACTGCTTGACCGCCACCGCGAACTTCCGCTCGCCCGCCTCCTCGTGCGCCGGGTAGGTGCGCAGGATGTAGGGCCAGGTCGGCCACGGCGAACGCTCGTCGTCGCGGATTTCCGGCGGCGTCGGGTACTGGTCGAGCTGCGTGACCGACAGCGCGCCCTGCCGGGTGGCGGTGCCGTAGGAGTCCGCGCCGGTGTCGCCGCCGCCGATGATCACGACGTGCTTGCCGTTCGCGTCGACCGGGGACGGGCCGTCGCCCTCCACGAACTTGTTGGCGGGCACCAGGTGTTCCATCGCCAGGTGGATGCCCTGCAGCGATCGGCCCGGCGTGGTGCGGTCGTCGCGGCCGCGCAGGGCGCCGACGGCGAGCACGACCGCGTCGTATTGCGCGCGCAGGTCTTCCACCGACAGGTCGACGCCGACCTCGCAGCCGGTGACGAACTTCGTGCCCTCCTTGCGCAGCTGCGCGAGGCGCCGGTCGAGGACCTTCTTCTCCATTTTGAACTCGGGAATCCCGTACCGCAGCAGGCCGCCGAGCCGGTCGTCCCGTTCGAACACGGTGACCTCGTGGCCCGCGCGGGTCAGCTGCTGCGCCGCGGCGAGCCCGGCCGGGCCGGAGCCGACGACGGCCACCTTGCGGCCCGAGGACACCTCGGAGACCTGCGGCTGCACGTATCCGGCTTCCCACGACTGCGCCGCGATCGTCTCCTCGACGCGCTTGATCGCCACCGGCCCGCCGGACAGCGGCGAGATCGACAGCACGCAGCCCGCCTCGCACGGCGCGGGGCACAGCTTCCCGGTGAACTCCGGGAAGTTGTTGGTGGCGTGCAAGCGATCGCTGGCCGCCGTCCAGTCGCCGCGGCGGACGAGGTCGTTCCATTCCGGGATCAGATTGCCCAGCGGACAGCCGGAACCGCCGGAGTGGCAGAACGGGATGCCGCAGTCCATGCAGCGCGACGCCTGCGTGCGCACCTGCTCGTTGCGCTCTTCGGGCGCGACGTCCGCGTAGACCTCGCCCCACGAGGAAAGCCGTTCCTCGTAGGACTTCTTCTTCGGTTCTTGCCGTTCGTGCTTCAGAAAACCGGTGGGGTCAGCCACGAGCCGCCTCCATGATCGCTTCGTCGACATCGCGGCCGGCAGCGCGCGCTGCCTTCGCCGCATCGAGGACCCGCTGGTAGTCGCGCGGCATCACCTTGGTGAACGCCGCCGCGCGCCGGGTCCAGTCGCCCAGGAGCGACGCGGCCACGGCCGAGCGGGTGAGGTCGTGGTGCTGCTGCACGATCTGCTTGAGCCAGGCCAGATCCTCGGGAGCGGGCGGAAGCAGGTCCACCATCTCCCGGTTGACCTTCGCCGGGTCCAGGTCGAGCACGTACGCGCTGCCGCCGGACATGCCGGCCGCCAGGTTCCGCCCGGTCGGGCCGAGCACCACCGCGCGGCCGCCGGTCATGTACTCGAACGCGTGGTCGCCCACGCCCTCGGCCACGACTGTCGCGCCGGAGTTGCGGACGCAGAACCGCTCGCCGACCTGCCCGCGCAGGAACAGCTCGCCCGACGTCGCGCCGTAGGCCAGCGTGTTGCCCGCGATCGTCTGCTGTTCGGCGGCGAAGCTCGCTTCCGGATGCGGGCGGACCACGATCCGGCCGCCGGAGAGGCCCTTGCCGACGTAGTCGTTGGCGTCGCCGACCATTTCCAGCGTGATGCCGCGCGGCAGGAACGCGCCGAGCGACTGCCCGGCCGAACCGGTGAGCCGCACGTGGATCGTGCCCTCGGGCAGGCCCTCGCCGCCGTAGCGGCGGGTGATCTCCGAGCCCAGCAGTGTGCCGACGGTGCGGTTCACGTTGCGCACCGGCAGTTCCAGGCGCACCGGATGCGCGTCCTCCAGCGCCGCCTCGGCGAGCTGGATGAGCGTGCGGTCGAGTGCGTGCGCCAAGCCGTGGTCCTGCTCGCGCACGCGTCGCTTCGCACCGCCGTACGGCGTCTCCGCGGGCATCTCGAAGACCGGGCTGAGGTCGAGCCCGGAGGCCTTCCAGTGCTGCACGGCCTCGTCGGTGTCGAGCATCTCGGCGTGCCCGATCGCCTCGTCGAGCGTGCGGAATCCCAGCTGTGCCAGGGTTTCCCGCACTTCTTCGGCGACGAACTCGAAGTACCGCACGACGTGGTCGGCCTGTCCGGTGTAGCGCTTGCGCAGCTCCGGGCTCTGCGTGGCGACGCCGACCGGGCACGTGTCGAGGTGACAGACACGCATCATGATGCAGCCCGCGACCACCAGCGGCGCGGTCGCGAAGCCGTACTCCTCGGCGCCGAGCAGCGCCGCGATCACGACGTCGCGGCCGGTCTTCATCGCACCGTCCACCTGCACCGTGATCCGGTCGCGCAAACCGTTGAGCAGCAACGTCTGCTGCGTTTCGGCGAGCCCGATCTCCCACGGCGTGCCCGCGTGCTTGAGCGAGTTCATCGGCGACGCGCCGGTGCCGCCGTCGTGCCCGGAAATGAGCACGACGTCCGCGTGCGCCTTGGACACGCCCGCCGCGACCGTGCCGACGCCCAGCGAGGACACCAGCTTCACGTGGATGCGGGCCTGCTCGTTGGCGTTCTTGAGGTCGTGGATCAGCTGCGCCAGGTCCTCGATGGAGTAGATGTCGTGGTGCGGCGGCGGGGAAATCAGCCCAACGCCCGGCGTCGAATGCCGCGTGCGGGCGATCCACGGGTACACCTTGTTCGGCGGCAGCTGCCCGCCCTCGCCCGGCTTCGCGCCCTGCGCCATCTTGATCTGGATGTCGTCGGCGTTCACCAGGTACTCGCTCGTGACGCCGAACCGGCCCGACGCGACCTGCTTGATCGCGCTGCGCCGCTGCGGGTCGTAGAGCCGCTCCGGGTCCTCTCCGCCTTCGCCGGTGTTGGACCGGCCGCCGATGCGGTTCATCGCGATGGCGAGGGTTTCGTGCGCCTCCGCCGAAATCGAGCCGTACGACATCGCCCCGGTGTTGAACCGGCGCAGGATCGCCGACGCGGGTTCGACCTCGTCCAGCGGGATCGGCTCGCGTGCGCCGTCGCGGAACTTGAACAGCCCGCGCAGCGTGCCGCCCTCGCGGTAGAGCCGGTGCACCTCTTCGGTGTACTTGCGGTACACCTCGTCGCGCCCGGTCTTCGACGCGTGCTGCAGCAGGAACACCGTCTCCGGCGTGAACAGGTGCAGCTCGCCCTCGCGGCGGTACGCGTACTCGCCTCCGGTGTCGAGTCCACGATGGACCCGGTCGGTCGGGTTGTCCGGGTACGCCCGGCGGTGCCGTACCGCGACCTCCTCGGCGAGCACCTCCATCCCGACGCCGCCGAGCTTCGACGACGTTCCGGTGAAGTACTCGTCGAGCAGTTCCTGGCTCAGGCCAAGGGATTCGAAGACCTGCGCCGCGGTGTACGCGCCGACCGTCGAAATGCCCATCTTGGACATGATCTTCAAGACGCCCTTGACGAGCGCCTGCACGTAGCTGCGGACCGCCTTCGCCGGCTCGATGCCGGTGATCGCGCCCTGGCTGATCATGTCTTCGATGGTTTCGAAGGCCAGATACGGGTTCACCGCCGCCGCGCCGTAGCCCAGCAGCAGCGCGATGTGGTGCACCTCGCGGGCGTCGCCGGTCTCCACGACCAGCGCGACGCGCAGCCGTTCCTTGGTGCGCACGAGATGGTGGTGCACCGCGGAAACCAGCAGCAGCGACGGGATCGGCGCCATCCGGTGGTCGGAATCGCGGTCGGACAGCACGAGCGTGCGCGCGCCCGCCGCGATCGCCTCGGACGCGTCGCGCCGCACCCGCTCGATCGCCGCCGCGAGCGCGTCCGCCCCGCCGTCCACTTCGTACAGTCCGGAAAGGACAGTGCAGGCGAAACCGGGCAGATCGCCGTCGTCGTTGATGTGGATGAGCTTGGCCAGCTCGTCGTTGTCGATCACCGGATACGGGAGGTTCAGGTGCCGGCACGACGCGGGCCCCGGCGCGAGCAGGTTGCGCTCCGGACCCATGATCCGGCTCATCGACGTGACCAGCTCTTCGCGGATCGCGTCCAGCGGCGGGTTGGTCACCTGCGCGAAGTTCTGCTTGAAATAGTCGTACAGCAGCCGGGAACGCTTGGAGAGCACCGCTACCGGGGTGTCCGACCCCATCGACCCGATCGGCTCGGCCCCGTTGGCGGCCATCGGCGCGAGCAGGATCTTCAGTTCTTCTTCGGTGTAGCCGAAAGCGAGCTGGCGGCGCAGCACCGAATCGTGGCTCTGCACGACGTGGTCGCGGTCGGGCAGCTCGGCGATCTTCAGCAGGCCGGCGTGCAGCCAGTCGCTGTACTGCTGCTTGCGCGCCAGCGCGGACTTGACCTCTTCGTCGTCCACGATCCGGCCCGCGGCGGTGTCCACGAGGAACATCCGGCCCGGCTGCAACCGGCCCTTCGCGACGACGTTTTCCGGTGCCACGTCGAGGACTCCGGCCTCGCTGGCGAGCACCACGCGGTCGTCGGCGGTGCGCCACCAGCGCGCCGGGCGCAGCCCGTTGCGGTCGAGCACCGCGCCGACGAGCGTGCCGTCGGTGAAGGTGACGCACGCCGGGCCGTCCCACGGCTCCATCAGGCTGGCGTGGAACTGGTAGAAAGCGCGCCGTTCCGGATCCATCGAGGTGTGGTTCTCCCACGCCTCCGGGATCATCATCAGCACCGCGTGCGGCAGCGAGCGGCCCGCGAGGTGGAGCAGCTCCAGCACCTCGTCGAAGGACGCCGAGTCCGACGCGTCGGCCGAGCAGATCGGGTACAGCCGGGAAAGATCGCCCGGGAGCAGATCGGATTCGAGCAGCGCCTCGCGGGCGCGCATCCGGTTGCGGTTGCCGCGGATCGTGTTGATCTCGCCGTTGTGGGCCACGAACCGGAACGGGTGCGCGAGCGGCCACGACGGGAAAGTGTTGGTGGAGAACCGGGAGTGCACGAGCGCGATCGCGCTCGCGAGCCGGGAATCGCGCAGATCGGGGAAGAACCGCGGCAGCTGCTCGGGAGTGAGCATGCCTTTGTAGACGATCGTGCGCGCGGACAGCGACGGGAAGTACGTGCCGCAGCCGGAAGCGAGGCTCTCGTGCTCGACGCGCTTGCGCAGGCAGAAGGCCAGCCGGTCCAGCTCCAGGCCGGTTTCGCCGTGCGGGGACGACACGAACAGCATCGCGAAGCGCGGCATCACCGAACGCGCGGTGGGGCCGATGTCCGCGCCGTCGGCGTCCACCGGGACCTCGCGCCAGCCGAGGACGGCGAGCCCTTCCTCGGCCGCGATCCGTTCGGCGAGCCCGATCGCCTTGCGGCGCTGCTCGTCGTCGGAGGGCAGGAAAGCGATCCCGGCGGCGTAGGCGCCGGTGGGAGGCAACGGGAAACCCGCCTCGGCGCGCAGCAGTTCGTCGGGCAGCTGCAGCAGGATCCCGGCGCCGTCGCCGCTCGTCGGCTCGGCTCCCGCGGCTCCGCGGTGGTCGAGATTCGTGAGCGCGGCGAGACCGTCGGTGACGATGCCGTGCGTGCGGCGGCCCTGGACGTCGGCGACCATGGCGACGCCGCAGGAATCCTGCTCGGTGTCCGGGTCGTACAGACCCTGCTTGCCGGGGATGGCGGAGAAGATCATGGAAAAGGGACCTCCTTCGTCGTTTCGTGCGGTGGCCGGCGAACCGGCCGCGGGGAGCGCACGGGACGACGATGGCCCGCTTGTTAGCGCGACTTTAACACCTGGGAAACACCCCAGCAGCGCCTCGGAGCTCCCCGAACGGGGAAGAACGGTAACGATCCGGCAGCGCGGAACGACATAGTTCCGGATGGGTCCTGAGATGCTTCGGTCCGCGAAGCATAAGCCCCGGGGCCGCCTCGCGCACCCGGCACGTGACGAAGTCGATGCGCCCGCTTCGTCCCCTTCGCCCGATCTTCCCAGGTAATCGCACAAATTTCGGGGAACCGCCCACGCCCGGTGATCGTCGGTTGCCATAGTGTTCGGCAACCGAATAGCTCACGGGGAGGGCGGTTTCTTTCATGTCCGGCATAGAAGTCGACGTCGAGACGATGAACCAGTACGCCGAGGTGCTCGACAGCCTCCACGAGAAGATCAGCAAGATCAACGACTACATGCGCTCCACCGCGTGCGACACGTCCGGGTTCACCGGCCTGTTCGTGGTGCTGCAGCCGGTGGTGCAGCTGGTCGCGAACCTCTACGGCGGAACGCTCGACTTCGGCCACTCGCGGCTGACCTCGCTGTCGGACGGGGTCAAGCAGGCGGCGCAGGCCTACGCGCACCACGACGCCAATTCCGCGCAGCTGCTCCAGCAGTTCATCGACCAGTTCGACGGCATCGACTCCGGCCGCGGCGCGGCCTGATGCGCATCCGCACCGCACGGTTCTGACGAGGGGGAAAAGACATGGCACGGCACGGCGGAGGGCATGGCGGCGGCCACGGCGGCGGCCACCACTCCGGGGGATCGGGGACGACGCATCCGCCGTCCCATCCCGGCGGCAACCAGCCGCACCCCGGGAACCAGCCGCATCCGGGAAACCAGCCGCATCCCGGCAACCAGCCGCCTCCCGGCGGCCATCAGCCCACCCATCCGGGAGGGAACCAGCACCCCGGCACCGGCCCGGACGGACGCCGT
Organism: Amycolatopsis sp. La24; assembly: GCF_029087445.1. Taxonomy (NCBI): domain Bacteria; kingdom Bacillati; phylum Actinomycetota; class Actinomycetes; order Pseudonocardiales; family Pseudonocardiaceae; genus Amycolatopsis; species Amycolatopsis sp. La24. Next base: position 148,695 of record NZ_JARACH010000004.1, read on the forward strand.
CCGTCCGGAGGGGACGACGGGACGCATCCGAGCGGCACCGGGGGAAACTCCGGCGACGGCAACGGCCGGGACGGTCGCGACGGCCGAGACGGCCGTGACGGTCGGGATGGTCGTGACGGCCGCGACGGTCGCGACGGCCGTGACGGTCAGGACGGCGGCGACGGCCGGGATGGCCGGGACGGCGGCGGAGAAGGCGGCGACGAGCGGGGCCGCGACCGCGGCAACGAGGGCGGCGACGAAGGCGGCGGCCGGGGCGGCGACGAGGGCGGCTCCGGCGACGAAGGCGGTGACGGGGGCGGCGAAGGCGGCGACGAGGGCGGTTCCGGCAGCGAAGGCGGCGGCAACGGCGGCGAGGGCGGCACCGGGGCTTCGGGCGGTGAGCCCGGCGGGGTTCCCGGCGGCACCGGCGACTTCGACCGCGGCGATTCGATCGTCGAACTGCTGCAGCCGCCGGAAGACACCTCCGGCGAGGACATCCAGGCGCTGGTGCAGGACGCCGGCGTCGAGGTGATGGCCGTCGAGTGGGTGTACCAGAAGTTCACCGGCACCACGCTCACCCAGCAGTTCATCGAACCGCTCACCGGCGATTTCTCGAAGATGTCGGCCGACGCCGAGGCGTGGCGCAACATCTCCGAGGCGATGAAGGCGTTCTCCGAGGTGATGGTCGCCAACGAGAAGACCGTCAGCGATTCCTGGCACGGCATGGCTTCCTTGGAGCACAAGGCCTACGTGCAGGCCGGGTGGCGGGCCGGGCTCGCCGCCGAGGCCGGGATCGCGTCGCTGATCGCCAAGGGTTTCGACCTCCTGTCGGACACGTCGAAGAAGCTCGCGGCCAAGGCGCTCGACCTGCTGAAGAGCCTGATCGACCGGCTGCTGGTGATGGCCGCGGAGGCGTGCGTCCCGATCGCGGGCTGGATCGCCGACGCGATCACCGCGTTCAGCGAACTGCTCCCGCTGATCAACGCCCTGATCTCGATCATCGAGATGATCCAGGACATCATCACGAAGGTCCAGGACATCTGGAACTCGATCAAGGACATCGGGTCGCAGCTGCAGAAGATCAAGGACGTCGGCAGCATCGGCGATCTCGTCGACATCGCGAAGAACATCGGCGGCGACGTCGGCGACATCAAGGACAACGCCAAGGGCATCGGCCAGGACGCCAAGGACGCCGTGCAGGCGGGCAAGGACGGCGTCCACGAGTCGCGCGAGGCGCACGCGGAAAACCGGCGCTCGCGCGAAGGCGGAGACGACGAAGGCGACCGCACGTCCGGCGACGAGGGGAACGGCGACCGCCGCTCCGGCGACGAGGGCGACCGGTCGCAGGGTTCCGGCGAGCGCGGGCAGAACCAGCGGTCCGAACCGGACGGTCCGCAGCACCAGCCCCCGCAGAACCAGCAGCACCACCAGCCGCCCCAGCAGCCCAGCCACCCGCCGTCCCAGCCGAACCACCCGCCCGCGAACCATCCGCCGTCCCATCCGCCCCGGCGCTCGGCGAGCGGCCGGATCCACGGCCGCATCGACTAAGGAGGAACTGCCGAGATGTCCTATCCCGTCACCGCGGACGATTCGTGGAAGACGCCCGAGCTGCGGGAGGCCGAGGCCGCGCTCGACCGGACGGTCCGCAAGTCCCAGCAGCTGCTGAAGGACCTGGAGAAGATCAAGCTCCGCCCGCTGCCCAAAACCGACACCCCGGAACGGATCGAGGCGATCAAGCGGGCCGCCTCGCGTCCGGACGCGCCCGCTCAGCTGCGGCTGGTCAAGCGGAAGGTCGAAGCGGGCGAATTCTCCTGGGAGGACGTCGCCGCCGGCCGGGCGTTCGCCGACCCCGAGGTCCGCGCGCTCGCCGACGAGAAGCTCAGCGAGGCCAAGGACATCCTCGAGGAACTGGAGGAGGGCCAGAGCCCCGAGGAGATCCTCGAGGCGCGCACCGGCGGCGCCGGGAACCCGTTGTCGGACACCGGAAGGTCGACGTATCCGGACACGCCGGACAAGCCCGCCGGGTTCTCCGCCGCGGACCCCCTGGCGTCCAGCGGCCGTCCACAGCCGCCGCCCCCGCCCGCGCCGGAGCCCGCGGAATACTCGAACGACAATCCGCTCGTCGACCGGACTCCGCCGCCCCCGCCCCCGCCCCCGGCGCCGGCTCCGCCTCCGGAGAAGGAAGCACCGCCCGCTCCGCCTCGGCATCGCGCCCCGGAACCGGAGCCGGAGGACGATTTCGCCGATCCGCTCGCCAATCGAGGCGACCGGCCGAAGCGGTCGGCACCGCAGCCGCCGCCGTCGTCGGGCCGCCGTGCCCGGCGTCAGGACTCCGGCAATGACGACGACTACTTCGGCGGTTCGTTCCTCAGCTGAACCCCGGTGCCGCGCTCCGAGGACGTCCGTGAGGGGAACCCTGAGGGACTCTGATTCCGTCAGGGTTCCCTTCACGAACCTCGGCCGACCACACGAAAAGAGGTCCCCGCCCAATCCGGGCGGGGACCTCTTTTCCGGCTCTGCGCCTAAGACTTCTCGGACTTGCCGTTCTCGGCTGGGGAAGAACCGGCGTCCACAGTGTCCTCCGCGGCCTTCTCGTCCGGTTCCGGCTTCTCCCCCGCGTCGCCCGATTCGGACTCGACGGCGGCGTTCCGCTCGTCTCCCTTGCTGCGCAACGTCTCCGGGGCCTCGCGCGGACCGCGTTTGGCCGCGACGACGAAGTACGCCATCGCGCCGATGAACAGCAGGATCGAGGTCCACACGTTGACCCGCAGGCCGAGGATGTGGTTGGCGGTGTCGGTGCGCATCAGCTCGATCAAGCCGCGGCCGACGGTGTAGCCCGCGACGTAGAGCGCGAACGCGCGGCCGTGGCCGAGCTTGAACTTGCGGTCCGCCCACACCACGAGCAGGGCGATCAGCAGGTTCCAGATCAGCTCGTACAGGAACGTTGGGTGCACCGGGCTTTCCGGCAGCGGGATGTGCCCGGTCGCGACGCCGCCGAGGGCGTCCGGGGCGCCGGTGGCCGGGTCGAAGCGCTGGTAGATCTCCAGGCCCCACGGCAGGTCGGTGTGCGCGCCGTACAACTCCTGGTTGAAGTAGTTGCCGAGCCGCCCGATCGCCTGCGCGACGATGATGCCGGGCGCGATCGCGTCGGCCATCGCGGGCAGCGGGATCCCCCGGCGGCGGCAGGCGATCAGCGCGCCGACGGCGCCGAGCGCGACCGCGCCCCAGATGCCGAGCCCGCCGTCCCAGATCGCGAAGGCGTTCCAGGGGTTCTTGCCCTCGGTGAAGTACAGCTCCGGGTCGGTGATGACGTGGTAGAGCCGGCCGCCGACCAGGCCGAACGGCACCGCGAACACCGCGATGTCGAGCACCGTGCCCTTGGTGCCGCCCCGGGCCTCCCAGCGCCGCTCGCCCCACCAGATCGCGACGATGATGCCGGCGATGATGCAGAGCGCGTACGCCCGGATCGGGATCGGGCCCAGGTGCCAGACGCCTTGGTCGGGGCTCGGGATCGTGGCCAGGAATGCTGCGGAGTACACGCGGCCACCGTAGCGCGTCGGGCCCCGGTCGTGGTCCCGGTGCCGCGGAACCCTTAGTCAAGACCCGGTCACAGCCCGGTCACGGCCGCCTCCGGGTACTCCAGGTCCGAGGCCGCGGCCAGGTATCCGGCGAGCAGCGCGTCCGCGACCTGGCCGACCGCCGCGTCCTCGGGCAGGAACGTTTCGCCGTGCAGGCTGGGCGCGCCCGCGGTCTCGCCGAGTCCGACGAACAGCATCAGGCCGCGGACGCCGTCGCCGCAGTAATGCGCGAAATCGTCCGCGCCGAAAGACCGGAAATCGACGTCCACGTCCGCGCCGCCGCGTTCGAGCCAGGTCCGTGCGGCAGCGGCCAGCGCCGGATCGTTGACCAGGACCGGTTCGCACGGGCTGATCCGGAGGTCGGCAGTGCAGCCGTACGCGCGGGCGGTGGCGTGCACGACCTCGTCGAGCGCCTCCAGCGCACGTTCGCGGTCGCTCGCGCGCATCAGCCGCAGCGAGCCGAACGCGGACGCCGAATTCGGCACGACATTCGCCGCGGTGCCCGCGCTGAGCCTGCCGATCGTGCAGACCGCACCGTGCATCGGGTCGATCCGGCGGCTCGCGATCTGCTGCAGGCTCACCACCAGTTGGCTGAGCGCCAGCACCGGGTCGCGCAGCAAATGCGGATACCCCGCGTGCCCGCCTTCGCCGTGCACCACGACCTCGAACTCGTCCGTGGACGCGTTCACCGGCCCCGGCGCGGCCGAAACGACGCCGTACGGCAGCCGCGGCTGGACGTGCGCGCCGATGACGGTGTCGACGCCGCGCTCCTCCAGAATGCCCGATTCGACCAGGTCCAGCGCTCCGGACGGCGACGTTTCCTCACGCGGTTGCAGGATCGCGTACAGCGGGCGCGGGAGTTCGACGCGCCGCGCCGCTCGGCAGACCGCGGTCAAGGCGGCGAGGTGGACGTCGTGGCCGCAGGCGTGCATGAGGCCGGTTTTCGCGGCCCATTCGACGCCGGTGCGCTCTATTACCGGCAGCGCGTCGAGTTCGGCACGCAACGCTACGGCTGGGCCGGGGTGCGGTGCGGCGATCTCGATCAGCCGCCCGGTCTTGGCCACTCGCTCGCCTTCGCCTAACGCCGCCGACACGATCCGCGCGGTGTCGTCTTCGTCGCCGGACGCGCGCGGGTCGGCGTGAATCCGGTGCCGCAACTCGACCGCAGCGGGCAGTTCCTCGGCCAACGCCGCGCGCCAAGCCTCGACCAGGTCCTTCATTTCCGCTCCAGCCGGTAAATCCGGGCCGCGTTCTCGTGGCCAGCCAGGCGGGCCAGCCGGATCGCGTCTACTTCGGACAGTGCGTCGGCGGCGAGGGCGGTGCGGAGGAAGTCGGACAGTCCTTGCCGGAACAGCGCGGTGCCCAGGTGATACAGCTCGGCCAGGCCGAACGCGTCCGTGGAGAACAGCAGCTTCCCGAACGGCGCGAGTTCCAGCGTCTCGGCCAGGATCGCGGGGGCGCGGAAGCCCGCGTTGTGGGTGACGAGGCCGACGTCGACGAAAACGTGCTCGAAGACTTGCGCCAGGTAGGCGGCGTTGCGGTGGAACGGGTAGTTGTGCAGCAGCAGGACCGGGACGCCCGCGTCGCGGGTCGCGCGCAGCAAACCGGTGAGCCGCAAGGGATCGCAGCGGTGGAGGTCGATGTCGGAGTCTCCGTAGCCGACGTGGAATTGCACGGGCAGCCGCCGGTCGATACCGGCCCAGATCAGGTGGCGGTGCAGCACCTCGTCAGCCAGCCGGACCGGTTCGCCCGCCTCGATCCGGGACAGCCAGCGTCCGGCGGCGGCTTCGACCTCGGCCGGAGCCGGACGTTCCCCGGACAGCTCCAGCCCGACCCGGTACGCCGCGATCGACTTCACGCCTACCGCGGTGGCGGTGCGACGGTCGAGCTCGGCAGCGAAGTCCTCGGCGAAACCAGTGGCGCTGGTGCCGCGGATGACGTCTTCGGCGACCTGTTCGAGCCGGACGATGTCGTGCGCGCGGGCGTCGGCCAGTGCGGCGAAGTCTGGCGTGGTGGTGAGGGATTCGGGGAGGAAACCGCCGTCCAGCAAGTAATCCGTGCTGCCGGTGCTGCGAAGGAACCGCCGGTTGACCTCTTGCGCACCCAGTTCGTCACGGCGCGCGAGATACTCGTCGGCCGGGGCGTGTTTCGGCAGGTCGAGGATCGGCGCACAGCGTTCGCGCACGGCGAGACCGATGAGCGAATCGAAGAGCGACGTCCCCAGCGTCGACACGCTGTCCGCCTCGGTCAGCATCCGCTCGAACCCGTCGCGGTCGACGCCGCCGGTGCGCACGCCGTGGCAGTGGTGATCGACCAGCGGCAGGTCCGCGACGAAATCCAGCAGATCGGTCATGCCTCTCCTTCAGCGAGCCTCTCCCCCACCCTACGGGCGAATCCGGGCGCCAACGCGACAGCCAGCACGACCACCACGCCCGCTGGCCTAGTCGCCCCGGGCCTTCATCACCATGTCGGTATAGGACTGCTCGACCGCGTCGTCCTCGCCGACGCCGAGCCCGTCGAGCACCTCGCGCAGCGACCGCAGCGCTTCCGGCAACTCGTCTCGCTCGGCCATCGTTTCCAGTTCGATGAACGTCTGCCCGGCCAGCTCAGGGACCGTGACGACGGTGGCAAGCATTTCCCGCCCATCAGCGGTGAAACTGTAGTTCTCGCAACGCTTTTCGAGTGAGACCAGCTCCACCAACCCCAGCGCGTCGAAGATCGTCGCCATGACCGCGGGATCGTCGGCGGCCGTCTCGTGCTCCGGCTTGGACCGCGAGGACGCGTCCACCGGCGGCTCTTTGTAGGTCACCACGGTTCGCTGCTGCCTGCCGGTCGTGATGGTGCGCACGCGCAACTCGTAGCCATCCCGATCCATCGAGTGGTCAGGACGGTCATAGTAGGTGTCAGCGTAGACCGAGCGCACCGGCTTGGCCCGTTCGGCAAGCTCCGCCCGCACGCGATCGGGGTTCCGGACGACGGCGGTCAGCTCAGCCTCTATCGACACTCGGCACCTCCCTAGACGACGCGGCGTGCGGTCCGCCGCAGCTCGTCCATGAACCTACGGAAGCCGCGGTGGAGTGCGCCATGCGGCGACCCGGTGATCTTGTACATCGGCGACGTGTGCCCCTCGTGGCTGTTGCCGAACGCCGACACGAACAACGTCGAGTCCAGGCCGATCACCCGCCACGTCGGCAACACGTCATAGGTGTGCGCCTCGACTTCCGCCCCCTCGTCGGCGAGGTCGTGCAGCAGTTCGATCGACAGCCGGATTCCGGCGGAGAAGCTGCCCCATTTCTCGCCGATCTCAGCAGCGCGACGCTCCGCCGCCTCTCCGTCGGGATCGAGCAGGAGCACCCGCACAGACGCCGCGCGTTGCCGGACGTGGGTGCGCAACAGCGAGTCGTTCATGCCGAGGATGCCGAGCCCGCGCACGGCCAGCACATCGACTTCGGTCGCTTCGCCGGCCCTCTGCTCGATCTCCGGCCGCGCCCTGGACTGCGAGGGGAACACAGCCAGGATCTCGGCCCGCCCGCTCGCACCGAGGTGGTCGAGCCCAGCCGGGTGGACGGGTGCCAGGCCGAGCAGCATTCGCGCGTCGTCGGGCATCTCCAGCCCGTCAGCGATCCGTTCGAACAGCTGCAGAGCGGTCACGGTCCGGCTGCCGCGCACGATCTCCGACACGCGGCCTTGCAACAGTCCGACGGCGACAGCGATCCGGCTTTGGCTCGCGCCGGTGTAGCGCTGCACAGCTTGCAGCAATGCGCCGATGTCGCGTGCCTTCAGAGCATCCCGCACGTCGGAGCGTCGCCACGCCCAGTCCGGCAACGCCAGCGGTCCGCCTCTGGGGTTCGGCTCGGCCATCTCACGATGGTACTTCTCAAGGTGAGATACCCGTTGAGGGATGGGTCCGGCGCCGTCCGTAGTCGAACGTTGAGATCATGACCAAGCGAACAGGGCGCGTGCGAGCCGGGGAAATACGCACTCATGCGACGCACACGTCGGATCTGGCGTTGCGAGTGCACGCTGACCCGACCGCCGCGTTCCGGCGGACAGTGCATCGCTACGGGAAACGAGAGTTGGCCGACCCGTCTGTTCGGTGGCTGATCCCATGGTGCTCGGTCGATGACGCCTACCCGGAGCGCCACGAACGCGACGAACTCGCCTCGACCGGATTCGCCGGTGTCGAATGGTGCAGCGGTTGCACCGGGCTGGATACGCAATGAGCGCGGCGAGGCCCCGACTCCGAAGCCGCGGTTACCAGCGCCGCTATCACCCCGAGGACCAAACCGGCATCAATCCCTTGTATCTGTTCACCAATTGGTTGCGCCAGGAACCGGGCTTCGCCCGCCCAGGTCCGCCTCCCCCGCCGACACAGATACGCCTCGCATGCAAAGGGTGCCGTGCCACCGCAACGCCGACAGACAACAAGTGCCACGAGTGCGGCGAACGCTTCTAGCGCAACGACCAGACCCGGCACTGCTCAGGGTCATGCCTCTCCTTCAGCGAGCCTCTCCCCCACCCTACGGGCGAATCCGGGCGCCAACGCCACCACGACCACAGCCAGCACCAGCACCCCGCCCGCTACCACCGGGAACCATCGCGGCGGGCCCTCGGTCGGGTACGGCACGACGTTGACATACACGGTGTAGCCGAGCAGCACCAGTGCACCGATCGGGAACACCAGATGCCACCACGGCACGCGCATCCGTCGCCGGACGAACAACAGCAGGATCGCGCCGACTGTGGTGAGCAGGTAGATCACCAGCAACAGCAGGGTTCCGATGGATCCGGCCCACGAGAAGGTGTCGTCCGCGGTCGCGCCGAAGAACACCGCGCACACCAAGATGATCAGCGCCGCCGCGAGTGCGACCACGGTTACCGCGACGGCGGGGATGCCCTTGGCGGAGATCCGGCCGATGCCGCGGCCGTCGAAAGCGTCGCGGCCGAGGGCGAACAGCAAGCGCGAGCCGCCGACCACGCAGGCCAGGCAGCAGCCGAACGCGCTGATCGCGGCACCCGCGCTGATGACGTCGCCGACCCACGGGCCGACGAAGCGGCTGCCCAGGTCGCCCAGCAGCGATGGGGAGTCGTGGAACGCGGTGGCGTTGCCGCCGAAGGCCATCATCTCGACGGCGGTCACGAGGACGAAGTAGGCGCCGCCAAAGATGGCCGTGCCGAGGATCGCGCGCGGGATGTTGCGGCGCGGGTCTCGGGTTTCCTCGCCGAGCGTCGCGGCGGCCTCGAACCCGGCGAACGACAGGAAACCGAACACCGCGCCGAGGAAAATGCCGGAGATTCCGGTGTCCGGCACGAAAACCTGGAGGGTGAAGCGGCCGCTGGGGGCGTCGCCCGCGATCAAGCGGACCAGGATGACCACGGTGACCAGCAGGATGAGCGCGATGGTCGCGCCCTCGACGGCGAGCAGCGTGCTGGTGCCGCGGCGGGCCGGGGCGACCGCGAGCAGCCAGCTGCCGATCAGCGCGACCGCGGTCAGCACGAACGGCCCCCACGACGGCGGATGCGGCCAGATCCCGACCTGCGTCAGGAACGCCGTGCCCAGCACGCCCGCGGCGGAACTGGTGACCACGGCGTAGAAGGTGTACGTGCCGAGAAGCCCGATCCCGGACACCACGCCCGCGCGCGGGCCGAGGGTCGCGCCGACGAAAGCGTAGACCGATCCGGCGTGCTGGTAGTGCCGGCAGAGCTGGACGAAGCCGTACGCGACCAGCAGCACTCCCGCCGCCGAAAGCAGGAACGCCAGCGGCACCGCGCGTCCGGCGGCCGCGGCTGTTTGCTGTGGATTGATGTTCGCGGCCATGCTGGGTGCCATGAGCGCGACGGACAACCCGACGGCCTGCCAGACTGAGAGGGTGCGCCGCAATTCGGGACGGTCTCCGGACACGGATGCGCTCCTTTCCCCGCGGAGTACACAGTGAACATCCGAGGCGGCGCGGACAACCAGCGCCGACTGGCTGAACCTCGTCCGGTATCGAAGGAGCGCGCCTTGCCGTCCACCCCCTCGCACCTCGACCGCGACCGGCTCGCGGAACTCGGTGCTGCCGCCGCCGGCCGGATGAAGGAAGCGGGCGTCGAGCTCGTCGCGCTGAGTTTCGTGGACAACTCCGGGATTTCGCGGGTCAAAGCCGTCCCGGTGGCGAGGCTGGCGACGGTCGCGGCGTGGGGCGTCGGCGCGTCCAATTCCTTCGACTTCTTCCTCGGCACCGACAGCATCGCGAACGGCGAGCACTCCCTCGGCCCGGTCGGCGACCTGCGGCTGCATCCCGACCTCGACGCGCTTACCGTCCTCGCCGCCCAACCCGGCTGGGCGTGGGCCCCGGCGTGGCGGTACGACCAGGACGGACAGCCGCACCCGCAGGACACGCGCGCGCTCGCCGCGACCGCCGTGGCCCAGCTCGCCGACCGCGGCCTGACCGCGCGGATGGCGTTCGAACTGGAGTGGATCGCGACCGACGCGGACGGGGTCCCGCTCCCCGGACCGGCTTACGGATACTCCCGGTTGAGCGCGAACCACGAGTACCTGCGTGCTCTTGTGTCCACTTTGGAGCGTTGCGGGGTGACGGTGGAGCAGATCCACCCGGAGTACGCGGCGGGCCAGTTCGAGCTGTCGATCGCGGCGACGGACCCCTTGCGGGCAGCCGATTTTGCCGTGCTGACAAGGGAAACCGTGCGGACGGTGACCGCCGCGCACGGGTTGCGCGCGTCGTTCACGCCGAAGTTCGAACCCGGCGGCGTCGGCAATGGCGGGCACGTGCACTTGAGTCTTTGGGACGGCGACCGGAATCTGTGCGCGGGCGGGACCGGCGCGTTCGGGTTGACCTCGACCGCGGAATCCTTCGGTGCGGGGATTTTCCGCCGGTTGCCCGCGTTGCTGGCGGTGGGCGCGCCGTCGGTGGTCAGCTATCTGCGACTGGAACCGCACCATTGGGCAGGCGTGTTTACCGCGTGGGGACTGGAAAACCGCGAAGCACCGCTGCGGCTGATCCGCGGCGCGGCCGGACAGCGCGACACGGTGGCGAATCTGGAAGTGAAGTGCTTCGACCTCACCGCGAACCCGTACCTGGTGGTGGCTGGCCTGCTTTTCGCCGGACTGGCGGGGATCGATGCCGAGGCGCGCCTGCCGGAACCGGTCAGCGTGGATCCAGGCTCGCTCTCCCCTGCTGACGCCGCCGCGGCCGGAGTCGCCCGGTTGCCGAAGTCGTTGTCGGAGGCGGTCGACGCGTTCGAGGCCGACGACGTGCTGCGGACGGCGTTCGGACCCCAGCTGGCCACCACGTTGGCGGACGTGCGCCGCGCCGAGGTGGCCGAGCTGGGGTCGCTGGAGGACGCCGAATTGTGCCGGGCAATGCGTTTCCTGCACTGAACCCGCTCAACGAAGCAGGGCCGCCACCCGGGACTGCAATTCCGGCAGCATCGCGTACAGCTTGTCGCCCGGGCAATCCGTGTTGTAGAAGTCGCGGTGTCCCTTGATTTCCTTCACCGGGATGCCGTACTGGCGGCACACATACGCCACGAACACCACCAGCGAATCGAACTGTGCCTTCGGCGGGGCGACCTGCATGTAGGTGCCCTCGTTCTCGATGCCGATCGCGTTGTCGTTCTGGCCCGGGCAATGCGCCGCGCGGACGATCTTTTTGCCGCTGCGCAACGCGTCCAGGCTGCCGTGGCGGCCTTCGAGACGGTAGCCGCCGCGGGAGACCGTGAAGTGCTGGCCGGTGTCGGACCAGCCGTTGTTGTCGATGTGGTCAGCCTGGTCGTCGCGCGCGACCTGGAACGCGTGCTCGAGCGAGTAGTCGGTGCTGTTGGGGCAGTCGATGTGGTGGATGAGCACGCGGTTGGCGGGATGGTCGAGCGTGGTGAGCGGATCCGCGGGCGGGCGCGCACCCCATTCGGCACAGCTGTAGATGCGCGGCGCGTCGGCGGCGTCCGCGAGACCGGGCAGCACGAGCCCCGCCGCCGCGGCAGCGCTCACGCCGGCCGCCCCGCGCAGGAACGTCCTCCGGGGAACTTGTCCGATGTCGAAAGCCATGCGCCGCACTGTGCGCGGACGGCGTACACGATGCGTACAACTGGCCGCTCAAGCCCGCAGATCCAGCTCCGCGGGGAACGGTTCGGCCAGGGTGAGCACCCCGCCTTCGCTCTTCGCGTGCGGCAGGTAGTCGCCGTCGGAAAGCGCGTAGACGGTGGCGGCTTCCTGCTCCGGGTCGACGAGCAGGTAGTACGGGATGAGGGCTTCGGCGTAGAGGGCTTTCTTGAAGATCCGGTCCTGCACCCTGGTGGAGGGCGATTCGATCTCCGCGGCCAGCAACACCTCGGACGCCGGGTACCAGGTCGTCGCGACGTCCGGGCAGGTGACGATCACGAAGTCCGGGATCAGCAACCGGCTTTCCCCGCAGCGGACAGCCACGCCGGGGAGCAGTTCAGTGCCCTTCGGCAAGACTGGCACCACTGCGAGCTGCAATCGCTGCAGCCACTGCTGATGGAGCGCGGTCGGAGCCGGACCCATCACCAGGGTCCCATCGACTCCTTCGATCCGATTGCCGAGGAGCTGTTCGTTCGGCAGGGCGAGTACTTCTGCCAATCCGGGAGCTTCACTGAGAGTGCTGTCGCTGGTCTGCATACCGAGAGAGTACGAACGACCACCGACAGTTTCCGGCGACCGACCCGCGATCAGGCCGGAGCGACCGCCTCGCGCACGCCCTTCGCCAGCTCCGCGGCCAGCTTCGCCACGCCGTCCGGACCGTCCGCCGCGGCTGTGACCAGCGCCGACCCGACGATCACCGCGTCCGCGAACCCGGCCACCTGCGCCGCCTGCTCGCGCGACCGGACCCCGAGGCCGACGCCGATCGGCAGCTCCGTGTGCGCACGGGTCCGCCGCACCAGGTCCTCCGCGTGCACACCCACCGCGTCGCGGGCGCCGGTCACGCCCATCACCGCGGTCGCGTACACGAAGCCCGACGAGGCCGCCGTGGTCTTCGCCAGGCGCTCCTCCGACGACGACGGCGCGACCAGGAAGATCCGGTCCAAGCCGTGCTCCTGAGACGCGGCCATCCACTCGTCCGCCTCGTCCGGGATCAGGTCCGGCGTGATCAGGCCCAGCCCACCAGCCGACGCCAGGTCGCGCGCGAACGCGTCGACCCCGTAGCGGTGCACCGGGTTCCAGTACGTCATCACTACCGCGCGACCGCCGCGCGCGGACACCGATTCCACGACCTCGAACAGCTGCTTCAGCCGGAATCCGCTGGCGAGCGCCGATTCGGCGGCCGCCTGGATGGTGGGGCCGTCCATGACCGGGTCGGAGTACGGGACGCCGACCTCGACCAGGTCCGCTCCGCCGTCGATCGTCGCGGCCAGCAGGTCCTTCGACCCGTCCACGGAGGGGAATCCGGCGGGCAGGTAGCCGACCAGCGCGGCCCGGTGTTCCGCCCGCGTCGCCGCGAACAGCTCGTCGAGGCCGCTCACTTGCCCTCCCCGTCCACGAGCCCGAACCACTGGGCCGCGGTGTCCATGTCCTTGTCGCCCCGGCCCGACAGGTTGACCACGATCAGCCCGTCCGGGCCCAGCTCGCGGCCCAGTTCCAGGGCCCCGGCGAGCGCGTGCGCCGATTCGATCGCCGGGATGATGCCCTCGGTGCGCGACAGCAGCCGGAAGGCGTCCATCGCGGCCGCGTCGGTGACCGGGCGGTACTCGGCGCGGCCGGAGTCCTTGAGCCACGCGTGCTCCGGGCCGACGCCCGGGTAGTCGAGCCCGGCGGAGATCGAATGCGATTCGACCGTCTGACCGTCCTCGTCCTGCAGCAGGTACGACATCGCGCCGTGCAGGTTGCCCGGGCTGCCCTTGGTGAGCGTCGCGCCGTGCCGGTTGCCCTCGATGCCCTCGCCGCCCGGCTCGAGGCCGACCAGCCGCACCGACGGGTCGTCGTAGAAGCCGGAGAAGATGCCGATGGCGTTGGACCCGCCGCCGACGCACGCCGCGACGACGTCCGGCAGCCTGCCCGCCTTCTCCAGGATCTGGGCCCGCGCCTCCTCGCCGATGACGTGGTGGAAGTTGCGCACCATCATCGGGAACGGCGACGGACCGGCGGCGGTGCCGAAGAGGTAGTGCGTGGTGTCGGCGTTGGTGACCCAGTCGCGCAGCGCCTCGTTGATCGCGTCCTTGAGCGTGCGCGACCCGGTCTTCACCGGGATGACCTCGGCGCCGAGCAGCTTCATCCGCGCGACGTTCAGCGACTGCCGCTCGGTGTCGACCTCGCCCATGTACACGACGCAGTCCAGACCCAGCAGCGCGCACGCGGTGGCCGTGGCGACGCCGTGCTGGCCCGCGCCGGTCTCCGCGATGACGCGCTTCTTGCCCATCCGCACGGTGAGCAGCGCCTGGCCCAGCACGTTGTTGATCTTGTGCGAACCGGTGTGGTTGAGGTCCTCGCGCTTGAGGAACACCCGCGCGCCGCCGGCGTGCTCGCCGAACCGCTTGGCCTCGGTGAGCAGCGACGGACGGCCCGCGTACTCGGTGAGCAGCCGGTTCAGCTCGTTGGTGAACGCGGGGTCGTGGCGGGCCTTCTCGTACTCCGCCGCGACCTCGTCGACCACGCCGATCAGCGCTTCCGGCATGAACCGGCCGCCGTACGGGCCGTAGTAGCCGCGTTCGTCCGGGTCGTGCTTGCTTCGTTCGGTCACCGCGAGGGCCTCGGGCAGGCGGGGTGCGAACCGGCGGTGACGAGCTTGACGACCGCGCCCTTCGGGTCTCCGGACGCGACCAGGCCCTCGCCGACGAGCACCGCGTCCGCGCCGTGGCCGGCGTACGACATCAGGTCGCCCGGGCCGCGGACGCCGGACTCGGCGACCTTGAACACGTCCATCGGCAGGCCGGGCGCGAGGCGGGAGAACACGTCGCGGTCCACTTCGAGGGTGTGCAGGTTGCGCGCGTTGACGCCGATGACCTTCGCGCCCGCTTCGAGCGCGCGGTCGGCCTCCTCGGCGTTGTGGATCTCCACGAGCGCGGTCATGCCGAGCGATTCGACGCGGTCGAGCAGCGCGGCGAGCGCGTTCTGCTCCAGCGCGGCGACGATCAGCAGCACCATGTCCGCGCCGTGCAGCCGGGCCTCGTGCACCTGGTACGGGCTGACGATGAAGTCCTTGCGCAGCACGGGAATGTCGACCGCGGCGCGCACCGCGTCGAGGTCGGCGAGCGAGCCGCCGAAGCGGCGCTGCTCGGTGAGCACGCTGATCACGCGCGCGCCGGCGTCCTCGTAGTCGCGGGCCAGCGCGGCCGGGTCGGGAATCGTCGCCAGCTCGCCCTTGGACGGGCTGCGCCGCTTCACCTCGGCGATGACGCCGATGCCGGATTCGCGCAGCGCGGACATCACGTCACGCGGCGGTACGGCCTTGGCCGCCCTTGCCTTCAGTTCGTCGAACGGCAGCGCGGATTCCCGCTGCGCGAGGTCCTCGCGCACGCCGGCGACGATGTCTTCGAGCACGCTCATCGGACGCCCCTACTCGCTGCCGCACTCCTGGGTCCACTCGCAAGCTCGCTCACAAAAACCTTCCCCTTCCCGCCGAAACGATGCTAACCCCCGCTCGATGACCGGCCGGTTCCGGGTTGCTCAGCGCCGCGGATCCGGCGGATCGGTCGGGTCGTCCCCCTCCGACAACGCCTCCCACAGCTCGGTGTCCGGATCCTTGCGCGCCGCCTTGGCTCCCGGCGCGGCGTAACGGGCCCCGAGCTTCCGCGCGGCGCCCGCCCACTTGATCGCTGCCAACCCGCCGAGCGCGACGAGAATTCCGCCGAGCACGGCGATCAGGTGGCCGAGCACGATTTCCGTGCCCGGCAGCCCGGGTGCGAAGCCGCCGAACTTGATCCCGTCGACGCCGTTCCAGACGCCCGCCGCACCGGCGAGCACCAGCACGATCCCGAGCGCCCGGCGCAGCCAGCCGCCGGTCGCGACCGCCCCGGCGACGCCCGCGAGCGCCAGGAGCGCCAGCGGCACGAGCGCGGTGGCGCGCTGTTCGCCGGGTTCGGTGTACAGGACGGTGCCGCGCACGCCCTCGTCGCGGAATTCGGCGAACCACACCATCCGGGACGCTCCCCACAGCGCCAGCGCGCCGAGCAGGAGGGCGAGAATGATCGTCCACAATGGACGCTTCGCCTTCGCCCCGTTCGCGGGCCGGGCTTCCGGGCCCGCCGCTTCCGCCTCGGCGCCGCCGCGCCGTGGTTCCGCCTCGCCGGACTGCTCAGACACCGGCCGCGTCCTCAGCCGGGTCCAGCTCCCCCGCCGGGATCATCGTGCCCGCCGCGGCGATCGCGGACAGCACGGTGCGGGCCTTGTTGAGCGATTCGGTGTCCTCGTAGTCCGGGACCGAGTCCGCGACCACGCCGCCGCCGGCCTGGACGTACGCGGTCCCGTCGCGCATCAGCGCGGTGCGGATGGCGATCGCCGTGTCCGCGTCGCCGGCGAAGTCCAGGTAGCCGACCACGCCGCCGTACAGCGCGCGGCGCACCGGTTCCAGCTCCTCGATCAGCTGCATCGCCCGGACCTTGGGCGCGCCGGAAAGGGTGCCCGCCGGGAAGCAGGCCGCGACCGCGTCGAACGCCGTGGCGTCGTCCTTCAGCTCGCCGGTCACCGTGGACACGATGTGCATGACGTGGCTGTAGCGCTCGATCTGGAAGAAGTCGACCACGTGCACGGTGCCCGGTTTGCAGACCTTGCCGAGGTCGTTGCGGCCGAGGTCGACGAGCATCAGGTGCTCGGCGCGTTCCTTCTCGTCCGCGAGCAGGTCCTTGGCCAGCTGCGCGTCCTCCTCCGGATCCGCGCCCCGCCAGCGGGTTCCCGCGATGGGATGCGTGGTGGCGCGGCCGTCGCGGACGGTCACCAGCGATTCCGGGCTGGAGCCGACGATGTCGAAGCCCTCCAGCCGCAGCAGGTACATGTACGGGCTCGGGTTGGAGGTGCGCAGCACGCGGTACACGTCGAGCGCGTCGGCCCCGGTCTCGATCTCGAATCGTTGCGACGGCACGACCTGGAACGCTTCGCCGGCCTTGATCGCCTCGACCGCCTTGTCGACCGCCGCGTGGAAGTCTTCCTTGCTGCGGTGGCGGCGGAATTCCGGCGCGGGACGGTCGAACGTCGCGACCGTGGGCGGCGCGGGCACCCGCAGCTGCTCGGTCATCGCGGACAGCCGGGCCAGCGCGTCGTCGTAGGCGGCGTCCACGCGCTCGGCCGAGTCGTCCCAGTTGACCGCGTTGGCGATCAGCGTGACGGTGCCCTCGTGGTGGTCGAACGCGGCGAGGTCGGTGGCGAGCAGCATGGTCAGCTCGGGGATGTCGAGGTCCCGTTCGGCCAGCTCGGGCAGCTTTTCCAGCCAGCGCACGGAATCGTAGCCGAGGTAGCCGACCATCCCGCCGGTCAGCGGGGGCAGGCCGGGAAGCGGTTCGGTGTGCAGCGCCTCGACGGTCGCGCGCAGCACCTGCAGCGGGTCGCCCTCGGCGGGCAGGTTGTCCGGCGGGGTGCCGGTCCAGACCGCCTTGCCGTCGCGCACGGTCAGCGCGGCCGGGCTGCGCACGCCGACGAACGACCAGCGCGACCACGATTTCCCGTTCTCGGCCGATTCGAAGAGGAACGTGCCGGGCCGGTCGGCGGCGAGCTTCCGGTAAATCCCCAGCGGGGTCTCGCCGTCGGCGAGCACCCGGCGCACCACGGGGATCACGCGGCGGCTCTCGGCCAGCGCGCGGAACTCGGCGCGGGACGGGCTGACCGGGCCGGGCCCGGCCGTGGACGTGGCTGCTGAGCTGACCATGCGTCTCATTGTGCCGCTACGCCCGGGTGCGCCGGTCAGCGGGCTCTCAATTCAATGACTGTTGAATTCGAGGCGGCGACCGGTCAAGATGGTCCGGTGAGCACCGAAGACACTACCGCGCGCCGCCGCGGCCGCCGCCCCGCTGGTCAGGACACCCGTGCGGTGCTGCTCGAAGCGGCCCGCGCGGTGTTCGCCGAGAACGGCTACGAACGCGCGACGGTCCGCTCGATCGCCGCGCGCGCCGGCGTCGACGCGGCCATGGTCAACCACTGGTTCGGCGGCAAGGAGGGCCTGTTCGCGCAAGCGGTGCTGAAGCTGCCGTTCGAACCGGCGGAGCTGGTCACGGTCCTGCGCGCCGGCCCGGTCGAGGAACTGGGCACCCGGATCGTGCACACGTTCCTGACCCGCTGGGACGGCGTCGGCGGCGACACGTTCCAGGCGCTGATCCGCAGCATTGCCAGCCACGAGGCGGCGAGCACCGTGCTGCGCGAGTTCTTCTCCGGGTTTTTCACCGGACTGCTGAGCGACCTCGGCGGCGACCGTCAGGAGCTGCGGGTGGCGTTGTGCGCTTCGCAGTTGGTGGGGGTCGGGTTGATCCGGTACGTGGCGCGGTTCCCGCCGATGGTGGAGGCGGAGGTGGACACGCTGGTCACGGCGGTGGCGCCGACGTTGCAGCGTTATCTCACCGGGGACATCGACTAGCGCGACAGCAGCAGGAAAACCAGCGCCAGCACGCCGGGCAGCACCTGCACGAACAGAATCCGCTTCGACGCCGTCGCGGCCCCGTACAGACCGGCGACGATCACGCACGCCAAGCCGTACAGCTTCAGCTGGAAACCCGCCGGGTCGGCCGCGATCAGGCCCCAGATCAGCGCGGCGGCGAGGAATCCGTTGTACAGCCCCTCGTTCGCGGCCAAAGTCTTGCTCTCGCGGGCGAATTCCTCGGTGGTGCCGAACGCCGCGCGCGCCCGCGGCGTGGTCCACAGGGCCATCTCCAGCACCACGATGTACAGGTGGATCAGGGCGACGAGCCCGATCAGCACGTTCGCGACGACGGCCATCACGCGTTCTCGTCCGCGAGCAGCAGCCGGTCGTCGGTGTCGAAGCACGTGTGCGTGCCGGTGTGGCAGGCCGGGCCGGTCTGGTCCACGCGCAGCAGCACCGTGTCGCCGTCGCAGTCGATGCGGACTTCGCGGACGTGCTGGACGTGGCCCGAGGTCTCGCCCTTCACCCACAGTTCCTGCCTGCTGCGCGACCAGTACGTGCCGCGGCGCGTGGTGAGCGTGGATTCCAGCGCGTCGTCGTTCATCCAGGCCATCATCAGCACGTCGGACGTCGCGTGGTCCACCACGACCGCGGCGATCAGCCCGTCCGCGTTGCGCTTGATCCGGGCGGAAAGTTCCGGCGAGAGGCTCATCGCACGACCACCCCTCCGGTGCGCAGCGCGCCCTTCACGTCGCCGATCGTCAACTGTCCGAAGTGGAATACGCTCGCCGCGAGCACCGCGTCCGCGCCCGCTTGCACGGCGGGCAGGAAGTGCTCGGTCGCGCCCGCGCCGCCGCTGGCGATCACCGGGACCCGCACCGCCTTGCGGACCAGGTCGATCAGTTCGAGGTCGAAGCCGGTTTTGGTGCCGTCGGCGTCCATCGAGTTGAGCAGGATCTCGCCCACGCCGAGTTCCTCGCCGCGCGCGGCCCACTCCACCGCGTCGATGCCGGTGCCGCGCCGGCCGCCGTGCGTGGTGACCTCGAAACCGGACGCGGTCGGTTCGCTGCCTTCGGGCACTCGGCGGGCGTCGACGGACAGCACGACGCACTGCGCCCCGAACCGGCGCGACGCCTCGCGCAGCAGCTCCGGGCGGGCGATCGCGGCCGTGTTGATGCTCACCTTGTCCGCGCCGGTGCGCAGCAGCCGGTTGACGTCGTCGGTGGAGCGCACGCCGCCGCCGACGGTGAGCGGGATGAAGACCTGCTCGGCGGTGCGGCGGACCACGTCGAAGGTGGTTTCGCGGTCTCCGGAGGACGCGGTGACGTCGAGGAAGGTCAGCTCGTCGGCGCCTTCGGCGTCGTACCGGCGCGCGAGCTCCACCGGGTCGCCCGCGTCGCGCAGGTCGGCGAAGTTGACGCCCTTCACGACCCGGCCCGCGTCGACGTCGAGACAGGGAATCACCCGAACCGCCACAGCCATGCCCGCCAGCCTAGTCGGCCGCCCGGGCAGGCCCGCCGCGACGGCTTCGTCACCAATTTGCGGATCCGAAGCATCAAAACCGGCCCCTCGCGCGTCTGATGATCGTGACCACCGGTTTCGACGATTTCGTGGCGGAACGCCTCGACGGGCTGCTGCGCTACGCGACCGTTCTCGCCGACGACCCGCATCTGGCGCAGGACATCGTCCAGGACGTGCTCCTGCGCGCGCAGCAACGCTGGTCGAAGATCGAATCGCCGCCCACCTACGTCCGCCGGATGATCACCAACGAGTACCTGTCGTGGCGCCGCCGCGCCGCCCGCCGCGTGGTCCCGTCGAACCACACGGTGCTCGACGCGCTCGGGCCGCCGACCGCCGATCCCAGCACCGCCTACGACGAACGCGACGAAATGCTCGCCCTGCTGGCCACGCTGCCGCGGAAACAGCGCGCCGCGGTCGTCCTGCGCTACTACGAGAACTACACCGACGCCGAGATCGCGGATTTCCTCCGCTGCGGCGTCTCGACCGTGCGCAGCCAGATCTCGCGCGCGCTGGCGACGCTGCGCGCCGGAATGCCCTCGTTGCCGGCCGCCCTCACCACCGGAGCAGGAGAATGACCCCCTCGAACGAGACCGAGACGCTGGTGCGCGACAGCCTCGAACGGCTCGCCGAGCGGGCACCGGACGGCAACCAGGTGCTCAACGCGCTCGCCCGGGCCCGGCAACGCCGACGCCGTCCTCGCCTCGCGCTGGCCGCCGCGGCCGCCGCGGTGATCGCGGTCGCCGCCGGGGTGCCGCTGGTGGTCGAAACGGTCGCCGAAGCGCCCGCGCAGCTCACGCCCGCCGCCGGACGGCCGGTGCTCGCGTACACGCCAGGCTGGCTGCCGGACGGCTTCACGGAGCAGTACCGCTCCGGCGGGCCCGGAACGACCGCGCAGGTGCGGCAATGGCAGTCCGGCGCGAGCCGGGTGGAACTCGCGGCGCACTCGACGGCCGATCCGGAATGGGCGCAGACCGCACTGCGCATCTCGGCGGTGAAGGACCAGGTCGTGGTGCACGGCCGGATCGCCATGGTGACCGGCCCGAGCGACACGATCGCCACGCTTACCTGGATGCCGGACAACCGCTACGTGCTGACCGCCAAGGTGGAAGGCGTCCCGGACGCGCGCGAGGCGGCCCAGCAAGTAGCCGATTCCGTGACCGTCGAACCAGTCCGGGTCCGCGGCGAGGCGCGCTTCGGGCCGCTGCCCGCCGGTCTGCACGAAGAGGCCACGACCGTTCGCGGCACCAGTTCCGACAACGCGACGACCGTGCTCGACGCGAGCGGCCCGAGCGGCAAGGTGCGCGCGACGATCAGCGGCGGCTCCCCGGCGCTCAGCGGGTCCGGGCCGGTGCAGGTGCGCGGCCTCCCCGGCGCTTACGTGCCCGCCTCCGGACCGGCCGACGCGCAGGTCACCGTGCGATTGTCGACCGGGCGATGGCTGACCGTTTCCGGCCGCTTGCCGCGCGAGCAGCTGGTCGCGGTGGCGGACGGGATCGTGCTCGATTCGGCACCGGAATACGGATGGCTGGGAACCCGCTGACCGCTACCGTGAAGCCATGTCCGAACTGGGGGAGTCTCGGAGCACGCTTTCGCGAGTGGCGTACGCCGTCGGGCTCGGCGCCGCGATCATCGCCGTTCTGGTGGCCTGGTGCGTGGGTGCCAATTACCTCGCCCAGCTCACTGCGAGCGAGCAGCTGACCTGCCGGTTGCGCCAGCTCGTGCCGTGGTCCGGCCTGGGCGTGACGCTGTGGCAGGTCAGTTCCCTCTTGCTGTTCCTGCTCGCCGGAGCCGGGATTTCCGCGCTCCTGGGGCGAATCGGGAGCCGAAAGACGGCGCTCGGCGTGTGTGCGGCCGTGGTCGTGCTGTTCACCTGGGGCTATGTGGCGGCGACGCACGTGGTGATGGAGAAGGTGGCCGGCCACGGCACCTCGGTCGCCGTGCCGACGACGCCCGGCTCGCCGCAGCCCGCCGACCGCTGCCAAGGACTGTGACGCCGTCTACCGTAGGGCTATGTCCGAACTGGAGCGTCTCGGCGCCGAGAAGTACGTCGTGCTGACCACTTTCCGCCGCGACGGCCGCGCGGTCCCGACCCCGGTGTGGGCCTCCCGCGACGGCGACGAGCTGGTCCTGTTCTCCGAACGCAACGCGGGCAAGGTCAAACGCATCCGCAACAACGGCGACGTCCGGCTGCAAGCCTGCGACGTCCGCGGCCGCCGAGTGCACGGCGCCGAAGTCAGCGGCACCGCCCGGCTCCTCGACACCGCCGACAGCGACCGCATCCGCGGGGTCATCGCCCGCGACTACGGCCTCGTCGGACGCGTGACCATGTTCTTCAGCCGCCTTCGCGGCGGACCCGAGCGGACGATCGGGATCGCGATCAAAATCGCCGAGTAAGTCACCGGGCCTCTTCACGGAGCCGGGCGCCCATCGCGGCCGAATCGTGGTTCGGTCCGCAGCCCTCCACCAGGATCACGTCGCCCACCAGATGATCGGTGCGCAGGTGCAGGATCTTGCGGTAGTCCGCCGACGCGTACCACTGCTCGGCGGCGGCGAAATCGGGAAATTCGAGCACCACGGTCGCGCCCGGCCAGGTGCCTTCCAGTACGCGGGTATCCCCGCCGTGCACCAGGAACCGGCCCTCGAACGGGTCGAGCGTCGCCTGGATCAGTTCCATGTACTCGTAGACCTCGGGGTCCACGGTTCCCGGCTGGCGCAGGTGGGCGATGGCGTAGGCGGTCATGTCAGCTCCTTGGCTCGATTCCGTTGTCTGCCAAGCAATCCTGTCCGTTCCCGGGAATGGAGTCGATTACCTCGCGGGTAATCGTTCAGCCGCCGTAACGGGCGGTCAGCTCGCGTCCGATGCGGGCGAGTTCGGCGCGGACCGAGTCCGGTTCCACCACCTCGACCAGGTCTCCCCACCCCGCCAGTTGCTCCGCGATCGAACGCACCCAGTGCGCCGCCACCTTCACTTGTACCCGGCCGTCCTGCTCCCCGAGCACCTCGCAATGCCGCCCGAAATGGGACCGCAGAGTACCGCGCGTCGATCAGGACGGTGGCCGACACGAGCGAGCGCCGCTGCTCCATCTCCTCCACGACCCTGGCCCACTGTTCGCGGAGGTCGAAGTCGTCCGGCCGCTGCGAAGGCAGGTCCGTGGTCGTCGCCGCCGACATCCGGTCGACGCGGAAAGTCCGTTGTCCCGCAGGGGTTCCCGCGATGAGATACCAGACGCCGTCCTTGTCGGCGAGGCCGTACGGATCCACTA
Source organism: Amycolatopsis sp. La24 (assembly GCF_029087445.1). Lineage (NCBI taxonomy): Bacteria > Bacillati > Actinomycetota > Actinomycetes > Pseudonocardiales > Pseudonocardiaceae > Amycolatopsis > Amycolatopsis sp. La24. The sequence continues at coordinate 171,552 of NZ_JARACH010000004.1, forward strand.
AGCGGTCCTTGCCGCTGTAGTCGAACCGCACCTTGCGCCGCTGCACCACCGCCTGTTGGAGGGGTTGGACGAGCGCGGGCGGTTCGCGATCCTGCTCGCCCCACCCCGCCGGATCGGACACGACAGCCCGCGCGGCGGCTTCGGCGTCGGCCCGGAACGTGGCGGGCAGTGCGCGGACAAGCTTGCGCAGCGCGGACGACAGTTCCGGACCACCGGACGCCGCCGGCCCCAGCATCAAGAACAACGCCTGCGACTCGGCCGCGGTCAGCCCGCTGAGGTCGGTGCGCGCCCCGCCGACGAGCGACCAGCCGCCGCCGCGTCCGGGCTGCGGATAGACCGGGATGCCGGCCGCCGACAACGCCTCCAGGTCGCGGCGGGCCGTGGCTACGGAGATCTCCAGGTCCTCGGCCAGTTCGGCAGCGGTCACCCGGCCGCGGGCCTGAAGCAGCAGGACGGCAGCGACGAGACGGTCAGCGCGCATGGTTGGGATTCTCTCTCTAAAAGTGCTCAGAAGATGAGCACTTTGGCGGAGAAGCTAGTCCCACAACCGAGCAGACAAGGATTCAGAGATGCTTCGAGGACTCAGCACCGTCACCTTCGACTCCCCCGACTTCGACGCGGCGAAGCGCTGGTACACCGACCTTTTCGGCGTCGCGCCATACCTGGACACCTCGGCGTACCTGGAGTGGCGCATCGGCGATTACCAGCACGAATTCGGCATCATCCACAGCTCGTACGCCACCAGCGAGCTGTCCCGGACCGCCGATCTCGCCACTGTCGGACAGCCCGCGGGCGCGGTCGTGTTCTGGCACGTCGAGGACGTCCCCACGACGCTGGAGCGAGTCGTCGCGATGGGCGCGAAGGTCCACGACGCCCCGCGCGACCGCGGCACCGGGTTCATCACCGCGTCGGTGATCGACCCGTGGGGCAACGTCCTCGGCCTGATGTACAACCCGCACTACGTCTCGATCCGCGAAACGCTGGTGCGGGCATGACGATCTTCGCCGACGCCGCGGCGTGGCGGAACTGGCTGGCCGAGCACCACGATTCCGCCGCCGAGGTCTGGGTGGTGCTGGCGAAGAAGGGCGCGCCCGGCCTCACCTACGAGCAGGCGCTGCGAGAAGCGCTCTGCTACGGCTGGATCGACGGCCTGACCCGCCGCCGCGACGACTCGACCTACACCCAGCGGTACACGCCGCGACGGCCGAAAAGCCCGTGGTCGCCGCGAAATCTCGCCCGGGCCGAGCTGCTCCGGCAGGAGGGCCGGATGCGCCCGGCCGGGCAGCTCGCGCTCGACCGGGCCGCGATTCCGGTGTGATGTCCGGTGCTCGCCGACGATTCCCGCTTTCAGCGGACGGCGGCGAGGGCTTCCGGGAGGGTGAAAGCGCCCGCGTACAGCGCCTTCCCGACGATCGAGCCTTCGACGCCGTCCGACGCCAGCCCGGCGAGCGCCCGCAGATCGTCCACACTGGACACTCCGCCGGAGGCGATCACCGGGGCGTCGGTGCGGGCGGTGACCTCGCGCAGCAGGTCCAGGTTCGGGCCGCGCAGGGTGCCGTCCTTGCTCACGTCAGTGACGACGTACCGGCTGGCCCCGTCGCGGTCGAGCCGCTCCAGGACCTCCCACAGGTCTCCGCCGTCGGACGTCCAGCCGCGCGCGGACAGCCGGTGCCCGGCCTCGGTGATCCGCACGTCGAGCCCGATCGCGACGCGGTCGCCGTATTCGGAGACGACCTTCGCCGTCCAGTCCGGGTCCTCGAGCGCGGCGGTGCCGAGGTTGACCCGGCGCGCGCCGGTGGCGAGCGCCGCCTCGAGCGACGCGTCGTCGCGGATGCCGCCGGACAGCTCCACCTGCACGTCGAGCCGCTTGACGACGTCGGCGAGCAGCTCGCGGTTGCTGCCCTTGCCGAAGGCCGCGTCGAGGTCCACGAGATGGATCCACTCGGCGCCGTCGCGCTGCCACTGCAGCGCCGCCTCGAGCGGGCTGCCGTAGGAGGTCTCGGTGCCCGCCTCGCCCTGGACGAGTCGGACCGCCTGGCCGTCGGCAACATCAACTGCGGGAAGGAGCGTGAAAGTCACGCGCACAGCCTAAGCGGCGCGGCCGGGCGCACCTTCCGGGGGATATCCGCGCGGCCGGACGGCCTCGGCGACCTGGCGATGCGGCGCACGCCACGGACCGGCGAAGTGAGCGGCGGCACAGTCGCCTCCTGACGGAAACTCCCGGCTAGGCCAGCGTGCCCAGCCAGTTGCGCAGCAGCTGCGCACCCGCGTCCCCGGACTTCTCCGGGTGGAACTGGGTGGCCCACAGCGGCCCGTTCTCCACCGCCGCGACGAAGTCCTCGCCGTGGTTCGCCCAGGTCACCTTGGGCTGCTGCCCGGCGAGGCCGGAGTCCAGTTCCCACTTCCGCGCCGCGTAGGAGTGCACGAAATAGAACCGCTCGTCCGGGTCGATCCCGGCGAACAGCTGCGAATCGGCGGGCGCGCGGACGGTGTTCCAGCCCATGTGCGGGAGCACGTCGGCGTGCAGCCGCTCGACCGTGCCCGGCCATTCGCCGGTGCCCTCGGTCTCCTCGCCGTGCTCGACGCCGCGCGAGAACAGGATCTGCATGCCGACGCAGATGCCCAGCACCGGGCGTCCGCCCGCCAGCCGCTTGCCGATGATCCGGTGCCCGTGCACGCCCAGCAGCCCGCTCATGCACGCCGAGAACGCGCCGACGCCGGGCACCACGAGGCCGTCGGCTTCGAGCGCGGCATGCGGGTCGGCGGTGACTTCCACGTCGGCGCCCGCGCGCGCGACGGCGCGTTCGGCGGAGCGGAGGTTTCCGGAGCCGTAATCGAGGATCACCACACGAGACACGCCCCGAGCCTAGCCTCCCGGACAATTTCGTTCCGAGCCCGTTTCGTTCTCGCCCCGAACGGGTACCCACTGGGCTATGTGCGGGTGCCGCCGGCGCCCCCGGACCCGGAAAGAGGACGAAATGTCCGAGTCCGATCTGCTCTGCCGGATGTTCCAAGCATGGCGGGAAGACATCGACAGCGTGCCGTTCCCGCAGTTCAGGGAGCTGACCATCCCGCTGCAGAAGACCCGCGCGGAGATCGACCTCGCGCGCCAGTCGACCGCGCGCACGGTGAACCCCGTGCGGCGCGCCGACAGCGGCTGGTGACCCCGGGCGGTTGCCCGTTGCCGGGGTCTCTCCTCATCCGGTGAAGAATTCCTTGAGGGACAACGCGATCGAACCCGCGTCGAGCCCGTGCACGAGATCGTGGTCGGCGAGCGTGCCGTAGATCCGCACCTCGGCGTCCCGGCGGGTGCCGAGGTTCAGCAGCCGGTGCGGCCGGTCCGCGAGCGCGTCGGCGACGCAATGCGCGGAGGTTCCCTTGAGGTACGGCTCCACCAGCGCCACATCAGCCACCTCCGGCATCGCGGCGCGCAGCCCTTCGGCGTCGAACGGGCGCACCGTCGAGGTGTAGAGCACCGTCACGTCCATGCCCTCGGCCGCCTCCAGCACCCGGTCCAGCATCGGCCCGACCGCGATCACCACGCCGCGCGTGCCCTGGCGGATCGTCTGGAGCCCGACGCCGAGGTGCGGCTCGGAATTCTCCTGCGCGGACAGCCGCAGGTACGTCCGGCTGTCCCCGGGCACCGAGTCGAGCAGCAGCCGCCGCGCCTCCTCGGGATGCCCGGGCACGTGCACGTACCAGCCGGGCAGGGAATCGATCAGCGCGACGTCGCCGGGAGCCTGGTGCGTTCGGCCTTCCATCGGCATGTCGTAGGAAGCGCCGTACGACACCAGCACCGCGCCGAGGTCCTGATGGCTGAGGTCCAGTTTGATCTGCTCGAACGCGCGCTCCACGAGGAACGCGTTGAAGGTGTGCACGATCGGCCGGAGCCCGGCGAGTGCGAGGCCGGCGCCGGTGCTCACGAGCAATTGCTCGCGGATCCCGACGTTGATCACCCGGTCCGGATGCCGTCGCGCGGCCTCGGCGAGCGACGCGGCCGAGATGTCGGCGAGGACGATCGCCACGTCCTGGTCGCGGTTGACGATTTCCTCGGCGGTGGTCAGGAAGGTGTCCCGCATGTTCGGCATCAGTGCGCGCCTTTCGGTTCCACGACGGCGACGACCGCGAGCGGCCGTCCGGGATGGGGGGTGGTGAACGCGTCGTACAGCGCTTCGTGGTCGCGGCCGGAGACCGTGCGCACGGCCCAGCCCTCGGTTTCGAAACGGCGCGCGATGCCGCCTGGCCAGCCGTGCGTCGAGGATTGGTTGTCCACGACCACCGTGGTCAGCTTGTCGAGCCCGAGCCGTGCGGCGACGACGATCGCCTCGTGGTTGGAGCCTTCGTCGAGTTCGGCGTCGCCGACGAGCGTGACGATGCGCGAGCGGAACCGGCGGGCGCGCAGGCCGAGTGCGGTGCCGACGGCGATAGGCAGGCCGTGCCCGAGCGAACCGCTGGAGATTTCGACGCCGGGCGCGCGGACGCGGTCGGGATGGTGGCCGAGCCGCGAACGCGCCGAACTCCAGCCGGCGAGTTCGTCCTCGTCCAGCCAGCCTTTCGCGACGAGCACCGCGTAGTACGCCATCGGGCCGTGCCCCTTGGACAGCAGGAACCGGTCGCGGCCCGGCTGCCGGGCGGTGTCCGGGCCGAGGTCGAGGACCCGGTCGAACAGCACCCAGAGGACGTCCATTGTGGACTCCGCGGCCGCGTGGTGTTTGTCGTCGCCGGTCATCAGCGAGATCAGCCGGGGCAGGTCCGCGCAGCCCGGCTCGTGCGTCGTCGTGGTCATGGTCCCGACCATGCAACCTCGACCAAACTGAAGGTCAAGCGCTAACCTGGACTAATGACGAGGTTGGCGGACAAGCTGAGCATCGGCCAGGTCGCGGAACGCAGCGGGGTCCCGCACACGGCACTGCGGTTCTACGAGGAGCGCGGCCTGATCACGTCCGAGCGCTCGGCGGGCAACCAGCGCCGCTACGCGCGTTCGGTGCTGCGGCGGATCGCGTTCATCCGCGCCGCGCAACGGGTCGGGCTGTCGCTGGAAGACATCAGCGCGGCGTTGGAGACGCTCCCCGCCGACCACGCGCCGACGAAGGCGGACTGGGCCCGGCTGTCGCGCGAATGGCAGACCGAACTCGACGCCCGGATCGACGCGTTGCAGCGGCTGCGCGACCGGCTGACCGGATGCGTCGGCTGCGGATGCCTGTCGCTGCGCAGCTGCGGCCTGTACAACGCGGACGACGAGCTCTCCCGGTTCGGGCCCGGAGCCAGCAAGCTCCGCCCGGTGCTGGAGGGCGGCATCTGAATTCCGTTGCGCGCCAGTGCTTCGGTGTGGGTTACTACGGGCAGAGATGAACGAGAAAAATCGAACCCGGGTGTCCAAACGGCTGTCCCGGCACCTGCGCCACGACCCCGGCGGACTCGGCCTCACCCTCTCCCCTGGCGGCTGGGTTCCGGTCGACGAGCTCCTCGCGGCACTGGCCCGGAACCGGTTCCCGGTGAGCCGCGCGGAGCTGGACGAGGTCGTCGCGAACTGCGCCAAACAGCGGTTCGCCTTCGACGAGACGAGGACGTTGATCCGCGCCAGCCAGGGACACAGCGTCCGGGTGGATCTGGAACTGGCGGACGCGCCGCCGCCGGAAATCCTCTTCCACGGCACGGCGACGCGGTTCCTGCCCTCGATCCAGGCGGAGGGATTGCGCCCGATGAAGCGGCACGCGGTGCATTTGTCGGCGACCCGCGAGACGGCGTGGAAGGTCGGTTCGCGGCACGGGAAACCGGTCGTGCTCACGGTGGCGGCCGGGGAAATGGCCGCGCGCGGGCACGTGTTTCAGGTGAGCGACAACGGGGTGTGGCTGACTTCGGCGGTTCCGGCGGAGTTTCTGACGGCGCCCGAGTAGCGCATACTGAACGGGTCGCGCCCGAGGAGGTGGCCATGCCGGACTACACGATCGTCCAGTGCAGCGAAGGCCATTATTTCTCCACGATCTGGCTGCCCTTGGTGTCGTTCAAGGCGATCCGGCTCGGCGACCGCCGGCTGCAGCGCTGCCCGGTGTGCCGCCGTTTCCGCTCTGTCGTCCGGGTTCCCGCGGATCAGTTGACGGCCGAGGAACTGCGCGCGGCTGAAGCGCTGAAGGACTCCCGGCTGCCGTAACCGACCGCCTCGGCGAGTTTCCGGGTGCGGACGGTGCGGAGGTACGTGGGCGCTTCCGCGGTTCAGCCGGTTTCGCCGACCCGGCACAGGATTTCCCCGTGCGGGATCGAGAACCAGCCGTCCGGATCGGCCGCCCACGCACGCCACGCGGCGGAGATTTCGCGGAGGTCTTCCGCGGACGCGTGTCCGCCCGCCACGGCTTGTTCGGCGATTTTGGAATCCAGGATCCGTTCCGCCCACATGCCGCCCCACCACGCGCGTTCCTCGGGCGTGGAATGACACCAGATCGAGGCGCTCGGCTTGACGTCGCGGGCGCCCGCGGCGTGCGCCCAGGCCAGCAATCGCCGTCCCGCGTCCGGCTCGGCGCCATTGCCGTGCGCGACCGCGCGGTAGACCTCGAGCCAGCGGTCGAGCCGCGAATCCGCCGGCCACCAGAACGCCGCGGCGTAGTCGGTGTCGCGCGCGGCGACCACACCACCGGGCTTCGCCAGCGCCAGCATGTGCCGCAGCGCTTCCACCGGTTCGGTCAGGTGCAGCAGCACCTGGTGCGCGTGCACGACGTCGAACCGGCCGACCGCCGGGGCCGCGGTGATGTCGGCGCGCTCGAACCGGACGTTGGACACGCCTTCGCTCCGCGCGTGCGCCCGCGCCTGCTCCAGAACGGCTTCCGACACGTCGATGCCGACGACCTCGCCCGGAGCCACCCGGCGGGCGAGATCCACCGTGATCGTCCCGGGGCCGCAGCCGACGTCCAGCACGCTGCGCCCGGGAAGCAGCTCCGGTGCGAGGTAGGCCGCCGAATTGTCGACGGTTCGCCAAACTTGCGACCGTACAACGCTTTCCGCGTGCCCCTGCCCGTAAGCGCTATCCGAAGACATGCTTCGAGGTTAGGAGCCTCGTCCCAGATACTGCAACAGGATTCTCAGTTCTTGAGATTACCTCGAGTGCTCAGCAGACCCGGCGGCGCGGCCTGCCCAGCAGCCGCCGCCCCACTCCGACCAGTTCCTGGCGGAGCGTTTCGTCGTCCACCTCGGCCAGATCAGGCGCGCCGCCCGCCATCGCGATGCCGGTAAACGCCACGATCGCCGTCACGCGAGCGGTCACGTCCGGCTCCGGCTCCCCGGCCACGATCGAGATCAGCGCCTGTTTGAACCCTTCGACGCCGTGCCGCGATTTCGCGAGCGCCGCGTCGATGCCCGGGTCGCTGGAGAACAGCGCGACCAGCACCCGGTGTCGCACCACAAGATCGACGAAACCGTCCAGCAGATGGTCCACGCGCGCGCCGTGGCGGCGGTGCTTCGCCGCCTCGACGACCAGTTCGTCCAGTTCCCGGATGCCCGGTTCCGCGACCGCCTCGGTGATCTCCGACTTCGTCTTGAAGTGGTAGTACACCGCGGCCTTGGTGACGCCCAGCTCGTCGGCGATCATCTGCAGCGACGTGCCTTCCACGCCGTGCTCCGAAAACAGCCGCAGCGCGGTGGCGAGCAGCCTGGTCCGGGTGTCCGCGACCGGTTCGACGGTCGTCATCGCGCCCTCCTCGTCAAGCGGAGTGCGCTGCTCCGCAGCACATCATCGTACTTGCCGGGCGACTAGTCCGAAACTTGCCGTGCGGCTAGTCACATCCTAGCCGATCGACTTGGCAGCCCCTTGCCGAACGGCTAGCTTCGAAAGGGCGATTCCCAGTGCGGAGAGCCCGCTTCGGGCGCGAAACGGAGACGACTCGTGGCACCCTTCCTGTACCGGCTCGGCAGGCTGTCGTTCCGCCGCCGGGTCCTCGTGGCGGCGGTCTGGGCGCTTGTCCTCGCGGCGGTGGGCGCGGGCGCGCTCACGCTGTCGGGCAAGCTGTCCGATTCGGTGACCATCCCCGGCACCGAATCCCAGCAGGCGATCGACCGGCTGGCCGAGCACTTCCCGCAGGCCGCGGCGGGCGGCGGCACCGCGCGCGTGGCGATCGCCGCGCCGGAGGGGCACAAGGTCACCGACCCGGCGGGGCAGGCGGCCGTCGAGTCGGTGGTGGGCAAGCTGAAGTCCGCGCCGAAGGTGGCCGCGGTGGTCGACCCGTTCCAGGCGAAGTCGGTGTCCCCCGACGGCCGGGTCGCGCTCGCGCAGGTGAGCTACCAGGTGAAGGGCTTCGAGCTCAGCGATTCCGACCGGTCCGCACTGCTGGCGACCGGTGATCACGCGAAGCAGCTGGGATATCAGGTCGAGTACGGCGGCGACGCGGTGCAGGGCATCCCGGCGACCGGAGCCACCGAAGGCCTCGGCGTCGCGGTCGCGGCGGTCGTCCTGATCATCACCTTCGGTTCGCTGCTGGCCGCCGGGATTCCGTTGCTGACCGCGCTGATCGGGGTCGGCGTCGGGATGGCGGGCATCATGCTGGCGTCCGGCTCGCTGGAGCTGAACTCCAACACTCCGGTGCTGGCGTTGATGATCGGGCTCGCGGTGGGCATCGACTACGCGCTGTTCATCGTCTCCCGTTACCGGCACGAACTCGCCGAGGGCCGCGAACCCGAGGAAGCCGCCGGCCGAGCCGTTGGCACCGCTGGTTCCGCGGTGGTGTTCGCCGGGCTGACGGTGATCATCGCGCTCGCCGGGCTGACCGTCGTCGGTATTCCGTTCCTCGGCCAGATGGGCGTCGCCGCCGCGGCGACCGTCGTGATCGCCGTGCTGATCGCGTTGACGCTGCTGCCCGCCGTGCTCGGCTTCGCGGGTGCCCGGGTCGCCAGCAGCAAGATCCGCGTGCGCCGCCGCACCGAGGGCCCGACGCATGGCGAGCGCTGGGCGCGTTTTGTTGCGCGGCACCGGGTTCCGGTCCTGCTGACCGCGCTGGTCGGGTTGGCCGTGGTCGCGGTTCCCGCGCTGAGCATGCAACTCGGCCTGCCCAACGACTCGACCGCCGCGCCGGACACCACCCAGCGCAAGGCCTACGACCTGGTCAGCAAGGGATTCGGCGAGGGCGCGAACGGACCGCTGCTGGTCGTCGTCGACACCGGCCCGAACCACAATCCGGCCGCGTTGAAGCAGGCCGCGGCGGACATCGGCAAGCTGCCGGACGTCGCCGCGGTGACGCCGCCCCGGGTCAACCCGGCCGGGGACACCGCGGTGCTCACGGTGATCCCGAAGAGCGGCCCGAGCAGCACGCAGACCGAAGACCTCGTGTCCGCGATCCGCGCGCAATCCGCGCCGTTGCAGGAAAACACCGGCGGCAGCCTCGCGGTGACCGGCCAGACCGCGGCCAACATCGACGTGTCGCAGAAGCTGTCCGACGCGATGCTGCCCTACCTCGCGCTGATCGTCGGGCTGGCGTTCCTGTTGCTGATGCTGGTGTTCCGCTCGGTCGTGGTGCCGCTGAAGGCGACGCTCGGCTTCCTCGGCTCGGTGGTCGCGACGTTCGGCGCGGTGGTCGCGGTGTTCCAGTGGGGCTGGCTCACCGATCTGCTCGGCGTCGCCTCGACCGGCCCGATCATGAGCATGCTGCCGATCCTGCTGATCGGCGTCCTGTTCGGGCTCGCGATGGACTACCAGGTGTTCCTGGTGACCCGGATGCGCGAGGAGCACGTGCACGGAGCCGAACCGCAGGAGGCGATGGTGACCGGGTTCCGGCACGGGGCGCGGGTCGTCGTGGCGGCGGCGCTGATCATGATCTCGGTGTTCGCCGGGTTCGTGCTGGCGGAGTCGGCCCTGATCCAGTCGATCGGGTTCGCGCTGGCCTTCGGCGTGCTGGTGGACGCGTTCGTGATCCGGATGACCATCGTGCCCGCGGTGATGTCCCTGCTCGGCCGCGGCGCGTGGTGGCTGCCCAAGTGGCTCGACCGGATCCTGCCGAACGTCGACGTCGAAGGCGAAGGCCTCGTCCGCGAACTCGGCACCCGCGGCGACGACGAACGCGAGCTGACTCGAGTCTGAGTTTTTGTCGGTGGTGGTTCGTACCCTGGTTTCATGATCGAGGACACGGTACGGACTTGGGTCGCGGGATGGGCGTTGTCACGGCAGACGCCGGCGCCGGTCGAGAAGCCATGGGGGCTTTTCGTCGAGGTGCCGGACAATCCCGCGGAAGTGGGCAGGCACGTCCTGCCCGAGGCTGAGGAATCGCTGGTCCGCGCTGCTGCGGGCGCGGTCAGCGAACCTCGGACGTGGCTGAAAACGCCCGCTGAGCCAGAAACAATCGAGCCGTGGATGCCGGATGGCTGGGTAGTCGCGTGGGAAGAAACCGGCCACCTGATGGCGACGGATCTGCTGGCGACGAACCCGGTCGCGCCGGAGGGCTACACGGTGACGGTGGAGGTCAGCGGCGCCGTCACGTTCCTCCACGTGCTGGACGCGACGGGCGAGCAGGCAGCGAAGGGCCAGATGGCGACTGTCGGCGACGCGGTGGTCGTGGACCGGGTGGTGACTGAGGAAGCCCACCGGCGCCGCGGACTGGGCGGGTTCGTGATGCGCTCGCTCGCCGACCACGCGGTCTCGGACGGAGCGGTCCTGGGCGTGCTCGGGGCGACGGATGCGGGGCGGGCGCTGTACGAGACGTTGGGGTGGAAGAAGCAGGCGACGCTGGCTGAGTGCATTTATCAGCCGTTGGCGGCTTAGTCGCGGGACGCTTGGGGAGGTGTTTCATTGACAGGAGTCACGTGCTAGGCGTGGGGAGATTCGCGTTCGTTGCCGGGAAGGCTTGCTTCAGGAGCGGCGTGGGACCGCGCTCGTCGCCGCGAGTTACGCGCTTGCCGTGAGGGGCGTGCGCTAGCTGTGGGGAGGCACGCTGTGGGCAGGGAAGTCCGTGTTTCGTTGCGGGGAGGGCGCCAGGAGCGACAAGGGCCGCGTTGGCCGCCGCGAACCACGGGCTGCTGTGGAAGGGCTCGCGTTAGCTGCCTGGGCAAGTCTCGGGAGGCGCGAAGGTCCGCACCAATTGCTGGGCGGCACAGGGCAGGTGCGGGCCCGCACCTGCGCGAGAGGGTCCGGGTCGGCGGCCAAGCCCGCGTCAGCAGCCAAGCCCGCGTCGGCGACCAAGCCCGTGTCGGCGCCCAAGTCCGCGTAGGCGAGCAGGTCCGCGTCAGCAGCCAAGCCCGTGTCGGCGAGCAGGTCCGCATCAACAGTGCGGGAAGCGTGCGTCGGGAGCGGGAAGATCCCGGAGTGGTCAGCTGACCAGCCAGGCGATGGCCCCGCCGATCGCCAGCACTGCCGCGATGCCCAGCACCACGGCGAAGAACTTCGCGGTCTTCCACAGCGAGTAGACCCCGCCGGCCAGGAAGCCGCCGAGGGCCAGCAGCAGGACCGCGATCAGTTCTTTGCTCACAGGGGTTAGCGTGCCACATGGCTTTCACCGTGACGGTACTGGGCAGCGCGACGCCGTACCCGCGCCCGGACGCTCCGTGCTCCGGGTACCTGGTGCGCCACGAGGACACCGCGATCTGGCTCGACGCCGGGCCCGGCACCCTCGCTGCCCTGCAGGAACACGTCTCGCCGGCCGAGCTGGACGCGATCTGGATCTCGCATCTGCACGCGGACCACGTCGCGGATCTGTTACCGGCGGTGTACGCACTGTTGTTCGCGGATCTCCGCCCGCGGCGGCCGATCCCGCTCTACGGCCCGCCGGGGACGGCGGCGCGGATCTCCGCGTTCCTGAGCAACACCGGCCGCGCGCCGATCGAGGAGGCGTTCGCCGTCCGGGAACTCCACGACGGACATCGGACCCGGGTCGGCGGGCTGCGCCTCGAGACGGTGGCCGTGTCGCACGGGTTCCCGGCGTTCGGCGTGCGGATCACTGACGGGGAGCGGACTTTCGCGTACTCCGGGGACACCGGGCCGTGCTCGGCGCTCTCGGAGCTGGCGAAGGGGACGGATCTGTTCCTGTGCGAAGCGGACAGCATCGAGCCGTCCGCGGAACACCTGACTCCGGCGGAAGCGGGCCACGCGGCTGCCGGTGCCGCACGGCTGGTGCTCACGCATCTCGGCCACACGGTCACCGCCCGCGACGCGGTTCGCCTTGCCGCCGAACACTTTCCCGGGCCGGTGGCTTATGCCGCGCCGCGGACGGTGTTCCGCGTGTGAGCGGTCAGAACGAGAACCGAGTGCGCGGTGGCGGTCCGCTGGAGCGAGCTTGCCCGCGAATTACCGACCTGAATATCGCGAGGTCGATTCCCGCGTCTCCTGCTCGATGCGGGCCGCATTCCCGTCGCGGCCACCGTGCGCGGCGTCCAGCAGCAACGCCGCGCACGTTCGTAGCCGTTAAAGCACGCCCTTCGTGGACGGAATCCCACCGGCGCGCGGGTCCGGTTCCGTGGCCGCGCGCAGCGCCCTCGCCACAGCCTTGTACTCCGCTTCCGCGATGTGGTGCGGGTCGCGGCCGTGGATGACGCGGACGTGCAGGGCGATCTGCGCGTGGAACGCCAGCGAGTCGAAGACGTGCCGGGTCAGGACGAACGGGTAGTTGTTGCCGATCGTGAAGGTGTTGAACTGCTCCGGCTCCCCGACGTGCACGCAGTACGGGCGGCCGGAGACGTCGATCGCGGCGTGGGCGAGGGTTTCGTCCATCGGGATCCACGCGTCGCCGAAACGGCGGATGCCGCTCTTGTCCCCGAGGGCCTGACGCAGTGCCTGGCCGAGCACGATCGCGGTGTCCTCGACGGTGTGGTGCGCGTCGATGTGGACGTCGCCGGTCGCTTCGACCTTCAGGTCCAGCGAACCGTGCACGCCGAACGCGGTGAGCATGTGGTCGTAGAACGGCACGCCGGTGGCGATCTCCACCTGGCCGGTCCCGTCGAGGTCCAGCTGGACCAGGATGGACGATTCCTTGGTGGTGCGCTCCACCTTGCCGACGCGGCTCATCGCTTGACTTCCTTACTCGCTTCGAGGAAAGCGTCGTTCTCTTCCGGGGTGCCGACGGTCACCCGCAGGTGGCCTTCGATGCCCACGTCCCGGATCAGCACGCCGTGGTCCAAATAGGACTGCCAGCTGGCCGGCGCGTCGCTGAACCGTCCGAAGAGGACGAAGTTGGCGTCGCTCGGCACCGGGGTGAATCCCAAGCCCAGCAAGGCTTCCACGACGCGGTCGCGTTCGGCGGAGAGCCGGTGCACCGACGCGAGGGTGGCGTCGGCGTGCCGGAGGGCGGCGCGGGCGGCCGCCTGGGTGACCTTGGAAAGGTGGTACGGCAAGCGGACCAGCTGCAGGGCGTCCACGATGGCCGGTGCGGCGGCGAGGTAGCCCAGCCGTCCGCCGGCGAAGGCGAACGCCTTGCTCATCGTGCGCGACACGATCAGCTTCGCCGGGTACTCCGCGATCAGCTCGATCGCGGAGGCCTGCGACGAAAACTCCGCGTACGCCTCGTCCACCACGACGATCCCCGGGGCCGCGTCGAGCACGCCGCGCAGCTGGTCCAGCGGGATCGACCCGCCGGTGGGGTTGTTCGGGCTGGTCACGAAGACGATGTCCGGCTTCCGCTCGGCGACCGCCTTGGCGGCCTGCTCGGTGTCGAGCGAGAAGTCCGCACGGCGCGGCACCGGCAGCCAGTCGGTGCGCGTGCCGGTCGCGATGATCGGGTGCATCGAGTACGACGGCTCGAAGCCCAGCGCGGTGCGGCCGGGACCGCCGAACGCCTGGAGGATCTGCTGCAGGATCTCGTTCGACCCGTTCGCCGCCCACACGTTCGCCTCGGATAGCACGACCCGGGTGGACACCGTCAAGTAGTCCGCCAGATCGGTGCGCAGCGCCACCGCGTCGCGGTCCGGGTACCGGTGCAGCGACGCGGCTTCGGCGCGCACGGCCTCGGCGACGTCGTCGACCAGTTCGGGCGGCGGCGGATACGGGTTTTCGTTGGTGTTGAGCCGGATCGGGACGTCCAGCTGCGGCGCGCCGTACGGGGTGCGGCCCCGCAGGTCTTCGCGCAGCGGAAGTTCGGCGAGGGTGACCTCGCCGCCGGGAGTGGCTTCGTTCATCGGCCGTCTCCTTCGAAACGTGCGGTGACGGCTTCGCCGTGCGCGGGCAGGTCTTCGGCGTCCGCGAGCGCGACGACGCGGGGGGCGATCTCGCGCAGGGCGTCCTCCGAGTAGTCCACGACGTGGATCCCCTTCAGGAAGCTCTGCACCGACAGGCCCGAGGAATGCCGCGCGAACCCGCCGGTGGGCAGCACGTGGTTCGAGCCGGCGCAGTAGTCGCCCAGCGAAACCGGGGCGTACGCGCCGACGAAGATCGCTCCGGCGTTGCGCACCCGTGCGGCCACTTCGCGGGCGTTCGCGGTCTGGATCTCCAGGTGCTCGGCGGCATACGCGTCCACGACGCGCAGTCCGTCGTCCACAGTGGACACCAGGATGACGCCGGACTGCTTGCCGCCCAGCGCCTGGCCGACCCGTTCGGAGTGCTTCGTCGCGGGGACGCGGGCGGCCAGTTCCGTCTCGACCGCGTCGGCCAGCTTCTCGGACGTGGTCACCAGGACGCTCGCGGCGAGCGGGTCGTGCTCGGCCTGGCTGATCAGGTCGGCGGCGACGTGCGCCGGGTCGGCCGTCTCGTCGGCGAGGATCGCGATCTCGGTCGGACCGGCCTCGGAGTCGATCCCGATCACGCCGCGGACCAGGCGCTTGGCCGCGGTGAGGAAGATGTTGCCGGGACCGGTGACGATGTCCACCGGGGCCAGTTCGGCGCCGTCGGTGTCGACGCCGCCGTAGGCGACCAGCGCGACCGCCTGCGCGCCGCCGACCGCCCACACCTCGTCCACGCCGAGCAGCGCGGCCGCGGCCAGGATCGTCGGGTGCGGCCGCCCGCCGAACGCGGCCTGCGGCGGCGAGCACACGACCAGCGAGCGCACGCCGGCCAGCTGCGCCGGGACGACGTTCATCACCACGGTCGACGGGTACACCGCCAGCCCGCCCGGCGCGTACAGGCCGACGCGGTCGACCGGCACCCAGCGCTCGGTGACCGTGCCGCCGGGCACGACCTGGGTCGTGACGTCCTGGCGGCGCTGGTCGGAGTGCACTTTCCGGGCGCGCTTGATGGACTCCTCCAGCGCGGCGCGGACCTGCGGGTCCAGCTCGGACAGCGCCTTGGACAGCTCTTCGGCGGGCACCCGGACCGTCTCCGGGCGCACCTTGTCGAACCGCTCGGTGAACTCGAGGACCGCCTCGACCCCGCGGTCGCGGACCGCCTCGACCACCGGCCGGACCTGATGCAGCGCCGCGTCCACGTCGTACTCGGCGCGCGGAAGCGCGGCACGGAGCTCGGCAGCGGAGGGGACCTGCCCGCGCAGGTCGGTGCGGTTCAACATGGACACCAGGGTACGAGGTGGCCCGCGCGCGCCCGGCAGGGATACTCGATGCCGACCCGCTGTCCCCGGACCAGGGAGGCTCGTGTGCCCCGGATCGCGTTGTGCCAGCTCAACTCGGGCGACGACCCGGAAGAAAACCTGAAAACGGTTCGCTCCGGCGTGGAGGCCGCGGCGGCCGCCGGAGCGCGGGTGGTGGTGTTCCCGGAGGCGACGATGGCCCGCTTCGGCCGCCCGCTCGCCCCGGTCGCGCAGCAGCTGGACGGCCCGTGGGCGACGGCGGTCGCCGCGATCGCCTCGGAGCACGACGTGCTGGTGATCGCCGGGATGTTCACGCCAGCGGACAACGGGCGGGTGCGGAACACGCTGCTGATCACCGGGCTGGGGCAGCATCTCGGGTACGACAAGATCCACCTGTACGACGCGTTCGGCTTCGCCGAATCGGACACCGTCGCGCCGGGTGCGGAGGTCGTGACGTTCTCCGCGGAGGGGACGGTGTTCGGGGTCGCTACCTGCTACGACCTGCGGTTCCCGGAGCTGTTCCGACGCCTGGCCGACGACGGCGCGGACGTGGTGATGGTCCCGGCGTCGTGGGGCGCGGGAGCCGGGAAGCGGGAGCAGTGGGAAGTCCTGGTGCGGGCACGGGCGCTGGACTCGGGCTGCTGGGTAGCGGCTTGCGGGCAGGCCGACCCGGCGGCGACCGGGGTGGAAGTCAACCCGAAGGCGCCGACCGGCATCGGGTACTCGCTGGTGGCGGACGGTTTCGGGCGGGTGGAAGCGCAGGCTGGGGCCGGGGTGGAGATGCTGGTGGTGGACGTGGACCCGGAGGTGGCGGGGAAGGCTCGGACGGCTACTGGGGCGTTGGCCAACCGGCGGCTCTGACTCTGGGGGCCTTGCGCCCCAATGTGGCATTGGTTGCGTCAGACGCACCGAACGCCACATTGGGTGCGTTGAATGAGCCAGCGGCGCGCAGCGCCTCCGCTGAGGGCGGTGGCGGGGGGCATGGATGGAGCACCCAATGCCACATTGGGGCGCCGGCGGCGTGCGGTCACGAAACCTCAGCGCAGCAACCCTTCCCGGATCGCCACCCGCACGAATCCCGCCCTCCGTCGCTCTCCCGTCTTGTCCCGGATCCGGTCCAGATACGACCGCACCGTCCGGACGCTGATGTCCAGGATCTCCGCGACGTCGACGTCCCGCTCCCCCGCCGCTACCAGGCGCAGGACCTGTTTTTCCCGTTCCGACAGCACGATCTTCGGTCCCGCGTGCCGTTCGTCGCTGTCCTGGATGATCATGCCGGCCAAGGTCGGCGAGACGTACGCGTTGTCCTCCGCGATCGTCCGGATCGCGCGAAGCAGTTCGTCGCCGTCTACGTCCTTCGACAGGAAGCCCTTCGCGCCGGCTTGCATCGCGCCGAGGACCTCGGGCTGTTCCGCGTGCGCGGACACCACGAGCACCTTGTGCCCCATCTGCCCCACCTCGAGCACCGCGGCCGCGTCCTGGACGCCGCGCAGTTTCAGGTCGAGCACGACCACGCTGCCCTTCGGCTGGTCCTGCACCGCGAACCGCGCCACGGAGTCGGCTACCGCGCCCAGTTCGATGTCCGGGGCGTCGTTCAGCACGCGCGCGACCGCGTCCCGGTACAGCGGGTGGTCTTCGATCACCCCGACCTGGATGGGTCCGCTCCGGCGCCGCCCCTCGTCGGCTTTCACGTCACTGTTTCCTTCCCCACCAGGCCGCGGCGGATCGCTTCCTTCACGAGGCCGGGGCGCCGCCGTTCGCCGGTCTTGTCGCGGATCCGGTCGAGGTAGCCGCGCACGGTGCGGACGCCGATGCCGAGGATCCGCGCGATGTCGACGTCCCGTTCGCCCGCCGCGACGAGCCGCAGCACCTGCACTTCGCGCGGCGACAGTTCCATTTCCGGCCGGGTGACCGGGCGGTCGGTGTTGTCCTTGATGATCATTCCGGCGACCACTGCCGACACGTACGCGCCGCCGCCCGCGACCGCGCGGATGGCGATCAGCAACTCGTCGACGTCGACGTCCTTCGACAGGAATCCCTTGGCCCCGGCGGCGATCGCGGCGAGCACCGTCTCCGGCTCGGCTTGCGCCGACACGACCAGCACGTGATGGCCCAGCTCGGCGACCTCGAGCACCGCGGCCGCGCCGGCCACGCCCGGCAGGCCGAGGTCGAGCAGGACGACGCTGCCGGCGGGCTGGCGCGCGACGTGGAAGCGCGCGACCGAATCGACCACCGCGCCCAGTTCGACGTCCGGGGCCTCCATGAGGACGCGTTCCACCGACCGGCGGTACAGCGGATGGTCTTCGATCACTGCGACGTGGACGCTGCCGGAAGCTGGGGATTCGGGGCGGTCCGGCACGTCGCTGGGTCGCTGCGCTGTCGTGGTCACCGGCTCGCTCACCCCGTTCCCGCAGGCTGCCCGGCCGCGGCGGGATCGAGCGCGGGACCGGTCGGCATCAGCGCGAGAAGCCCGCCCGCGACCGGATGCCCGGACCCAGAACCGTAGCCCAGCGACGTGAGCGCCGTCCCGTTCGCCACCGGATATTTTCGCCCCGTGTCCGTGACGAGATAAATGGTTCCCGACCCGGGATCGGTCGCGACCGCGCCGCGCGAGGGCGGGACGTAGACGACATCGGCGACCCGGGCGTCGGTCCGGCTCTGCACCGGCAGCGCGCGGGCGCCGGGCGGGACCGGCAGATCCGCCGAGACCGTCACGCGGCCGTTCTGCGCGCACAGGGTCACCGCGCTGCCGGTGATCGGCGCTTTCCCGGGGATCCGGTCCGGGTACGCCGCCGGATCCGCGCCGCCGGAACGGGGTTCGCTCACCTTCTTCACCGAGGCGACGTCCGCGGCGCGCACCCGCGCCGGTTCCGGACGGCCCGGATACGCCGGTTCGTTCGCCGGGGTCGTGACGAGCAGCGCGGCCTCGGTCTGGCCGACGGGTTCGAGTCCGTCCGGGCGGACGAGGTAGTAGGTCGAGGCGGTGGCGGGCCCGGCCATCGGGTCGACGACCGACAGCACCTGGCCGACGCGCGTCTCCTGCGTCCCGACGCGCGGGCCGCGGTTTCCCGCGCCGTCGACGGGGATCTCGCCGAGGTCGCGTCCGGCCGGCACGGTGTCGATCCAGCGCGCGGACACGGTGATCGTCGGGTAGCTGTCGAATTGCAGGGCCGCCGCGGCTTCGTCGCTCAGCCGGTACCGGTGGCCGCCCGCGAGCAGGAACCGGCCGCCCTGCGGAACGCGCACGATCACGCCCGAATCGCGCGGCAGCTCGACCCCGGACGCGGCCGGTTCCAGCAGCACGGCGACGAGCGGTTCGGCCGACGCGGGCGCGTCCTGGGTGGTGCGGCTGCAACTGGCCCACGGGGTGGTGATCAGCTTGCTGGGCAAGGAATCCGGCGCGCCGACGATGCCGATCTGGGTGCCGCGCGGGGCCGTGCCGAGCTTCTCGGCGGGCACCGTGACGGTCTCGTGTCCGTTGCCGCCGGCGAGCAGCCGCGCGGACGCGTAGTTGAGCACCGGGTGCACCGCGCCGTCCGCGCCGAGCACGAACCGCGCCCCGCTGTCCTCCTCGACGATCACCTTGCCGCCGGCCAGCCAGTCTTTCCCGCCGGACGGGCTGACCAGGCCGATCACCCCGAACACCGCGGTCACGAGCAGGGCCGCGCCGACGCCGAGCAGCGTGCCGAGCACGAGACGGCGGCTGGGCGACACCGGATGGTTGGCGTCCGCGGCGACGAGCGCGGACACGAGACGGCGGCGCAGGAACTGGTACGCCTGGATCTGGTCCCGCTGCGTCCACACGCTGTCCCGGCCCCCTGGAGATCACATCCGCTTCCCGCGCAGGCTAGACAGCTCTCCGGACGCGCACGAGGGTAATTTTTACGCCCACGCGCCCGCGCGGGGACGCTAGCGTTCGCGGGGCCGGGTCTCCGCCCGGGGAAGAGGGGAATGCGTTGTCCGTGTCCGCGCCGCCTGCCCCTGCTCCTGCCCGAGCCCCCGGGACCGCCGGGATTTCGGGCACCGCGCCGTGGCCGTGGCTGCTGCCGATCCGCCCGTTGCAGGCGGCCGGGTGGGAGATCGCCGCGCTGGCCCTGCTGCTCGCGTTCACCGTGCACGGCCTGGCCCAGCCGATGCGGATCACCATCGCCGCGCTGGCCGGGCTGCTGGTGGTGACGACGTCGGTACGGGTCGCCGGACGGCATTTCGCCGGCTGGGCGTGGACGTGGCTCGCGCATCGGCTGCGTCGCCACGACAGCCGCCGCGACAGCCCGGACGCCTTGCTGCGCATCGCCGGTCCGGTGAAGGTGCGTCAGCACGTCGACCGCGCGGGCAACCGCTTCGGCGTCGCCGAGGTCGACGGCGACTGGAGCGCGATCGTCCGCCTCACGCCCGGTGCCGGGGAACCTTCGACGGACGAACTGCTGGCCATCCTCCGCACGACGTTCCGGAACCCGGACATCCCGCTGGCCGCCGTGCAGCTGCTGACGTGGGCGGTGCCCAGGGATTCGCGGGTGTACCGGGTGCGCTGGCTCGCGGTGCGCTACCGGCCGGAAGACGCGCCGATCGCCGCCCTCGCCCGCGGCGGCGGCGAACTGGGGGCGCTGCGGAGCACGGCGAGCGCGGCGCTGAGCTTGATGGTGGCGCTGGCGGAGGCGGGCTTTCCCTCGACGGTGCTGGAGGCCGGCGAGCTGACCAACGAGCTCCGGGTGGCGCTGGGGGTTTCCGCTGGCAACCCGGAGTCCGACGGGGATTTCTGGCGCGCGTGGCAATGGGGCGGGCTCACGCAGACGTGCTACTCGCCGCGGTCCTCGCGGGGGCTTGCCCGGACGCTCGGATTGGCGGTGCAGGGGGCGGCGTTTACCGCTACGTCGGCGACCGTGCGGCGGACGCCGGGCGGGCGGGAGAAGCTGGAGCTGACCGTTCGGGTGGGGGCGAGGGCGGCGGAAGTGCCTGTGCCGCAGGGGATTTCCGTGGTGCCGCTGCACGGTGGACACGCCGCCGCAGTACGACGGACCCTGCCGCTCGCCCTCACCTGACAACCCGACCTCACGCGGCAGGGAAGTTGCTCTCCACCCACTTCCAGCTCGCCCGCGCGCTGGCCAGCGGTTCCATCGACGGCCGGTCGACCTCCACGATGATCCAGCCGTCGAACGCGGCGGGCAGTTCGCCCAGGCAGTCGAGCAGCGGCACGCCGCCGAGGCCCGGTTCGAGGAAGAGGTTGTCGGTCGAGCGGGTGTAGGGCCCCGGCGAGGCCTGCAGAGCACGGACCCGGTCGACGTCGAGGTCCTTGATGTGCAGCGCGGCGATCCGGTCGCGGTGTTCGCGCAGCATCCCGCGGACGTCCGCGCCCGCCCAGAACAGGTGGCCGAGGTCGAATCCCGCGCCGAGGACGGAATCCGGGATCCCGGCGAGGACGTGCTCGATCTCCTCCCGCGTCTCGACCCACGAGCCGACGTGGTTGTGGAACGCGGGCCGGATCCCTTCCGCGGTCAGGATTTCCGCGGCCCGGCCGAGGAGGTCGGTGTAGTGCTCCAGCCGGGCCCGGTCGAAGGCATGTCCGACACCCGCCGCCTCGTCGAAGCGCGGCATTCCGCCGCCGGTGACCATCTCGGCGGACAGGAAGATCGTGTCGAGGCCGAGGGCGTGCGTTTCGTCGGCGCGGCGGCGCACGCCGTCGAACCAGCGGAATTCCGCCGCGGAACCCGGTTCGAGCGTCACGCCGTGCGATTCCGGCAGCGGGACCTGCAGGTAACCCGGGGCCGCGCGCAGGCCGTTCTCGGCGAGCAGTTCGCGGTAGGCCCGGATGGTCTGCGTGGGCAGGACTTCCATCATCACCGCGGAAAACCCGGATTCGGCGGCCTCGCGGAGCACTCGCGGCTGCTTGTCCAGGAAGGCCGGGTCGTCGTACTCCCAGCCCTTGGCCAGGTCCGTCCACTGCAGGGTGTTGATGGCGAACTGGGAACGGTCGAGCGTCATGGCTGCTCCTGCTTCGTCGAAGTCGAAGATGTCCGGCCGAGCACGGCGCGGGCGGCGCGCACGGCGGTCGTCATGCCGGTGAGGGTCGAGTTGCAGACCAGCGCGGTGGGCACGACGCCGTTGCCTGCCACGTAAAGGTTGTCGAAGCCCCACACCCGGCAGTCCGGATCGCAGACGCTCGTGCCGTCGTCGGCGGGCCCCATCCGGACGGTTCCGGTGAAGTGCAGCGAACATCCCGGGTCGAGCAGCGCCGATTCCGTCGCCGGGTCGAACGAGCCGAGCGCGTCGCCGAGCGCCTGCTGGGTGCGCCGGGCCTGCTCGATGAGTTCGCGGTCGCGCTCGGACCATCCGAAGTGGACAGTGAGGCGAGGCATGCCCATCGCGTCGGTCTCCTCGTCGGAGAATTCCAGCCGGTTGTCCGCCTGGATTTCCGTCGGGATGTAGAAGCTCGCGCCGACCTGGTACGCCAGGCGGGTGCCGTCCTCCGCGGTGAACGTCTGCGTGCCGATCTGGGCCTGGAACGGTTGCGCGGCACCGCTGTGCGGCAGCCAGTAGTGCTCGACCATGATCTCGCCGTCGGCCGGCGTCGGCAGCGCGGACAGGTCGAATCCGAGCCGCTGGGGGTCGGCGAGTACGCGTCCGGTGAGGAAGGCGTGTTCGTTGAGGTAGCGGCCCAGTGCGGGCGGCCGGATTCCGGAGGCGAACAGCAGTTGAGGGCTGCGCATCGTGTCAGCGCAGACGACGGTGGCGGCGGCCCGGATTTCCCGGGTGGCACCGGATCGTACGTCCTGCAGCACGGCACCGCGCACCTCGCCGCCTTCGTGGATCAGCCGGATCGCGCGGGTGCCGGTCAACAGGGTGAAGTTCGGATCCGTTGCGGCGTCGGCGATCGGCGGGAAGATCACGTTGGGCCCGGTGCGGCGGAGCACTCCCTCGGCGTCCCGCTGGGCCGCCATCGGCATCGGCTGGATGCCGCGGCCGGGAGCATCGACGTCCGCGAACAGCTTCTCGATGGTCGCGGTCACCACCCGGCCCGCTTCGGTGTCCGGGAAGGGATTCCGGTTGACCCGCAGCAGTTCTCCGGCCCGGCCGAGGTCGTTCCGCCATTCCGCGGAGTCCACAAAGGACGGTATCTCGTCACCCCACGGCGCGGGGGTGGCGGCGGTCCAGTGGACGCCCATTCCGCCCGCGTTCCAGGCGATCGAGGCGGCGGGCATCTCGTCGGCGTTCTCGCCGAGCGACGTGAGGTGGTACATGCCGGGCTCGACATCCACGATGGTGGCACCGACGTCCGCGGTCGGCGCGACGCCGGTGTAGAAGCCCTGGATGCCGGAGGCGACGCGCTGGTTGTAGCGCTCCCAGATCTCCGGGTCGGCGACGTCGTGCAGGTGCTGGCCCGGGGTCGGGCCGATCACCGGGCCGCCGTCGGCGATCACGATGCGGACGTCCGGGTCGGCGTCGCGCAGTTCGCGGGCGACGGCGGCGCCCATGAGCCCGCCGCCGACGATGAGCACGTCGTTCACGCTTCCTCCGGGGTTTCGATCACGTGCGGCCGCAGCGTCCGGTGCGCGATCTCGAGACCGCGCGTGACCTTTCCGGGAGTGCCGCCCCAGACCGGGTCCTCGTGCTCGACCGAGAGCGTGCCGTCGAACCCGTGCTCGTGCAGCCGGTCGACGACCTTCGCCCAGTCGACCTGGCCCAGCCCCGGGATCCGGTAGCGCCACCAGCCGGTTTCCCACGGGTCGGCCTTGGCGGTCTTGCCGAAGAAGCCGTAGCGCTGCCGGGCGCGCGGGTCCAGTTCGACGTCCTTGGCCTGGGCGTGCAGGATGCGGTCGGCATACGGGGCGATGGTCTCCACCGGGTCGATGCCGATCCAGGTGAGATGCGACGGGTCCCAGTTCAGGTACAGGCCGAGGCTGAACATCCACTCCCACAGCTCGGGCGAGTAGGCGAGGTTGCCCGGATAGCCGTCCGGATGCCAGCCCTCCATCACGCAGTTCTCGATGATCAGCCGGACCCCGCGCTCCCCCGCGTACTCGACCAGCGCCGGGAAGACGGTCTCGGCCTCGGCCTGGTTCTCCCGAACCGACTTGCCGGGGTCCCGGCCGACGAACGTGCCGACCAGCCCGACGCCGAGCTCCTGCGCGGCGTCGATCGAAGCCCGCAGATGGGTGTGGATCTCCGCGCGCCGCACCGGATCCGGGTGCA
The DNA here is from genome assembly GCF_029087445.1 of Amycolatopsis sp. La24. NCBI lineage: Bacteria > Bacillati > Actinomycetota > Actinomycetes > Pseudonocardiales > Pseudonocardiaceae > Amycolatopsis > Amycolatopsis sp. La24. Next base: position 195,155 of record NZ_JARACH010000004.1, read on the forward strand.
GGTTGTTCTCGTAGTAGGCGAGCGCGGAAATGCCGAGACCGTGGCGCGCCATCAGTTCCCGGGTCCGGTCCGCCTGCTCCGGCCCGAACTCGGCGACCGGCAGGTGGGACGCTTCGAAATCACGGCCGCCGGTCGAGGGCCAGCACGCCACTTCGAGCGCTTCGTAGCCCGCGCCCGCGGCCCACTTCGCGATCCGTTCGAGGTCCCATCCGGGCAGGCACGCGGTCAGCATTCCGAGTTTCATCGTTCCACCTTCGTCCACGATCCGTCGCGGGCCGAGCGCAGCACCGCGTCGACCAGCCGAGCCGAACGCAGCCCGTCCGCGAAACCGGGCAGGCCGTCGGGCACGGCGCCGTCCACCGCCGCGTAAGTGTCGGCGACGAACGCTTCGAAACACTGGGCGTACCCCTGCGCGTGCCCGGCGGGAAGCTGCGACAGCCTGCGCTGCTCCGGCGAGCCGGTTCCGCTGTCCCGCACGACGATCCGGGATTCGTCCGCGCCGCCGAGCCAGATCGACTCGGGCCGTTCCTGGTCGAAGACCGCGCTGCCGCCGGAGCCGTCGAGTTCGAACCACAGCCGGTTCTTCCGGCCGGCGGCCACCTGCGAGATCGTCGCCGAAGCCAGCACCCCGGTTCCGGTGCGCAGCAACAGCGTCGCCGAATCCTCGGTCCGCACCGGGACCCGTTCCCCCGAACCGGATCCGCCGAAGCTGGGGCCGCCGGAGCCCGGGCGGTCGGGCACGGCGACCGAGGTCGCGGCGGTCAGCTCGGCGAACGGGTCGCCGGTGATCCACTCGACCAGATCGCACCAGTGCGAGCCGATGTCGGCGAACGCCCGCGACGGCCCGCCGGAGTCCGGGAAGACGCGCCAGCCCGAGACGTCCGGGGAGAGCATCCAGTCCTGCAGGTAGCTCCCGTGCACCAGCAGCAGCCGGTCGCCCAGTTCGCCGCTGCGCACGCGGGCCCGCAGTTCGCGGACGATCGGGTGGTAGCGGTAGACGAACGGCACGGTCGCCACGAGCCCGCTCTGCTCGGCGAGGGCGGCCATCCGCCCGGCCTGCTCGACCGAGACGCCCAGCGGCTTCTCGCAGATCACGTGCTTGCCCGCCCGCAGCGCGGCCTCGGCGTATTCGGCGTGCGTGGCGTTGGGCGTGCAGACGTGCACGACCTCGACGCGCTCGTCTTCGAGCACTTCGGCGAGGTCCCGGTATCCGGTGCTGATCCGCCATTGGTCGGCGACCTCGCGGGACCGCTCCGGCGTCGAGGCGAGCACCCCGGTCACCTCCGCGCCCGCCAGCAGCGCGGCCCGGCGGTGCACGGCGGCGATCATCCCCGCACCGAGCACGGCGACGCCTCGCCGGGGTTTCTTCCGGGGGTCCTGCTCCGCCATACGTGTCCTTTCACCTGCGAAGACGTGGCCTGGGGTCTCACGCCCTGCTCCGTCGTGGCCCCACGCTAAGCCGCCGCTTTATGTCGGATCAAGTCAAAAATAAAGGCACTTTCAGTCAAAAAGAACGGCATTAATGGTCTAACATCCGGGCTATGACCGACTGGACCCCCGTCCGGCTCTCCTCCCCGCCCGCCCCGGAAAACGACGCCGCCGACCGGGCGCACAGCCAGCTGCTGCGGCTGATCGCGTCCGGTTCGGCGGACACGCGCGCGGCGCTCGTGCGCTCGACCGGCATGTCGCGGTCCACGCTGAACGGGCACCTGGACGCGCTGCTGCGCTCCCGCGTCCTGGTCGAATCGGGCACCTCGGCGCACGTCGGCCGCGGCCGTCCGGCCCACCGGCTCCGGCTCGCCGCGCGGGCGGGTGTGGTGCTGGCGGCGGACCTCGGCGCGCACAGCACCCGGGTCGCCGTCGCCGACACGGCGCAGACGATCCTCGCCGAGCAGCAGTTCCCGCTCGCGCTGGAGCAGGGCCCCGAAGCCGCGCTGGACGCGTTGACCGACCGGCTGCGCGAACTGCTCCGCGAGGCCGAGGTCGAGCCCGGCGAGGTCACCGCGCTCGCCATCGGGCTGCCCGGCCCGGTCGACGCGCAGACCGGTTCCCCGGTGCGTCCGCCGATCATGCCCGGCTGGGACCGGTATCCGGTCGGGCAGGTGATGGGCGAGCGGCTTTCCTGCGCCGTGCTCGTGGACAACGACGTGAACCTGATGGCGCTCGGCGAGGCACGAGCCCGGCCCGCCGAGGCGAACCCGTTGCTGTTCCTCAAGATCGGCACCGGGATCGGCGGCGGCCTCGTGCTCGCGGACGGGCGCATCCACCGCGGCTCCGACGGCGCGGCCGGCGACATCGGGCACGTGCGCGTCCCCGGCGACGACCAGACCGTCTGCCAATGCGGCAACGTCGGCTGCGTCGAAGCCGTGGCCTCCGCCGGAGCCGTGCTGCGCATCGTCCAGGCCGAACTGCCCGCGCTTCAGTCCATTGAGGACCTCGCCCGCGCCCTCCGCGACGGGGAGCCGACCGTGGTGCGCCACGTCCGCACCGCGGCCGAAACGATCGGCGAGGTGGTCGCGATGCTGGTGCACTTCTACAACCCGCGGACGATCGCGCTCGGCGGCCTGATCACCGCGGCGGGCGACGACGTGCTGGCCGGGATCCGCAGCGTCGTCTACCGCCGCGCGCTGCCGCTGGCCACCCGGAACCTGGTGCTGACGCACAGCGAACTCGGCAGGCACGCGGGCGTCGCGGGCGGGATCGTCTCGGCGGTCGAGCACACCCTTTCGCCGTCCGGGATCCGGGCGCTGAAGGAATCCGTACTTGACAGGGTGCCCGGCGCGAGGTGAACATCCTTGCTGTCTCACGCCCGAGAACGTCGGAACCGCCACCGCGGGTGGCGTCTGCGTCGCCCCGGCGACCCGCGGAACCGATCCCCTCTCGGAGAAAGCCATGACGCACACGGTCAGTGCGGACCGGTCCGTTCGCACGGCAGGCCCGAAATTCGTCGTCGCCTACATCGCGGCACTGCTCGGCTGCTACTTCGCCCTCATCACCCCGGCGTCGGTCACCGTCGCCCTCCGGCTCCAGCAGATCGACCCCGAGCACAAGGTCGGCGCCCTCGCGCTCGCGCTCGGCCTCGGCGCGCTGCTCGCCGTCGTCGCCAACCCGCTCTTCGGCCACCTGTCCGACCGCACCACGTCCCGGTTCGGCATGCGCAAACCCTGGCTGATCGCCGGGATCTTCGGCGGCACCGGCGGGCTGCTCGTGGTCGCGTTCGCCACCACGACGGCCATGGTCGTGGTCGGCTGGTGCCTGACCCAGATCCTGTTCAACGCCGCGCTCGCCGCGATGGTCGCCCTGCTGCCCGACCAGATCCCGGCGGAGCGGCGCGGCGTGGTGAGCGCGCTGATGGGCGTCTGCTTCCCGGTTTCGATGATCGGCGGCAGCTACGTCGCGCAGGCCGTCACCGGGCTGCCGCCGTTCTGGATGTTCCTGCTCCCCGCGATCGCCGCGCCGATCACCGTCGTCATCCTGTGCGCCGTCCTGCGGGACCGCCGCCTCGACCCGGCGGAGCGGACCCCGTTCGGCATCCGCGACCTCGGCCGGATGTTCTCGTTCCGGCCCCGGCACAACCCGCCGTTCGCGTGGGCCTGCCTCATGGTTTTCCTGCTGTCCATCGGGTTCTCGACCTTCACCACCTACCTGGTCTACTACCTGTCCGACGTGCTGGGCGTGGGCAGCGGCGAGGTCGCGCACGCCGCGTTCGTCGTGAACCTGATCGCCTTCGGCATCGCCCTGCCCGCGAGCCTGGCCGGCGGCTGGATCACCGACCGGTTCGGCCGCCGCGGGCTGATGATGCTCTCGTCAGCGGTGATGCTGGCGCTCGCGCTGGCGGTGCTGATCGTGGCGAAGAGCGTCCCGATGCTCTACGTCAGCGCCGCGATCGCCGGAGTCGGGCTGGGCGGGTACTTCTGCGGCCATTTCGCGGTCCCGGCCGCGCTCCTCTCGGGGGACGGCGAGGCGGCGCGCGAGATGGGAGTGGTGAACATCGCGCTCACGCTGCCGAGTTCGCTGGTTCCGGTTTACGGGCCCGCGCTGCTGTCGTTCGGGTCGAGCACGAGCACGAATTACCCGCTGCTGTTCGGGTCGGGTGTGGTCGCTTGCCTGCTGGCGATTCCGGTGATGCGGAAGATCCGCGGGCTCAACCGGCAGTCTGCGGGGTGACGGGAGGTTCGTGAGGGGAACCCTGAAGGAATCAGATTCCGTCAGGGTTCCCCTCACGACCTGGGGAAAGCAGGCGCTCCAGTTCGGTTTCGGCCTCGCTGCTTCCGGCGTCCGAAAGCCGTTGCAGTTCCCGCAGATCGCTCTTCGCCACCGCCCGGCGGGTCAGCAAGCGTCCGGCGTGTTCGCTGCCCTCGTCGAGCAGTTCGGACAGCTCGGCCAGGTCGCCGCGGCGGTCGGCGAGATCGGCGAGACGGTCCAGTGCGGTTTCGTTCCCCTCGTCAGCGAGGGCGCGCAGGGTGTCGTAATCGTGCATGGCTCCTGCCCGAGCCCGCGCGCGACGCCTCCGGATACCGCCGCTACGACGCGCAGGCGGTCATCGACCTGGCCCGCATCGTCACGCTCGACCGGATCGACGCGGAGTGGCGCGGTCGCATCCGGCAACGCGAACAACGCCGCGCCCGGTTGCGGGGCCTCGATCAGCCCGACCGCCTCTGTCTGCCGTCCGACGCCATCACGTTCATGGACCGGCTGAAGCGAGCAGGACTGTAGCGGCACGAGAATGCCATCCGCGACGGCCGGATCCTTTGTCTGCGCGCTCGGTCCGGACGTCGCCCGCGCCGTTCTCGCCAGCCGCAGGACTATCCGGAGTACGTCGCTGTTCTCCGCGCGTACGACGAGGCGATCGAGTGGAGTCCCGACGATCCCCCGGCTCGAAACGATCGCCGACGCAGCCGCCAAGCTCGGCCAGCGGATGACGTTGCCGTCTGATCTGCCGTCGCCCAGCGGATCAGCGAAGCGAAGAACGCGCCGTCGGAGCCAAGCGAAGCCGCTGCACCTCGGCACCGATAGTCAACTGGGACTCGAACACCCGCAACGCCGCGAGATCCGGGAAAACCCAGACCCCGACGCGGACGTTCTCCCCTTCGCGCACCGGCAGCGCACGGAAGGTGTTCTCCGCGGGCTCGGTGACGAAGGAGGCAAGCGGCGCAACGAAATCAGCACCAGGCGGGCCGATCAGGACCAGGATTCGCGAGGGCGGTTCGACGGCATCGGCGGGCCGGGACATCGGCGGGAAGTCGGTTTCGGGGCGGAGCAGCAGGACGTTGTCGCTGTCGAGCATGGTGGCGTTCGCGGCGGCGCGGTGTTTCCGCCAGGCCTCGCCTTCGAGGTAGAACGCGGTCAGCGCGGCGTGCCGGGCGGCCATGTCCGGGAAGGAACGGAACCACACGAACCGGTCCGGGTCGTCCTCGTCGCGGAATTGGCCGACGACGGTGCAGCCCGCGGCCTCCTGCGGTTCCACCAGCGCACGGTCGAACAGGTCGATCAGGACGTCCCGTTGCCCGGGCTGGAGGGTGTACTGGCGGAGTTCCACGACGGTCACGCCAGCGAATCTGCCACCCGTTCGCGGCGCGAGCGAGTGGCAGGACTGACTCCTTCCGCAAAATTCCTGCCGTATCCTCACAGCATGCGAACCGTCGCGGTCGCGCTGGTCGACGACATGCCGTTGTTCGAGCTGGCCATCGCCGCCGAGGTGTTCGGGCCGTCCCGGACCGACCTCGCCGACCCCTGGTACGAGCTGCGGTTCTGCGCGGAGAAGCCGGAAACCCGCACCGAATTCGGCTTCCGGCAGCACGCCAGTCACGGTCTCGAGACACTCAAAGACGCCGATACCGTGCTGGTTCCCGCCTTGCCGTACGCGTGTGTCCAAACTGGACAACCGATCCCGGCGCACCTGGTCGACGCCATCCGGGAGGCAGCGGCCCATGGCGCCCGGATCGTTTCGCTGTGCACGGGCGCGTTCGCGCTCGCGGCGGCGGGGCTGCTGGACGGTCGGCGAGCGGCGACGCATTGGATGTACGCCGCCACGCTCGCCATGCTGCATCCGCGGGTCCAGGTGGACGCGTCGGTGCTCTACGTGGACGACGGACAAGTGCTCACCAGCGCCGGACGCAGCGCGGGCATCGACCTCTGCCTGCACGTCGTGCGCAGCGACCTCGGCGCGCACGTCGCCAACGAGGTCGCCCGCCGGATGGTGCTGCCCGCGCATCGCGGCGGCGGGCAGGCGCAGTACGTCTCCGCGACGGTGCCGGACACCGACGACGCCGGGCTCGGTCCGGTGCTGCACTGGGCGACGCGCCACCTCGATCAGCCGCTGACTGTCGTGCAGCTGGCCCGCCGAGCCGGGGTCAGCCCGCGCACATTCGTCCGCCGGTTCCACGACGCCACCGGGACCACGCCGTTGCAATGGCTGCTCGACCAGCGCGTCCTGCGCGCCCGCAGCCTGCTGGAATCCACCGATCTGCCGGTCGGCCTGATCGGCGAACGCAGCGGCCTCGGTTCGGCGGCCAACCTCCGCCGCCACTTCACACTCCGGCTGGGGACGGCTCCGACGGAATATCGGCGCGCGTTCCGCGGATGAGCCCGAGCGCGGTCACTCCGGCCGCGACGGTCAGGACGACCGCTGTCCAGCACGCGACCGTCACGCCGGCGTCGAGGAAAACCGTGGTCAGCATGGCGACTCCGACGGTTCCGCCGAGTTGCTGCACCGCGTTCAGCAGCCCGGCCGCCGAACCTGTCTCCGAGGGACGGACGAGGGCCAGCGCCGCGGTGAAGAACGGCACGGTGAACAATCCGGTTCCCGTTCCCGCGATCGCCAGCGGGAGCAGCAGCGGCCAGCCCAGCGCGATACCGGTGATCCCCGCGGCCAGGAAAACTACGCCAGCAAAGAGAATCCGGGTGCCGAAGCGCGGGACGAGCCAGCGTCCGGCCACAAAGGACGATACTGCCAGTCCGCACGACCACGGCAGCAACGAGAGTCCGGCGGTCCGGGCGTCGGCGTGCTGGGTCAGTTGCAGGAACAGGACGACAACCTGGGTCAGACCGGTCATCACGGCGAAGAACAGCACTGACGTCGTCAATCCGGCCGGGAAACCGAGGCCGCGAAAAAGGCTGCGCTCGATCAGGCCGCCGCGAAACCGTTGCTGCAGAGCGAAAACCACGAGCACCGCCACTCCGGCGGCAACGAGATAACCGTTCCACTGTGTGAGGAGCGGATAGACCACGAGCCCGGCCCCCAGCACGACCAAACCGGTCCCGAGCAGGTCGAGCCGCGGCCGGGAGGCGGACCGGTCTTCGGTCAGCAATCCGGACGCGGCGAGCACGGCGACGCCGAGCGGGACGTTCACCAGGAACACCGACCGCCACGACCAGGCGTCGGTCAGCAGCCCGCCGAGGACCGGACCGCTCACCGCGGCCAGCCCCATCACCGGGCCGATCATGCCGAGTGCGCGAGCCCGGGCCGCGCCGTCGAACAGGACGCGGATGAGGCCGATCGTCTGCGGGATCACCAGGGCGGCCGAAGCTCCTTGCAGGGCCCGGAAAACGAGCAGGAACCCGGGTGTGGTCGCCGCCGCGCACAAGGCCGAGGAGAGCACGAAACCGGCCACGCCGAGTTGGAAGGTGCGGCGTCGGCCGATGATGTCGCCGAGGCGTCCGCCGGTGATCAGCAGGAGCGCGAAGGGCAGCGTGTACCCGGCGGTGTAGAAGGAGATCGTGCTGGCCGCGCCGCCGAGTTCGGCGTGCACCGCGGGGGCGGCGACCTGGACGATGGTGGTGTCGAGGAGGTTCATCGCCTCCGCGACGAGCAGGACCGTCAGCGCGGCCCAGCGACGTGAATCGTTCATGCCGCCAGCCTGGGCAGCGGCGAGACACGATTCCAGCCACCGGCTCAAAGGAACAGAAATCTTCCACTCAGGACAGTCTGGTGCAGAATCAAGCCATGCTCGACGACCTCGACCACGCCCTGGTCCACGCACTCCAGATCGACGGCCGCGCCCCGTTCGCGCGGATCGGCACCGTCCTGGGCGTCTCGACGCAGACCGTCGCACGCCGCTACCGACGGCTGCGCGCTGAAGCCGGACTGCGCGTCGTCGGGCTCGCCGCACCGCATCGCGCCGGACAGACGCAGTGGCTCGTGCGGCTCACCGTCGTCCCGGCAGTCGCACAACGGGTCGCCGACGCGCTGGTCCGGCGCACCGACACGACCTGGGTCAAGCTCGCCGGCGGTGGTACGGAAATCTGCGTCATCGTCCACACCGCCAACGGGTTCGCACCGGAGCACGGCCTGCTGCTGCACGACATCCCGCGTACGACCGGCATCACCGCCGTGTCCGCGCATCAGCTGCTGCACCTGTATCACGGCGGGCCGACCGCCTGGCAAGGCCGCGCCGAGGTTCTCACCGACGCCCAACGTCGCCAGCTGGAACCCGAAACCCGCGCCGCGGCTACCGAAGCGACCGCCGCCGACGAGCCCTTGCTCACCGCGTTGCAGCGAGACGGCCGCCTAGGCCAGACCGAGCTGGCGACCGTCACCGGCTGGTCCGCCGCAACCGTCGCCCGCCGAATCGCCGACCTGCGCGCGGCGGAAACCCTCTATTTCGACGTGGAAATCGACGCCCGGCTCTTCGGCGCGACCACGCAGGCACTGCTGTGGATGGCCGTCGCCCCCGCCGACCTCGACGCGGTCGCCACCGAACTCGCCACCCACCGCGAACTAGCCGTCGTCGCCGCGACCACCGGGCCGACGAACCTGCTCGCGCACGCCCTCTGCGCCGATCCCCCAGCCCTGCACCGCTACCTCACCCACCAACTCGGCGCACTCCCCGGCATCCGCTCCTGCGAAACCGCGCCAGTCCTGCGCACCCTCAAAGCCGCCAGCCCACTCACCCGCTGACCGCCTCGTACACCCCAGCGATCAACGCCACGAACGGCACCAACGACAACAGCACCAGAAACTCGGAAATATCCAGCAACCGCGACCAGTACGGCGATCGCACCCCGCGTGCGACCCGCGTCGCGTAGAACAGCGACACCACCGCGGCCAGCACCAGCGCCAGTCCGGCGGCGAGGAGCGCGATCCGCTGGTTGTCCGCGATCAGCCAGAAACCCGCGGTCAGCAAGGCGGCGAGACCAAAACCAACCAGCACCAGCCGTTGCGTGCGGCCCGCGTACGCGCGCGAACGCTGGATCCACGCCGTCCCGACCAGCGCCGCCAGCCCGGCTTCCCACGGTCCGCCGGTGGCGAGCACGATCGACGAACCGATCACCACCAGCCCGAGCGCCACCAGCAGGCTGGTGAGCAACGCCTGCGCGTACGTCGTCCGCCCGGCCATTTCCGCGCCGAGCGACGGCTGTTCGTTGGCGCGGAAGGATTCCATGTCGTCCGGCACGCGCGGGAGCGGCATCCGGCCCAGCCGCAGCGCGAGCATCGGCGCGACAGCCGCCAACGCGGTCGCCAGCACGGCCGCGACAGCCGCGGCGGCAACCGGCTTCGCGCCCGTCAGCAGCACCACGCCGGTCGCGATCGCGCCGATCCCGGCCGAACCGACCACCGCGACGAAGAACGGCAGCCGGTCCGCCACCGAAACCGCGGCCAGCACCCCGTAAACAGTCACCGCGGCGAGCCCGGCGGCAAGCGGTCCGGCGGAGAGCGAGAACATCGAATGCGGTGGCAGCAAAGACATTCCGGACAGGAACGCCACTCCGACCCCGGCCAGCGCACCGGCCGCACCCGCGCCCGAATCGCCGTATGCGCGGCTCAGCGCGCCGCCGCCGAGCAGCAGCACGACCGCGAGCAGCCCGGTGCCGATCGGTGCGAGCACGCTTCCCGCCAGCGACGCCTGGATCAGCAGCCCGCCCGCGAACAACAGCAGCGCGGCCGCGGTGATCCCGGCCCGCCGCGCGACCTTCGGCCCCCACGCCGTCGACGCGGATTCGCCGACGCTCGCGATCGAGTCGACCACGTCGTCGAACAGCAGCGGGCCGCGCGGACGTTCGCGCGGGGTCAGGTGCAGCACCTCGCCGTCTCGCACCTGCGCGGCGGCCACGGTGAGCCCGAGCGCGAGCGGCGCGCCGCCGAGCCGCGACAGCACCCAGCCCGGATGCTCGGCCGACGCCTGCCCGGCCGCCCCGGCGAGCCGGACCAGCTGCGGCACCAGTTCGGCGAACGTGCTCTGCTGCGGCAGCGCGACGTCCACCCTGGCGCGCGGGGTGACGATCGTGACGCGCCGGGTCGACCCGGCGACGGTCGGCGCGCTCACTGCTGGGACCTGGACGCCTCGATCACCGGCGCGAACTTCGCGCTGCTCGCCTCGGCGAGCTTCTGCAGGCCGGCGTTCACCGCTTCGAGCACGATTTCCGACAGCGTGCGCGCGTCGTACTCGCGGATCGCGCGCTGGTCGATGTCGACCGAGGTGAACCGGCCGTCGCCGCGCAGCGTCACGGTCACCTCGTTCTGCCGCGAGGCGGCCTTGACCTCCATCGCCTCGACCGTGCGCTGGATCCGCTGGACCTCTTCGGTCTGCTTGCGGACCTGCGCGAGCAGCTCGTCCATGTCCGGCACGGCATACGGTTCAGTCACCGTCGTTCTCCTTCTCCTGCGGGGTTTCGCGGCGGACGTGCACGCTGGCGACGAACTTCCGGAAGTCGGGGACGAGCGTGCGCGCGTCCTGCGGATCGGCCGTGCAGACCAGTTCCAGCACGACCCGTCCGGCCGGACCGGGCACGGTCAGGAACACCTGGATCTGCACCAGATCCTGGCCTTCCCCGGTGCGCAGCCGCAAGGTCTGGGTGCAGCCGGGCGCGACCGCGCTGCCGACCTCTTGGCGGTCGAGGACGTCGAGCAGCGCCATCGTCCGGCCGAGCCGTTCGACCGCCTCGTCGGCGATGTCCTTCATCGGCAGGGAATCCGGGCGCTGCTGGATGCCGAGCGTGATGTTCGGGGTGAACTCCGCCCGCGGATTCGGGTGCACGGCAACGAAAACGAGACCGGGTGCGATCGGCGGCACCGGCGTCCAGCCCTCCGGGACGTCGAAGCCCAGCGGGAGCGTCACCAGATCCGCCATGGCGCTCACCACGAACCCACATACTGCACGGCGTCGTCCCACGCCCCGCCGAGCGCGTCCGCCGCCTGACCAGCGGCGTCGCCGACCGCGTCGACCGCCGCGCCGCCGTATTCGCTGACCGCCGCGCCGACCTTCGGCAGGTCGATGTCGATCTTCGCGCCGACTCCGGCCCCGAGCCCCAGCGCGGCACCGGCCTTGAAGTTCATCTTCAAATGCCCGTTGTCATACACGAACTGCCCGTCGAGCTGCGCGCCGATTCCATATTGGACACTCCCGCTCGCGCCGACGCCGACCCCCGCGACATCCGCCGCGACCTGACCCTCGAGCTTGCCGCCCGCGAAAGCGTTGGCGTGCACACCAAGCCCGTGTATCCCCAGCTGCCCCGACGCGCTGACCTCGCCGCCAGCGAAAGCCGAACCGCGAGCGCTGCCGTGCGCGACGCCGTAGCTTCCGCTGGTCCCGATGTCCTCCCGGAACCCCAGCTCCGCATGGCCGGACGCCTTCGCGTCCCAGCCTTGCGAGGAGATTTTCCCGTCGTACTCCGGAATGAAGCCGTCCTGCTCGTGCGCTGCCTTGAGGTAAGTGATCTCGGTGGCGCGGGCGATCGCGCTCTTCTGCTTCGGCTGCCCGAACGGCGTGTCCGCCTTCTTCGGCGCACGGGTGCCTTCGAGCCCGTTCCAGGTCAGCTTCTTCCAGCCGGAATTGCCGAACCACGACGGCACCGAACGCGGCCGCTTCCGTCCGTCCAGCGTGTCGCCGTTGACCCAGGACAACGGGCCGTAAACGCGTTTGCCCAGCTTGCCCGGCTTGCTCATCGGCCCGGCCCACGGCGCGGGGAACAACTCGGCCAGCGCGTCCGACAGCTCGTCGGCGACCTGCCCGGCCGCTGCGACCGCTTGCTCGCCCAAATCCCTTGCCGCAGCGATAAAAGCGCCCACCGCGTTCGGATCCGCCGACCGGGCTTGGTTGATCAGCTGTGCGCCGTACTGATCGAACTGCGCGACAACGGAATCGACCCCTGAACGCGCCCACCGCAACAGCTGTCCGGCCATCGACAACCGCTTGCTCTGGTCAGCCAGCTTCGTGCCGTCTTCGGTCAACGCGTGCGCGACGTCGGCCGCTGCTGTCGCGTACGCGGTGTACGCAGCACCGTCCCAGTCAGCGTGCAATGCCGTGGCAGCGTCCGCGATTTCGGTGGCTTTGCCGGTGATCGTGGACGCGTTGGTGCCACAGCGGTTCGCCGCCGCTTCGAGCGCCGCCGGGTCGCCCGTGACCCGGCGCTGGTATTCGACCAGCACCTGCCGGTAGTTCGACAGCACCGAGCTGACGACTCCGGACGCGTCCACGGCCACCGGCTACGCGCCCTTCGCGTCGATGTCGACGTGCTGCTGGAAGTGTTTGCCCTGGTAGGTGACGTCGACATCGATGTCCACGTCCTGCCCGGCCGGGGCCTCGACGGTCGACTGCCCGGTGTTCAGGTCGGTGTGGATCACGACCTCGTGCGCACCGGTCGACTGGCCCGGCACCGAAGGCACCGAAGGCGCGGGAGACGGTGCCGGTGCCGGAGCCGGGTGGTCCACCGGAATCCAGCTGTTCCCCGCATTGGCCCCCACACCCGCACCGCCTCCAGAAGGCCAGCCACCAGTACCGCTGCCAGTCGGCCAGCCGCCGTTGGACAACGCGGGCGGCGTGTAGTTCGTGAACGACGGGTTGCCGCCGGGCACTCCCCCGCCGCTGCCGCCGATGGCCGCCTGCCCGGACGCGCTCGCGACCGGCGCGGGCATCTGCGGCGCGGTGACCGGCGTGCCGGAGACCGCCGCGTTGCCCGCCGCACCTCCTCCGTCGGAAGAACCGTGGTGGAACAGCTTTTCGAGGTCGCCGATGATCGTCGCGACCTGGGTGATCTGGTTCGCGAGGTCGCCCGCGCCGAGGGCCTTCAGCAACCCGCCGACCGCGGTGATGAATCCGCGCAGCGTCGCGCTGGTAGCAGTGGAAAGCGCGACCGCGGCCCCGTAGGTCCACCAGTTCGACATGAGCGACGCGACGGTCGGGTTCACCGCCGCGACCACCGACCGGTACGCCTCCTGCGCCGTCTTCACCAGCGTGCCGGAAACGCCGAGCAGTTCAGCGCCCTTCTCGATCACGTTGATGATCTTGGTGAGCTGGTCGAGCGAATGGGAGATCTTCTGCAGCGCCGATTCCGACGCCCCGCCGGACCAGACCTTGCCGAGCTGGTCGGCGGCCTTGCTGAGCTCGGTGTAGAGCGAGGTCAGCTCGGCGGCCTTGTGCAGCAGGTCGAGGACGTGCTTCGCGATCTGCTCCGGCTGGCCGGTGACGATCTGCGGCAGCACGGTGATCGGGCCGCCGCCGGAAGCGGTGGCGTCCATCGCGCTGGAGTTCGGGAAGAGCATCGGACCTCACTTGGTCGGGGTTCGGGGTCAGACGGAGGCGGGCCGGTACACGCTGACCTTGGCCAGTCCGCCGAGGCCCGGATCGACAGGGCCGTGGTTGTAGAGAGCGCCGCCGTCCCCGGCGACGCCGATCACCGGATGCTGGTCGGCGAGCAGAAGCGGTTCCACCACGACGACGTCGCCGCTGTGCACGCCGCCGGGCACGTCGCCGAAGGTGCGCGCGGTGCCCGAGTAGACCTCGATCAGGCCGACGCGCGCCTGGTTGTCGGCATCGCCGGCGAGCCAGTCGTTGAAGTCCGCGACGCCGTGGAACCGGGCGTCGGTGAGCGGATGCTCGGCGAGCCTGCCGAGGTCCGCGTCGCCGAGGTACCGCAGCACGTTGCCGACCGACGACGGTTCGCCGTGCGCACCGGCGCTGTCGGTGATCGCCGCCTCGGCCAGGTGCGCGGCGTGCGGTGTTCCCCAGATTGACGTCAACGACGGCGAAGAAGACTGCGCATGGCCGCCGCCGTAGCCGTCGGATACTGCTTCGTCAGCGCTTTGGTAAGCGTCCGCGCTGTGCTTGACCAGGCCGTTGATCTCCTGCAGCAATTGCAGCAGCGAGCGCACCGCGGTCACCTGCTGCGAGTGCAGCGCCTCGTTCGCCGCCGCGACGACGCTGCCGAAGCTGGCGAACGTCGTCGGCTGCAGGACGAGTTTTTCCAGGTCCGCGACGGCGTTGATGCCGTGGGCGATGACGGCGCCCACGTTGCCGACGGTGGAGCGCATGGCCTCCGGCTCGGCCCGGTACTCGCCGGTCGTGCCCATGGCGCTCCCTCCCGCTCTCCCGCGATCGACGCACCGGTGCGGGGCGTCAGCGCAGAGCGTAAGTTCGCGCCGCCGGGCGAGCGGACGGCAAAAGTACCCACCGCGACCGGACAGCGGACGGCCAAAATACGGGGCATGAGTGCCCCCCGCGACCGCCTCGGCCTGCTCGGCGAGCAGCCTGGGGAGATCATGCTGCAGTCCCCGCCGATGCTGCCCAAGAGCGGCTCCGGCGGCGTGATGCAGCTCATGATGTTCCTGCCGATGATGCTCGGCATGGGCGCGATGTCGTTCGTCTACATCGGACGCGACGGCGGGGTGATGACCTGGATCTTCGGCGCGCTGTTCGTCACCGCGATGGGCGGCATGATCGTGATGTCGCTCGGCCGCGGCGGCATGGCGAAGAAGGCGCAGATCAACGAGGAGCGCCGCGACTACCAGCGGTACCTCGCGGGCCTGCGCACGCGCGTACGCGCGGTCGCCGACTCCCAGCGCGCCACGCTGATCGCGCAGCAGCCGGATCCGGCCGACCTGTGGGCGTACGTCGAAACCGACCAGCACTGGGACCGCCGCCGCGGCGACCGCTCGTTCGCGATGGTGCGCGCGGCCACCGGCCCGCAGCCGCTCGCGACGCCGTTGCGCGCGCCGCAGATCGCGCCGCTGGAAGAGCTGGACCCGGTTTCCTCCACCAACCTCAAGCACTTCATCCAGACCTTCTCGACCGTCGAGGGCCTGCCGGTTTCGATCTCGCTGCGCTCGTACGCGGCCGCGACGCTGTCCGGACGCCGGTTCGAGGTGCTCGGGATGACCCGCGCGGTGCTGGCGCAGCTGGTGACTTTCCATTCCCCGACCGACCTGCGCGTCGCGTTCTGTGTTGCCCCGGACCGTTCGCACGACTGGGAATGGGCGAAGTGGCTGCCGCACGCCACCGCGCCGGTGCTGTCCGACGCGACCGGCCCGCGGCGCTTGTTCGCCGACAGCGCGGCGGAACTGGCTCGCCTGCTCGGCCCGGACCTCGGCGACCGCCCAGCGTTCTCGCGCCGTGGTGCCGCTGCGGACCTGCCGCACATCGTGCTCGTCGTCGACGGCGGCGACTCCCACGGCGAACCGCGCCTGCTCGCCGAGGACGGCCGGCTGGGCGTCACAGTGCTGGAGATCGGCGGCGACCAGCCGCGCGCGACGTCGACCGACCGGCTATTGAGCCTGCACGTCGCACCGGATCAGCTCGGCATGGTGGTACTCGACGGCACCGAAGCGCGGCTCGGGTTCCTCGGCATGCCGGACCGGCTCGACCACGGCGCGGCCGAAGCGCTGGCCCGGATGCTGACGCCGCTGCACCAAGGCGGCGCGGTGGTCAGCGAACAGCCGATGTCCTCGACGTTCGGGCTCGCCGGGCTGCTCGGCATCGGCGACCCGCGCGACACCGACCCGACCGTCACCTGGGCCCCGCGCCCGGCGCGCGACCGGCTGCGGATCCCGTTGGGCGTCAACCCCGACGGCCGCCCGGTCGACCTGGACCTCAAGGAATCCGCCGAGGGCGGCATGGGCCCGCACGGGCTGGTCATCGGCGCGACCGGGTCCGGCAAGAGCGAACTGCTGCGCACGCTGGTCACCGCGCTGGCCGTCACGCATTCGTCGGAGAAGCTGAACCTCGCGCTGATCGACTTCAAGGGCGGCGCGACGTTCGCGGGCATGACCAACCTGCCGCACACCTGCGCGGTGATCACGAACCTGTCCGACGACCTCGCGCTCGTCGACCGCATGGCGGACGCGCTGAACGGCGAACTGCTGCGGCGTCAGGAACTTCTGCACGCGGCCGGGAATTACGCGTCGGTGCGCGATTACGAGAAGGCGCGCGCGGACGGTACGCCGCTGCAACCGTTGCCGTCGCTGCTGGTGATCATCGACGAGTTCTCGGAGCTGCTTTCGTCGCGGCCGGAGTTCATCGACCTGTTCGTCGCGATCGGACGACTCGGCCGTTCCCTCGGAATCCACCTGCTCCTCGCTTCTCAACGACTGGAGGAAGGCCGCCTGCGCGGGCTCGACTCGCACCTGTCGTACCGGATCGGCCTGCGCACGTTCTCCGCCGCGGAAAGCCGTGCGGTGCTGGGTGTCGCGGACGCCTACCAACTGCCGCCGGTACCGGGATCGGCGTATCTGAAGTCCGACAACGACACCCTGATCCGGCTCAAAGCCGCTTACGTCTCCGGCGAACTCCCGCCGCGCAGCCGCATCGTGCGCTCGGACGGACAACAACTCGGCGTGCTGCCCTTCACCCTGGGCCCGGTTGAAGTCCCGGTCGCCGAACAACCCGCCGCCGAGGCTCCGGAGAAGGGCACCGGCGAGACCATCATCGGCGCGATGCTGTCCCGTTTGGAGGGACGCGGCCCGGCCGCACACCAGATCTGGCTGCCGCCGCTGGCCGAACCGCCCACTTTGGACCAGCTGCTGCCGCCCATCGGCGAAGACCCGCGCCGCGGTCTGTGCCCGCTCGGCTGGGGCGGCAACGGCAAGCTGACCATTCCCGTCGCGTTGGTGGACAAGCCTTTCGAACAGCGCCGCGACATGCTGTGGGCGGATTTCTCCGGAGCCGCGGGCAACGCGGTCATCGTCGGCGCACCGCAAAGCGGCAAGTCGACATTGATGAAGGACATCGCGGCGATGCTCGCGCTCACCCACACCCCCGCCGAAGTGCAGTTCTTCATCCTGGACATGGGCGGCGGCGCACTGGCCCCGATCGTCGGCCTCCCGCACGTCTCGGGCTACGCCACCCGCCGCGACCCGCAACGCTGCCGCCGGGTCGTCGCGGAACTGGTCACTTTGCTGGAACAGCGGGAAGAATTCTTCGCCGCACACGGGATCGAGTCGATGGCCGCCTTCCGCAGCCGCCGCGGCGAGTTCACCGAAAGCAGCGACGACCGCGAGTTCGGCGACGTCTTCCTGTTCGTGGACAACTGGACCACCATCCGGTCCGAATACGAACGCCTGGAAGAACAAATCACCGCGCTCGCCCAACGGGGTCTCGGTTTCGGCATCCACGTCCTGGTCTCGCTCAACCAGTGGATCGGCGCCCGCGCCCAGCTCCGCGACGCCATCAGCACCCGCTTCGAACTGCGCCTGGGCGACCCGGCGGATTCGTCGATCGACCGCAAGATCGCGCAAAACGTCCCCGCCGACCGCCCCGGCCGCGGCCTGACCGCCGACAAACTGCACTTCCTCGCGGCCCTCCCGCGCATCGACTCCGACCAACGCCCAGAAACCGTCGGCGCCGGCGGCCTGGACCTGGTCCGCCGAGTCTCCGCGGCTTGGACCGGCCCCCGCGCCCCTCAAGTTCGCCTCCTCCCGCCGGAAGTCCCGCTGGACTCGCTTCCCGCCGCCCCGTCCGGCCGGATCACGTTGGGATTGGCCGAATCCACCCTGCGCCCCGTCCACCTGGACTTCCGGACGGACCCGCACTTCCTAGCCTTCGGCGACGTCGAATCGGGCAAGAGCTCGCTGCTGCGCGCGCTCGTCACCGGCATCTGCCAGACGAACACCCCCGACGAGGCATTGATCCTGGTCGGCGACTACCGCCGCGGCCTGCTAGGCGTGGTAGACCAACCGCACCTGCTCGGCTATGCCGGTGCGGAGAACACGTTGACCGACCTGGTGAACCAATGCGCGACCGCGATGCGCAACCGCCTCCCCGGTCCGGACGTCACGCCAGATCAGCTACGCAACCGCTCGTGGTGGCGCGGCCCAGACCTGTACGTGGTCATCGACGACTACGAACTCGTCGCCACCGCGGGCCGGAACCCCGTGCTGCCCTTGCTGGAATTCCTGCCGCAAGCAAGGGACATCGGCCTGCACCTCATCCTGGCCCGCTCCTCCGGCGGTGCCGGACGCGGCCTGTACGAGGCGGTAATCCAGCGAGTGCGGGAACTGGGCTCACCAGGCCTGGTCATGTCCGGCGGCAAGGAGGAGGGCGCCCTGCTGGGCGATGTGAAACCTTCGCCGCAGCCCGCGGGCCGGGGAACGCTGGTGTCGCGTCGGCACGGGACCGAGCTGGTGCAGGTGGCGTGGACCAAGCCGGTGGAGGACTGAACGGGCTCAGTCGAGGAAGATCTCTCGGCTCGACAGATGGCTCGAGTAGGAAACGTCCCATTCCGCGGGCACTTCCCGCCGAACCCGCCGGGCGAGTTCCCAGCCGCGCTCGTCGAAGCTGCGCTCGGCTTCCGCCGAGGGGAACGCGGAGGAAGCCGGGTCGTCGTGGTTCATCGTGGCTTCCCATTCGTCCTGCCAGGCGGACAGGTCGCGAGCCAGCTCCGCGCTCAGCCCCAGCTCCGGCGACGCGGGGTCGACGGGGGTGGTCACGTCGTGGGCGTACGGATCGAAGACCCACAGCGGGTCGGCGCTCCATTCCGCCATGACCTTGATCGACTGCCACGGGATCTCCGGCCGTTCCACGGGGAGCGGCTTCCGGCGCGTGGGCCAGGAGAAGATGTCCGAGATCCGGTGGAAATCCCAGAAGCTGACGGGCCGCTCAGGCTCTGGCGCAGGCATGGGAGCGCACAGCCGCCATCAGCACGCGAGGCGTCGTCGCTGAGCCGTAGAGCATCGTCCGGACGAACACGGCGAGTTCACGAACAGCCGGCCGACCCGAAGCGACGGACTCCAAACGACCTCGTCGCCGACAGCGAAGATATAACTCATCCGGCCCCCACAGTCACAGTTCGTCGAGGTCCACCGCGAAGCCGGAGCCGTCGTCGTACGGAACCACGTCCCACAAAGACTTCGCCGCCCGCCACACCGCCGTTACCGTCGGCCATTCGTCGTCGCCGATCACCGTGAGCGTCACCAGCGCGTCAGCCGCGCCGACCCGGCCCGACGGGTCGTCCGGCGCCGCCTCCGCGATCATCGCCGCGACCAACGGCGTGCCTGCCGAGAACTCGATCCGGCAGCCCGCCTCCGCGGACACCCAGCCTTCGCCGCTGCACCGGTCTTCGACCGGCAGACCCGCTGTCAACGCATCGAACCCGGCAGCAGCGTCGAGCCCGCCGGTCCGGCAGTACAGCCGGATCTCATACGCCATCAGTCGCCAGCTCTCGCAATGCCGCCTGCACTTCAGCGAGCAACTCCGCGTCCGTCACGTCGCCAGGGTCACGCAGGGTCGGATCGATCGGATAGTCCTCCAGCACGAAGAAGAGGTGATTCAAGACCCGCTCGAGTGGCGCCCGCAGCCGTTCCCCTCGTTCCTGGGACATCCGCCACGCCGCGAACCACGTCCTCGCGAACTCCGGCCCCGGCAACTCCCCGCGGACGAACGATTCCATCGCCGCCAGCTGCCGCGCCACGAAGGAATCAGCACGTACATCACCCGGCTTGGCCCACGCATGATCCACCGGCGGGTACTCCGCCGCGACGCCGGGCAACTCCGGGAACCGCGCCGCCAACCGCCGCGCCGTCCGCCCGAAGCAGGCCCGGGCAGCGTCGACGCCTCCGGGCACGGCACCGGAGAGGAACGACCGGGTGCCCGCCACCAGCACGTATCCTCCGCCGCTGGCGAGTACCGCCCCGGACAAGTCGGGGACGACGAACAGCACCGAGGCACCACCGGTCAGCCTCGATTGCACGGCCAACCGCTCCACCGCCGTTCCCGGCTCAAGACCGCAACGCAGCACCTCACTCGCGCCGACGGATCGCGCCCCCATGCGTAAGCGGTCCAGAACCGCATTGTCCACTCCGGACGGAGCGACAATCGGAACGACAGGTTTTCCTTCCACAGCAAGCCATTCGTCGGCAAAGCGCCGCGGCCCGGCAAGAACAGCCTCGCCGGGCCACGGCACCGCCGCAGAGGTCACCCCCATCGAACGCCCCTCCCCCACCTGGTCACGAAGCCAGCCGCCGCAGCGCCTCGTGCACCCCGGCGACCAGTTCCTCGTCCGTCGGGTCGCCCGGCTCTCGCAGCGCCGGGTCGATCGGATAGTCCTCCAGCAGATAGAAAACCTCGTGCAACACCCGCGCGAACGGCGGTCGCACCCGTTCCCCTCCTTCGATGGACAACCGCCAAGCGGTGCCCCACGCCTTCGCGAACTCCGGCCCGGACAGCTCCCCGCGGACGAACGACTCCATCACCGCCAGCATCCGCGCCATGCAGGAATCAGCGGGCACTTCGCTCCGCGTGGCCCACGCGCGCACCACCGGCGAGTACTCCGCCGCCACGGCAGGCAAGCCGGGATACTGCCCAGCCCACCGCTGAGCTTCCTCCTCGAACGCGTCCCGGGCGTAGTCGACTCCCGCGAGCGTGACTCCGAGGAGGAACTCCCGAGTGCCCGCCGCCAGCACGTATCCCTCGCCACTCGCGAGAAGCGCCCCGGAAAGATCCGGCAGGACGAACAGCACCGGCAGTTCCTCCGGCGCCAGCGCGGAATCCACTGTCAGCCGCACCGGAACCGACCCCGGTTCGAGCGCGCAGCGCAACACCTCGTCCGCACCGGCCGACCGCGCTCCCGCGCGCAACCGATCGAGCACCGCATCGTCCAAGCCGGACGGAGCGATGATCGGAACGACCGATTTCCCGCCCGCAGCAAGCCATTCGCCGGCAAAGCGCCGCGGCCCGGCAAGGACAGTCTCGCGCTCCCCGTTCACGGCAGTACCCGATACAGCGGTTCCCAGCGCGACACCAGGGCCCTGACCTCCGGATCGGAGAGATGGTCCCGCAGCCCCACCGCGACCCGGACGAGCTGCCGGACCCGGTGCAGCCGAGCGATCTCCGGGGTGGACAACGTCTTCCACCCCGGACTCAGCCGCACCGACTCATCGATCCGCTCCGGCGTCAGGACGGCGATGACCCGCTGGATCGCGTCGTCGGGCTCGCACCCGCTGCCCGGCAGCGAAATCCCGGACTCGCCGATCATCAGCGCCAGCTGCAGCCGCCGGTTGAGCAGGTCGTCCGCTTCGATCAGATCATGGTCCTCCAGGTACGAATACAGGTCGCCGACCGCACGCAGATACCGCTCCTTCTCCGCCGTCGACAGCGCCGGTTCGCCGAACCTGAGCGCCGACGCCAGGCTGGGAACCAGCATCCCCAGCAGGGAGTTCCACCCGCGCGGATGGGTCCCGTCGGGCAGCCGTCCGCCGCCGATCCACCACTCGAACCGCTCCTGCCAGGACAACCCGGCCAACGGCTCCATCCAGGGCCACATCAGAACTGAAGGCCCATCAGCCGGATCGATTCGTCCTCGCCTGCCGACCGCATGCTGAGAACAGCCTGCGAGATCTCTTGCGTCTGAAGGGTATGCGGCACGACCACGAGGCTACCGTCCTTGAGGATCGCATAGGAATTCTGATTCCTTCAGGTTCCCCTCACGACGTCACGAAAGCCCAAGCACGGGATAACTGGCCTACCCCACCGGCGGAGGCGTCGTCGGCGCCGCACTGACGAACTACCTCACCAAGATCCAAGACCGCCGCCAGCTTCGCGCCGAGGTCTATCGGCGGCTCGAAGCGGCCCGCGCGATCTCCGGCGGTGTGCGCGAAATCCGGATCGGTTTGCCCCCGAATACCTTGACCAGCCGGAAAAGCCTCGCCGATGCGCTCGGGATCGTCGCCGTCCTCGAAGACGGGACAGACGCCCACCGCGAAGCCCTCTCCGAACTGCTCACCGCCGTGCTGGTCGCCGGAATCCCCCGCCGCGTAGCCGATTTCGCCGTCAACTCGGCGGAATCGCCGACTCCGGTCAACTGGCTCAAGCCGCCCAGGCCTACCGGACGGAAACCACCGGCCTTCTGCTCGCCGTCCTCTGGCATCCGTGGCGAGCCCGGCTCCGCACCCGCGGCCGGATCCGCAAGCTTCGCGTCGCCGTGCACGCCCTGCACCGGACACAGGAAGCCGCCGTCGCCGTGCTCACCCGTCCGGAGCAAGCCGATGCCCTCCACCGGCGGCTGGACCCCGACGGCGCGCTCCGCGAAACGTGGATCGAAGACCGACTTCCGTAGGTTACCGGATTTCCACTTGCCGCCTACGGTCGGGAAATCACCACCGAGGCGGAGGGATTTTCCATGCGTTACGCGAAAGCGGCGGCCGTGGTCGCCGGGGCTGCGATGGCGTTCGGGGTCGGGGCGGTCGTCCCGGCGAGTGCCGACACGCACATCATCGGCGGCGATACCGTGAAGTCGGCCCCGTGGGGCGCCCAGGTGTTCTGGGACGACGTCACCGACTACGGCGGCTTCGAATGCTCCGGCACGATCATCGCCTCGCAGTGGGTGCTCACCGCGCAGCACTGCCTGAACAAGGGCGGCATGCACGTCAAGGTCGGCGACGTCGCGCTGGGCCAGGGCACCGAAGCCGCGGTCGACGAGCAGAAGGCCTCGCCCAACGGCGACATCGCGCTGCTGCACCTCAAGTCCGCTGTGGACACCACGTTCATGAAGCTGGCCGACAAGGACCCGGAAAACGGTGCCACCAACCAGATTTACGGCTGGGGCCGCACCAAGGACCAGAGCCCGCCCTCGGACACGCTCAAGACCGCGGACGTCCAGGTGACCGGCGAGAGCACGGACGCCTTCAACGGCAAGGCGATCGCCAGCAAGGGCGTCACCGGCTCCTCGTGGCACGGCGACTCCGGCGGCCCGCAACTGGCCGACGGCGTCCAGGTCGGCGTCTGCTCCACCGGCGAGAACTCCGGCAGCGACGAACACGGCACGCAGAACTACGCCAGCGTCGCCAACAGCCGCGACTGGATCAAGCAGACCGCGGGCGTCTGATCCGCGCGTTCCGGCCTGCCGCCCCCGTGCGCGGCAGGCCGGAACCCCGCGGCGGTCACCGGGCGAGGGCGCGCAGCGCGGCCTTGTCCGGTTTTCCCGACTCCGCGACCGGAACCTCGTCCAGCACCGTGAACGAAGCCGGAACCGCGGCCTCCCCCAATTCCGCGGCCACCGCCGCCCGCAATTCCTCCGGATCCGGAGTGCGCCCCGGCGCGGCGACCACGAACGCGTGCGCCGCTTCCCCGGTCCGTTCGTCCGGAACCGCGACGACATACGCCTGATCCACGGCGGAATGCGCGGCGAGCGCCCGCTCGATCGGCCCGGTGTAATGGATCACCGCGTTCACGATCACCACATCCCGGGCGCGACCGGTCAAATACAGAAAACCGTTCTTGTCGAGCCGCCCGATGTCCTGAGTACGGACCCAGCCATCGGCCAGCACCGTCCCGCTCAGCGAAGGATCACGCCAGTAGCCCGCGAAAGCCCTTGCGGTACGGGCGAAAACCTCCCCCGTCGTCCCCGCGGGAACCGCACGGCCCGAAGCATCCCGCACCTCCAGCGAAACCCCTTCGACCGGCAATCCGACCGAAGCGATCGCCTCCGGATGCGCCGCCACGTCCGCCGTGTCCAGCACAGTCAATTTCCCGGTCTCGGTCTGCCCGTATCCTTGCCGCAACGCGGGTCCGATTCGCTTGAATCCCTCAGCCAGCAACCCAGGTTCGACCGGAGACCCGGCGACAGTCAGCATTCGGAGCCCGGAAAGATCGATTTCCTCCTCCCGCAGCACATCCAGCATCCGATACAATCGGGGAACCGTCACCAGCGCCGCCGTGATGTCCAACCGCGGCAGAATCCAGGGAAAGTCCGGCAATCCCTCCGGAATCACCGCGGTACCGCCAGCGAGCAAACAAGCCTGCAAATGCAGCACCATCACCGCGCTGCTCAATGTCCCGAACAGCAGAAACCGCCGGTAGTCCGCCGCCGAATCCCCGGCCCGCTGTTCAAGTCCGAACTCCCCCAACGCGTCGAACCGGTACGCGACCCCCTTGGGCACCCCCGTGCTCCCGCTGGTGAACACCACCCAGCCAACGTCCGACGGTTTCCCGCGCGGTACCGGTTCCCCATACGCGGCAAGGAGTTCCGGCCCGATCGGAAGCGTCCGTACCCCCGCCAGCTCCGGCAGTTCGGCGTCGGTCACCACCGCGGCCACCCCGTCCAGCACCGCGTCGAGATGCACCGCGGGCAACCCGGCCCGCACCCCCACCGCCCGAGCCCCCAGCGTCTGCACCGCGATCTGGGCGGCCCAGCCCTCCGGCGTCACCCCGGTCGCGAGCCCGACTCCGTCTCCCTGCCGGATCCCGGCCGCCCGCAGCCCGGCGGCGAACCGGCCGATCAGGTCGAGCACCTCGCCCCGGCGCACCCGCCGCTCCCCGTGCTCGAACGCGATCGCGTCCGGCGCGCGCCGCAGCGAATCCAGCAGGTCTTGGGGAAATGCCATCACACCGTCCTCCCGTCGGGCCAACCCGCCAAGGCGTACCGGAGAGATCTCAGAATCCCCTCAGCGCATGCCGCTCATCGGGAACACCCGCGCGAGACCGGACCGACAGCAAGCCACCGAGCGCCACCACCGCGACCAACCCAAAAGCCGCAGCCAGTGTCCAAAAGTCCGGCCGCACAACCGACTGCCCGCGCATCGCCTGCCACGCCGTAATCGCGACGACCCCCGCGTACCCGGCCGCCCCAGTCCACACCAGCCGACGCCGCACCAGCTCGTGCGACAACACCGGGTACCGCCGGGACAACGCGACCAGCGCCAAAGCAAGCAGCGGCAACGCCTGAATCGCGTGGATCCCGACGAAATGCGGGATCCGCAGGTCCCCGCCGACCGTGCTCCAGCCCAGCAGCGGCAGCCCCGGCCCGCCGTCCTCGAGACCGATCGTGTGCCCGCCGATCATCGCCGGTTTCCCGCCGCCGTCCAGCACCCGCTGCTGCGCCGGGCTGGCCGAGAACATCAGGAGCGCCAACCCCATTCCGCCCGCCGCGAGCGCGGTTCCCCACCGCAGCGCGGACGTCAGCGCGCGGTCCGGCAGCTTCTGGAACAACAGCAGCACTACCACCGCCGCGGTCGCGCCCCACGCGGTGAACGCGCCGGTGGCGAGGATGTTGCCGATCGTGACGTCGGCCGGCGTCGCGTGGTTGAAGTGCAGCGGCCGGTCCTGGAACAGCACCTGCCACACCAGCAGCGCCATGTCCGTGCCCATGCCGACCGCGAACGCCGTGCCCATCCACCAGCCGGCCCGGCGGCCGCGCTTCACCAGCGAAAGCAGCCATGCCAGCGTCGGCGCGTACAACGCCACCGAAACCGCGAATTTGAACGGTTTCGCCCACAGCGGCGCGTTGACGAGCGTGCGATCATCCAGGAGCAGCCCGAACCCGCACGCGACCAGCAGCACCGCCATCGCCCCGGCCAGCACGCCGAGCGGGCGGTGCAGCCGGAACAGTCGTGATCCCCAGGAAGTCATGGGGGTCAGCCTGGCCGCGCGCGGGGCCGCGAGCACTGGCGCCGTCCCCCGTCTTGCCGGTAGGGAGCGCCCCACCTGTGGGTAATAGTGCCGTCAAAGCGACCGGCAGTTGTGCCGTTTGACCACACCCGCTCTTTTTCTAGCGTGACATTCACACCGCGCGGCCCGCCGCGCACCGGGATTTTCCACGAGAGGGAAGGAGGTGGCCCGTCAGATGTCCAGTCCGGGATTCCAGGCAGATTCCGCTGCCATGACGCGCGCCGTCCAGGGCTTCGAGGAAACCGCTTCGAACGCTAAGACGACCATGGCCAGCTTGGAGTCCGAGCTGACCGAGACGCTGCGGAACTACAAGGGCGACCAGGCGGTCGCCTTCTGGGACCTGCAGCGCAGGCTTCAGGAGAAGATGGGCGCCGCCGTCCGGGAGCTCGACACGATGTCGCAGCTCGTGCACACCAGCCACGCGAACTACAACTCGGGCGACTCCGACGTGCACCAGAGCTTCCAGAGCGTCAGCCACACCGTCGAGGGCAACGTGATCCCTCGCCTCAACCCCTGAGAGAGGACAAGACACCATGGCTGACGTCGTAGAAATCAGCTTCGGGGCCCTGCAGCACAGCTCCGCGTCGCTCGCCGCCAAGGCGAAGGCGCTGACCTCCCAGCTGGAGCAGCTGCACCAGAACCTGCAGCCGATCACCCAGACCTGGTACGCCTCGGGCAGCTCCGCCGGTGAAGCGGCGCGCGCGTCCGAGACCCGGCTCCGCCAGGCGACCGCCGACATCGTCGCGATCATCGCGCAGTTCGGCACCAAGGTCGGCGACGCCCACGATCTCCAGCACCAGCTGGAGAACCGCAACCAGGGCCTGTTCGCCTGATCCGGCCCCGACGCCGGCCGTCCGGGGCGGGACCACCCCCCGCCCGCTCCGGACGGCCGGCTTTCCCGCGTCCTGCCGCACGAGAGGTCACCGGCCGATGCCCGACCAGTCGTACTACGTCCACCTGGAATCGCTGACGGACTTCGTCCGGGAGCTGGAAACCCAGATCCACGCGATGTCCCGGCCGAACGACTTCCTGCGCACCCTCGGGGAGCATCCGCTGCTGTTCGGGGAGTTCGGGGAAGCCGCTTCGCTCGCCGACGCCCACCGCGCCGCGGTCGCCGAGATGCAGGGCCTGCTCGAGCAGGTCCGCGGGGCGATCACGTTCGCGCAGGACGTCACCACCACCGTCGCCGACGGATACGCCCAGGCCGACCAGTCGGTCGCGGGCGACCTGCACCAATCGGGTCAGCAGACCGGTCTGCTCGACCCGCTTTTTTCGTTGCTGGGCCTTGATTCTTCAGGGGGTAAGAACGCATGAGCGGGCCTCGCACCAACTTCGCCGGCTACACCCACCAGCAGCTCTACGCGATGCTGCAGGCGGGCGATCCGACCACCGCGCGCGCCGCGGCCGAACAGTGGAGTTCAGCCTCGCGCGGGCTGTACGACCAGGCCGAGAACCTGTCGGACCAGCTCACCGACTTCTCCAGCTCGTGGACCGGCGGCGCGGCCGACCAGTACCGGACCATGATGACCGACCTGGTCGGCGGCATCCGCAAGGTCGCGGTCACCGCGCAGGGCATGCGCGACATGCTGGAGGACGCCGCGGACGCGCTGGTCAAGGCGAAGGCCGAGATGCCGCCGCCGGTCGCGGTGCCGGACGTCTCCCCCGCCGACGTCGCGCTCGCGGTCAACCCGCCGCTGCTCCCGGCGGACACCCCGCCGGCCACGATCATCGCCGCGACGCAGCAGCGGCAGCAGGCGATCGCCAACGTCGAAGCGCAGCAACAGGCCGCCAACGCCGCCGGCTCCGCGCACGCGAAGGCGATCGTCGTCATGAACAACCTCGCGACGAATTACGACACCGCCGAGGACTCGATCCCGGTCTCGCCCAACGCGGCCGCCCCGCCGCCCAAGCCGGTCCCCGGCGGCGGCGCTTCGACCGGCGGCACCGGCGCGATCGGCAACACCCCGGACGGCGGCACCGCGGTCGGCGCGCCGGTCGATTCGCACCCGCTGCCCACCGACGGCACGCAGGTTCCGGGCTCTTCGCAGCCCGGACACCCGGCGCAGAATCCGGGCAGCCCGCTGTTCGGCGACATGTTCACCGCCGGTCTCGCGGCCGCGTCCGCGGCGGCGTTCGGCCGATTCGGGTCGATCATGCCGAAGGTTCCGCCGTGGGCCTCGGGCAAGGACAAAGACAAGGACGGCAAGGACAAGGAGCAGGACGTGCCTCCGGGCACGAAGCTCGGCGGCGGAGCCGGTCCCGCGGGCGGTGGCGGCGGCGGGATCCCGGTCGGCGGCGGGGAAGCCCCGTCGATCGACGGCGGCGGCATTCCGTCCGGCGGCGGTCTGAGCGGTGCCGGGGAAGCTCCGGCCGCGCACTCCGGGCTCGCCGGGAACGCGCAGTCGAACGTCCTCAGCGGACTCGCGGGCGGCGCCGCCGGGGCAGCGGGCGCGGCGGCCAAGAGCGCCATGCCGATGATGCCCATGATGCCGATGGGCGGCATGGGCGCGGGCGGTGACCTGGGCTCGGGCCGCCGGATCCCGGCGTGGCTCGTCGAAACCGAGAACGTGTGGGGCCAGCAGGCTCCGGTCGCGCCCTCGGTCATCGGCGAAGAGCCGGCCGACCAGCCGTGACCGACGGCTACCGGGTCGCACCGGCGAAACTCGCCAGTGCGGCGTCCGAATTGGACACTCGCGCCGGGGCGCTCCGGACCGTTCAGCAGGCCGTGGCGGGCGAACGAATCCCCGCCACGGCCTTCGGCCAGGTGTCCGCGTCGTCCGGATGTGCCGCCGGGCTCGCGAAAACGCTCAACGCACTCGCCGCGGACGTCGACCAGCGCGTCGTCCGCGCCCAGGTCCTTCGCGACGGCCTCACGGCTTCGTCCGCGGGCTACCGGCGCGCCGACGAGCAGGTGGCGGCGATGTACCGTTCGCTGCTGCCCGAAGACCCGGTGCCGGCAGCCGGGAAATCGGCCGCGAGCGGCGGCTGGGCCGGGACCATCGCGGCCAACCGGATGAAGGTGTCCGACGCGCTCGCCGCCGAACGGACCCGCCTGGCCGGACTGTCCGATCCGGACGCCATCGCCCGCTCGAAGCGGCGGATCGCGTTGTACCAAAGCATTATCGACGACCACCGGCAGATCCTGCGGTTCGATCCGTCCGGCAACGGCCGGATCGCCGAACTGGTCGGCACGATCCAGCCGGGCACGCGCAACGTCGGGCTGTTCGTGCCCGGCGTGCACACCCGGATGGACACCTTCCAGTCCTACGCCGACCTCGGCCGCAGCCTCGTCGCCGCCGACCCGAGCGGCCGGACCGCGATGGTCGTCTGGGCCGACGGCGTGTTCCCGCAGAACGTGACCACCGAGGGCGCCGAAGCCAGTTACGCACAGACAATGGCCCCGAACCTCAAGGCGTTCGGCGACGAACTGCGCGGCCAGGTCGACTCCCGGACCGGCGGCGCGGCCACGATCACCGCGATCGGCCACAGCTACGGCGGCGCCACCGTCGGGCTCGCTGACCAGCAAGGCTTGCCAGTGGACCGGGTGCTGCACGTAGAGTCGGCGGGCATGGGACACGGCGTATGGAGCCCAGCAGACCTGCCGCCGAGCCAAGCCGGCGTGCAGCGGTACTCGATGACCGCCCCGCTGGACCCGATCATCCTCGCCCAGGGCAACGCCGGGGCACTGGAATGGACCGGCATCGGCCACGGCGCCGACCCGGATACCTTCCCTGGCGTCACTGATCTGACCACCGGCCGCGACGCCGCCGGAAACGTGCAGTGGGGCCTGTCCTCGCACAGCGGCGTGCTCAAGCCGGGTTCGGATTCGTGGGAGAACATCTACGGCGTGCTGACCGGCGACCACGTCACCGAAGCGCCCGTGCCGGTTCCGGCGGTGCTGCCGTGATCACGCGCGAGTTGAAGGATCTGGCTGCTGAGCTGACGAACGTCATCGACAGCGTCGCCGCCGCGTTCGGCTCGCGCGCACTGCCCACAGTGGACGGTGAGCTGGACTGCGATCCCGCGCAGCCGGGGCATTTGGTGTGCTGGCAATACGGGGTTCGATTGGAGGACAGCCCCGCCGCTCTGCGAGTGCTGACCGAAGCGGTGCGGCCGACGCTGGAAAAGGCGGGCTGGGAATCCTACGACCGCAGCACCTATCGGGAAGTCATCGCACGGTTTTCCCGGGACGGTGCGGATTTCAGCGTGCACATCGCCCGCGACGGACGCGGGGTGGCGATCATCGGCTCGACGCGTCTCGTGACTGTCGATCCCGATTAGAACCGCGACCCCGCCCAACCGCCTCGTGAGTGCCTATGCCGGTTAGAACCGGCACCGCCGCTCACGACGCCCGAAACCGCGACGGCCGCCACCCACGCCGCCGCCCCCGCCGGAACGCCGCCACACCAATCCCCGCCCCAGCAGCCACCACAACCCCACCCACCGCAACAACTCCAGCCGCCACATCAGACCTCGGCCGAACCTGCGCCGCAGCCGGAACCACCGCAGGCAATTCAGACCGCACCGCAGCCGCACTCGGACCAGGCGCGTTGGCGGGCAACGTGGAAGACACCGCAGCGTAAGCGTCGAGCATTCCCCAACCGCGGCGCGGATCGTGCGCCCCGGACGGCGGACGGGAAGCGGTGAGCATCAACCGGTTCACCACTTCCTCGCCTTTCAGCTCCGGATGCGCCGAACGAACCAGCGCCGCCACCCCGGCGACATACGCCGCGGCGAGGCTCGGGTCGGTGATCGGCCAGCGATGCGCGACCGCGCCCCCGCCGCCGGCCGACGTGCTCACCAAATTCGCGCCAGGCGCGGCGATTCCGAGGTAATCCCCGGCTTCGGACTGCACCGGCGCGCCGGATTCGTCCGTCGAACCGACCGCGAGGACGCCCTTCGAAGCAGTCGGATAAGTGTGCGCCCCTTGCTGAGTCGCCGCCGCGGCCGAAATCACCACGGCCCCGCGCGACTTCGCGTGGTCGAGCGCCGCACCGAGCGCTGGGCTGTCCGAACCCGCCGGGACCGCCACGAGAATCACTCCCGCGCCGCGGTCGACCGCCGTGTCGATCGCGCCCGCCAAAGCACCCGGATCACCGCCGCCGTCCGACGATGAACCGTTGCTTTCGGTGTAGCGCAAGGGAAGCAGCTTCACCCCCGGTGCGACACCGGTGAAAGTGGTCTCGTTCGCCGGCTGCGCACCGACGATGCCCGCGGCGATCGTGCCCCGACCGTCGCAATCGGAATCCGCGGTGCCGGCGCCGCCGAGCACCTGTCCGGGCCCGAATTGCGCGTTCTGCTTGTCGACCCCGGTGCCGATCACCGCGACGGTCTGGCCCTCACCCCTGGTCAGCGCCCACAGCCGCGGCGGGTTGACCAGCCGCTGCCCCCAGGACACCGCCCCGGTGTACGGACCGGACGGATTCGCGCACGAAGCCGCTCCGGCCGAGGCGGCCGTGACGGGCAGGCCGAGCGCCACGAGCGCGGCCACCGCTCCGGCGGCAATTCCCCGCACCGCGGCCCCCTCCCCTTGTCGGACAAGGAGATTCTAGTGGAGAGCGGGCCGCGGCGACAGGGTTACCGCAGGTCCATCCCGAGGTCGAGAGCCGGCGAGGAATGCGTGAGCCCGCCGACGGACAGGTAGTCCACTCCGGACTCGGCGTACGGTCGCGCACGGTCGAGCGTCAGCCCGCCGGAGGACTCCAGCCGCGTCTTCGGCGACACTTCATTCCGCCGCGCGACCGCCTTCACGCACTCCTCCGGCGTGAAGTTGTCGAGCAGCACCTCGTCCGCCTCGGCGGCCAATGCCTCGTCCAACTGGGCCAGATCGTCCACCTCGACCTCGCACGCCAGCTGCGGCGCGAGTTCCCGGGCCGCCGCCAGCGCCGCGGTGACCGAACCGGCCGCGACCACGTGGTTGTCCTTGATCAGCACCGCGTCGCCGAGACCCATCCGGTGGTTCACGCCGCCGCCGCATCGCACCGCGTACTTCTGCAGCAGCCGCAACCCCGGGATCGTCTTGCGCGAATCCCTTACCGCAGCACCGGTTCCCTCGATCGCGGACACCCATGCCGCGGTCGCCGTCGCCACTCCGGACAGCAGGCACAACAGGTTCAGCGCCGTGCGCTCCGCCGTCAGCAGCCCGCGCACCGGACCGCGCAGCACGAGCACCGGCTCCCCCGCGACGGCGGGCGAACCGTCCTCGCGGATCGAGACCACCTCGTAGTCGGAGCCGAGCACCTCGTCGAAAACCGCCAGCGCCACCGGAATCCCGGCCACGACCCCGGCGACGCGCGGCGTCAGCTCGGCCACCGCGCGGGCGTCCGCCGGGACCGTGGACGCCGTCGTCGCGTCCGGCCCGTACCGCAAATCCTCTTCCAGCGCGGTGGTCACGACCCGCCGGACGTCGGCGACGTCCAGCCCGTCCACCACCAATGCCCGCACGACTGCTTCCGAGAATTCCCCGCTCATGCCACCCCTTCCAACGACGCCGCCTCGACCAGCACCGGCTGTCCCGACGGGCTCAGCCGGATCAGCTGGCTCCGCCGCAACCCTTCGACCCGCTCCGGGAAGTCCGTCCGCACGTGACATCCCCGCGATTCCGTCCGCCGCTCCGCCGCCGCGAGCAACGCCTGTGCCGCCACGGTGAGCGCCGCGTCCTCCACTGCGGAATGCGTCCACAGCGGACTGTCCTTTGTCGACAAGTCGAGCGCCGAGCCCGCCGCGGCGAGGCCGTCCGCGTCCCGGCCGATCGCCGCGTACCGGCTCATCACCCGTTGCAGCACATCGCGTTCCGCCGCCGGCGCGGTGGTCCGTTCCGGAATCCGGCCGCGTGAAGGATCCGGCAGCAGCCCAGCGGCCAGATCCGCAGCAACCGCCTCCGCCGCCCGCTGCCCGACGACCAACCCTTCGAGAAGACTGTTGGACGCCAACCGGTTCGCCCCGTGCAGCCCGGTGCGAGCCACCTCGCCCGCCGCGTACAGCCCGCGCACCGTCGATCGTCCGTCCACAGTGGCCACCACGCCGCCGCACGCGAAGTGCGCCGCGGGGGTCACCGGAATCGCGTCCACCGCCGGGTCGATTCCCAGCACCGCGCACGCCGCGTGCACCGTCGGGAACCGCTTCGCGAACCCGGGAATGCCGGTGGCGTCAAGGAAAACGTGATCGTCGATGCCGCCGGGAGCCAACGCCTGCCGCCGGGTGATCGCCGCCGCCACGACGTCGCGCGGAGCCAGATCGCCGAGCGGATGCACCCCGGCCATCACCGACGCGCCCGCGCCGTCCACGAGCGTCGCCCCCTCGCCGCGCACTGCCTCCGTGACGAGCGGACACCGCCCGCGCGCACCCGGCGTGTACAGCACCGTCGGGTGGAACTGCACGAACTCGATGTCGGCCACCGCCGCACCGGCGCGCAATGCGAGCGCCAGCCCGTCACCGGTCGCGATTTCGGGATTGGAGGTCGCCTGGTACAGCTGCCCGTACCCGCCGCTGGCCAGCACGACCGCGGACGCGCGCACCACCCCGGGCACGCCGTTGCGGTCGAGCACCGTCACCCCGGCCACCTCACCCGCGGACGTGCGCAGCGCGTCGACCGCGATGTGGTGCTCCAGCACCGGAATCCGCCGTTCGCCGGCCTGCACGACGAGCGCGCGCTCGACCTCCGCACCGGTCGCGTCGCCACCCGCGTGGATGACCCGGAACGCGCTGTGCCCACCCTCGCGTGCCCTTGCCAGTGCACCCGCGCTGTGGTCGAACACCGCGCCGTTCTGCCGCAACTCGGTGACCGCCGCCGGACCACCGCCGACGATCGACCGCACCGCGTCCTCGTCGCAGAGCCCGGCTCCAGCGGTGAGCGTGTCCGCCGTGTGCTTCTCGACCGTGTCGCCCTCGTCGCGCTCGCCGTCCAGCACCACGGCCACGCCGCCCTGCGCCCACCGGGTGTTGCCGTCGGCGACCGCCGCCTTCGTCACGATCAGTACGTGCAGCCCGAGTTCGCGGGCCCGCAGCGCCGCCGACAACCCGGCGACGCCGCTGCCGATCACGACTACATCGGCCCGGGCTTCCCACCGCGGATTTGGTGAGGTTTTCGCCTCATCGGCGTTAACTAGGCCGCTCATTCCCCACCGCCAGGCTGCCCGATTTCGATCATCCGCTGCACCGAGGCGCGGGCCCGCGAGGCCGTCTCCGGGTCGACGTGGACCTCGTCCGCGCCCTCGGTGAGGCTCCGCAGCAGCGCGGCCGGGGTGATCATCTTCATGTACCGGCACGACGCCCGGTCGTTCACCGCGCGGAAGTCGATCTCCGGCGCGGCCTTGCGCAGCTGGTGGATCATGCCGATCTCGGTGGCCACGAGCACCGAGGTCGCCTTGGTGTCGCGCGCCGCGTGCACCATGTCGCCGGTGGACAGGATCTTGACCCGCTCCGGGGCCACCGCACCCTCTCCGGCCAGGTAAAGCGCCGAGGTCGCGCAGCCGCATTCGGGGTGGATGAACAGGTCGGCGTCCGGGTTCTCCTCGGCGCGCGCGGCCAGCTCGGCCCCGTTGATGCCGGCGTGCACGTGGCATTCCCCAGCCCAGACGTGCATGTTCTCGCGCCCGGTCACGCGCTTGACGTGCGCGCCGAGGAACTGGTCCGGCAGGAAGAGAACTTCCTGGTCAGCCGGGATGGAAGCGACCACGTCGACCGCGTTCGACGACGTGCAGCAGATGTCCGTCTCGGCCTTGACCTCGGCCGTCGTGTTCACGTACGACACGACCACCGCGCCCGGGTGCTCGGCCTTCCATTCGCGCAGCTGAGCGCCGGTGATGGAGTCGGCGAGCGAGCAGCCTGCCCGCGCGTCCGGGATCAGCACCGTCTTCTCCGGGGCCAGGATCTTCGCGGTCTCGGCCATGAAGTGCACGCCGCAGAAGACGATCGTGGACGCGTCGCTGCTGGCCGCGATGCGGCTGAGCGCCAGAGAGTCGCCGGTGAAGTCCGCGATGTCCTGGATCTCCGGGACCTGGTAGTTGTGCGCGAGCAGCACCGCGTCGCGCTTGCGGGCGAGCTCCCGCACGCGGGCGGCCCAGTCGGCGTCCGCCTCGACCCCGCCGTAAGGGGTCAGATCCTGGTCAAGCGTGGTGGTCATGTGTTCGGCCCTCTCGAGAATCGCCGGCCTCGGAACCGGATCGACCCCGGTTCCTCCCCAACCCGGTTTTCGCCTTATAATCGAAAACCGTGCGAAGCCATCTTAACACCCGAGCCCCCCTCGCCCACGAGGTTCTGGCGGCAGTCCTTCAAGTGCGCTCGGACACACTGCGCGTGCTTCTGTGGCGCCGAGCGCTCGATCCGCACCTGGGCCGCTGGTCGCTCCCCGGCGGCCGATTGCGCCCCGACGAGGACGTCGAAACCTCCATCCGGCGGCAGCTCGCGGAGAAGGTGGACGTCCGCCAGCTGAAGCACGTCGAGCAGCTCGCCGTGTTCAGCGCCCCCGACCGCGTCCCCGGCCCCCGCGTCGTAGCCACCGCGTTTCTCGGGCTGGTCCCCTCCGACGTCGACCCGGCCGTCCCCGAAGACACCGAGTGGCACGACGTGAACGCCCTGCCCCGCACCGCCTTCGACCACGAGGCGATCGTCCTGCGCGCCCGCGACCGCCTGCGCTCGAAACTGAGCTACACCAACCTCGGTTTCGCGCTGGCCCCAGAGGAATTCACCATCTCGGCGCTACGAGGCCTGTACTCCGCCGCACTCGGCTACAAAGTGTCCGCGACGAACCTGCAACGCGTGCTCCAACGGCGTGGCCTGCTGGTCCCCACGGGCCACACCGCGGCCCCCGGCCGGACCGGCGGACGACCTGCGGCGCTGTTCTCTTTTGCCGCGAAAGACATGCACATCACCGACCCTTTCGCGGTCCTGAAGCCCCCGCCGCGACGGTAAACACGAACTGCGGCGGGGCTCCGCAGCCCGTACCGTGGACGCCGTGACCGAGTCTGAGCAGTGCCCCAGCGGAACGGCGACCCTGCCGTTGTTCCCGCTGCAGACCGTGCTGCTCCCCGGGACGCACCTGCCGCTGCACATCTTCGAACCGCGCTACCGGCAGCTCACCGCGGACCTCGTCACGGGCAACGTCCCGGAACACGAGTTCGGCGTGGTCGCCCTGCGCGCCCCGCTCGTCCGCGAGGTCAGTGGTTTGGACCACGTGTACAGCGTGGGCTGCAGCACGATCCTCCGCGAAGCGAAACGCCTCCCCGACGGCCGCTACGACGTAGTCACCCGCGCAGCCCGCCGCTTCCGCCTGCGCGAACTGCACCGAGCGTCCGCGCCGTACCTGATGGCCGTGGTCGACTGGCTCCCCGACGACCCAGTACCCGCCACCGCGGAGTCAACGGCCCGCCAACTGGCCGACGTAGCGAGAGGCGCCCACCAGCGATACTGCGAAGCCGCCTGGCACGCAGACGACTGGCGCCCACCCCACGACGACGCCGACCTGGGCGAACTCGCCTACCAGCTAGCCGCCGACTGCCTCCTCCCGCTGGAAGACCGGCAGCTGCTGCTGGAGGAAACGCACCCGCTGCGCCGCCTGCGCATCGCCTGCCGCCTGCTAACCCGAGAAGCCGGTTTCCTGGAAACCCTGGGCACCGTACCGCTGCCGCCGACCGAACTGGCGACCTTCACCAAACCCGCAGACCTGAACTAGCTCTCCCCCGGGGTTGCGCCTGCCGTGAGGGCCACCCTCATTGCCCCTGATTCCCACAGGGTTCCCCTCACGCCCTCCCGCGCGCCGTGAAGGACCCCTTCACGTACCTAGATTCCCTCAAGGAGCCCTTCACGGCCCGCCCCACCCGCCGCCGCAATTGCGCCCCAATGTGGCATTCGGTGCATCCCACGCACCCAATGCGGCATTCGGTGCATCCCACGCACCCAATGTGGCATTCGGTGCGTCACATGCACCCAATGTGGCATTCGGTGCGTCACATGCACCCAATGCCACATTGGGGCGCTAAACCGCCACCGCGAACCCCACCGCAACCCACCACCCAAGCCGCGCACCTACCGCAGCCGATGCACCCAACGAAGAAAGGCACCCACGCCCCCCACAACCCCGATACGAAGCCAAAAACACGGGCGGCGGGTGCTTGTCAAGGCATCTTTCCCGCCTTGACAAGCACCCGCCGCCCGTAGTCACAATCAAGCTGAGGGGTGGTGGGCCCACCTAGAAACGCAATGTCGCCGCCAGGCGACGAGCCGAGGTCACCCCAACCGCCGCCCAAGATCCTCCCGCCCATTCCACGCCGTCATCAACGCATAAACCAAACACGTCACCAACGGCGCAGCCAGCACCACCCACCCAGTCTCCAGCCGAGGCGCCTGCTCGATCACCGCCCCCAACGCAGGCGGCGCGTCCACCGAATACTTCGAATTGGCGAACGCAGGCCCCATCTGCGTCCCCAGCCAAGCCGCGACCAACGCCCCGCCAGCAGCAGCCACCAAAACAACGGGCCCCCGCCGCTCCCGCAGGAACCACACCACCAGCCCGATCAACAACCCAGCAGCCATCGCCAGAAACCCGAACACCGCCAGATCGTCGAACCGATGCCAGCTCTCCAACTCCAGGGGCGCCAGCTGACCGTTGGTCCCGATCACCCGCACCTTCTCCGCCGGAGCCAGCAGCGACCACAACCACCCCAGCGGAATCCCCAGCAACGCAGCAGTCGAGAGAACGCTCACCGCGGGAAGCAGATCAGCCTTCACCACCACCCGCGGCCGCTGCGGCGGAAACAACACCGGCACCGACCACCCCTCGGCCACCGCCGAAGACCGGTGTGCCGAAGACCGATGCGCCGCCTTGCCCGCGGAATCGACCACCCGAGGCTCCCTTCCCTGCGCGTGTGCGGAACTGAGGGTAACCGGTTGCCTCGCGTCCGACCGCCGCGACTCGTGTCTGATTGCCCCGAGTCCGCGAAGAAATCGCCTTCACCCGGCCCGCGAGCCGATGAGATCGCTCAATCCGCGCGGCGCTAGTTCTGCGCGGAAGCAGCAGCCGTGAACGCCTCGGGATCGAACTCCCCGCCGAACCACGGCGACAACCCCTGCCGAGCCTGCTCGGCGAAGGTCTCCCGGTCCGCCGCGCCCAGCCCAGCCGGAAGAACCCCCAGCAAGGGCGCGCCGCCAGCGACCGGCAGATCCCGAAGATTCTCCAAAGCCGCCAGATCCGGATCCGCCGGCCAGGACCCGATGATGACCCCCACGACATTCAGCCCACGCCGAGTAGCCACCTCGGCGGTCAACGCAGTCGTGTTGAGCGTCCCCAGCCCGGCTTGCGCGACGAGAACCACCGGCGCTCCCAGTGACCACGCGACATCCGCCAGCGTGCTCCCCTGCGAGTCGAACCGGACCAGCAGCCCGCCCGCGCCCTCGACCAGGGTCAGGTCGTGCGCCGCGTCCAGGTCGCTGGCCGCGGCGGCGATCTCCCCTGGCCCGACAGTCGGGAGCCCGGAGCGCCGGGAAGCGGCTTCCGGGGACAACGGATCCGGATACCGCCGCAGCTCCCGGATCGTCAGGTCCTTGCCTGCCAGCCGCACCACCTCGGCGAGGTCTCCCGCCTCGCCGGGGAGCACGCCGGTCTGCGCGGGTTTCAGCACCGCGACGCGTTGTCCCTGCGCGAGGGCCAGCGCCGCGATCGCCGCGGTGGCGACCGTTTTGCCGACGTCGGTCCCGGTTCCGGTCATCACGAGCGTCGTCACGAGCCATCAAGATATTGCCGTGCTCCCCGATGTCAACACTCGGGGCTCCCTCGCGCGCACCCGGGGGCACGCGCGAGGGCCCGGGTCAGCCGGCCGGGGCCGCCGCGGGCGCTCCCGCGGCCACGAACTCGCCCTTCGCCGGATCGGCCAGGTACACCTGCGCCTCGCCCACGTCGAAGTACAGCCCGGTCAGCGCCAGCTCGCCGCGCGCTTCGGCCTCGGCCACCAGCGGGTACTGCCGCAGGTGCGTCAGTTGCTGCAGGACGTTGTGCAACGCCAGCCGGTCCGGTTCGCGCTCCGGCCGTTCCCCGTCGAGGGTCACCGCGCCCGCCCGCTTCCGGCTCGGTTCGGCGTGCACCAGCCAGGACGCGAGCGCCGTGTCCGCGGGCGGACCGCTGGCCAGTGCGCCCATCGCACCGCACGAGGAGTGCCCGCACACCACGATTTCCCGCACTCCCAGCACCCCGACCGCGAATTCGATCGCCGCGTTGGTGGACGGATCCGCCTGACCCGGCGGCACCAGGTTGCCGATGTTGCGGATGGTGAACAGGTCGCCCGGACCGGACGTGGTGATCAGGTTCGGCACGATCCGCGAATCACCGCACGTGATGAACAGCGTGTGCGGTTCTTGCGCGTGCGCGAGCCCGCTGAGGACGTCCTTGAGCAGCGGTGCGGCCCGGCGCTGGAATTCGGTCGCGCCCCGGTGCGTGCGCTGCCCGGGGACCCGCACGTCCGCGGCCTGCCAAGCCGACCACGGTGCCAGCCACCTCGGCATCGCACCGGCCGCCGCGGTGCGCCGGAGCGTCGGACGGCCTTCCTTGCCCTTCGCGAACCACGGATGCCCGATCTCGTCGACGACCACCGTGCC
Source organism: Amycolatopsis sp. La24 (assembly GCF_029087445.1). Classification (NCBI taxonomy): domain Bacteria; kingdom Bacillati; phylum Actinomycetota; class Actinomycetes; order Pseudonocardiales; family Pseudonocardiaceae; genus Amycolatopsis; species Amycolatopsis sp. La24. Next base: position 234,331 of record NZ_JARACH010000004.1, read on the forward strand.
GCCGGTCCGTTCGTGCGCCTGCTGCCAGGCGGAAAGGCTCTCGAACGCCGCGTGGTCGAGGTAATCGGCGACCAGCTCCAGCGTCACCTTCGAGCCCGCCGGGATCGTGCCGAGCACCTTCGTCAGCCGCGGCACGGACAGAAACGTCAGCACGCCTTCGACAATCACGCGCCATTCGCCGCCGTGATGCTCGGCGTGCACGCCCGACCACACGGTGCGGCGCAGCATCAGCAGCACCGCCAGCACGATCCCGGCGAGCACGCCGGTCAGCAGGTCGAACACGACCACTCCGGCGACGGTCACCAGGTAGAGCGGCAGATCGCCGTGGCGCAGCACCTGCCGCAGATGACCGGGGTTCACCAGCTTCGCGCCGACGTGCACGAGCAGCCCGGCCAACGCGGCCAGCGGAATGGACTTCAGCACCCCGGCGAGCGCGACCACGAACACCAGCACCCACACGCCGTGCAGGATCGCCGACGCCCGCGTGCGCGCCCCGGCCGCGACGTTGGTGGAACTGCGCACGATCACGCCGGTCACCGGCAGACCGCCGAGCGAGCCGGACACCATGTTCGCCGCGCCCTGACCGATCAGCTCGCGGTTCAGGTTGGCGCGCGGACCGTTCTGCAGTTTGTCGACCGCGACCGCCGACAGCAGGCTTTCGACGCTGGCGATCAGCGCGATCGTGATCACCGCGACCGCGACCTGGCCCCATCCGCCGTCCGGCAGTTGCGGCGCGAAGCGGATCTGCAGCAGGTCGCCGGACAGTTCGACGCGCGGCAGCGTCATCCCGGCGACCAGGGACACCGCCGTCGCGACCGCGATGGCCGCCAGCGGTCCGGGGATTTTCCTTACCGCAGCGGGAAGTTTGGGCCAGGCCAGCAGGATGGCGAGGGTCAGGATGCCGATCAGGGCGGCGGCGTCGTGGTGCGCGGCGATCTGCGCGGGCAGCTGGGCGATGTTCTCCAGCGCCGAACTCTGCGCCTTCCCGCCGAACAGCACGTGCAGTTGGCCGAGCACGATCGTGATGCCGATCCCGGCGAGCATCCCGTGCACGATCGCCGGCGAGATCGCCAGCGCCGCCCGCGCGACCCAGCTCAGGCCGAACAGGATCTGCAGTGCCCCGGCGAGGACGGTGATCAGGCAGGTGACCGCCCAGCCGAAGGTCGAGATCGTCTCGGCCATCAGCACGGTCAGCCCGGCGGCGGGCCCGCTGACCTGCAGCGGAGAGCCGCCGAGGGCACCGGCGACCACGCCGCCCACCACGGCGGCGATCAGCCCGGCAACGATCGGCGCGCCGGACGCGAGGGCGATCCCGAGCGAAAGCGGGACCGCGACGAGGAAAACCACGAGCGAGGCGGGCACGTCGTGGCGAAGCACGGCAAGTCGTCTCATGATCACCAGGAAACCGGGATCCCTGTGAAATGTCCGCTATGTACCACTCTATGGAGTGGATCTTTATCGAATTACCCACGATCGGGTTGCGCGACCCGGCAAGATCCACTACAGGCAGCCACGCCAAACCCGAAGTAACCTCAGGCCTTCGCCGCGGCGGCCCGCATCGCCGACGTGATCACCGCGAGGTCCGCGTCCGTGCTGAGGTACGGCGGCATCGCGTAGATCAGATCCCGGAACGGCCGCAGCCACGCCCCTTCGGCGGTCACCACTTCCGTCGCGACACCCATGTCCACCTCGTGGTCCAGCTGCAGCACGCCGATCGCGCCCAGCGCCCGCACGTCCACGACGTGCGGCAGCTCCCGAGCCGGCTCGAGCCCTTGGCGCAGCGCGGTTTCGATCCGCTCGACGTCGGCCTGCCAGCGGCCTTCGGCCAGCAAACCGAGCGACGCGTTGGCGACCGCGGAAGCCAGCGGATTCCCCATGAACGTCGGGCCGTGCGCGAGCACCGGAAGCTCGCCGCGCGTGATGCCGTCGGCGATTTCGGGCGTGCACAACGCGGCGGCCATCGTGAGGTAGCCGCCGGTGAGCGCCTTGCCGACGCACAGCACGTCGGGCGTCACGCCGGCGTGCTCGGCCGCGAAAAGCCTTCCAGTGCGGCCGAATCCGGTCGCGATCTCGTCGAACACCAGCAATACGTCGTGTTCCCGAGTCAGCTCGCGCAGCGCGCGCAGGTAACCGGGATGGTGAAACCGCATGCCGCCCGCGCCCTGCACCACCGGTTCCACGATCACCGCGGCCAGTTCGTCCGCGTGCTGCTCGAGAGCCTTCGCCAGTTCGTCCACATAGGACTCATCGACCGGCACGTCGAACCCGGACGGCGGCGCGGGCACGAAAACCTGTTCCGGCAGCACTCCCCGCCACAGCGAATGCATGCCGCCGTCGGGATCGCAGACGCTCATCGGCGTGAACGTGTCGCCGTGGTAGCCGCCGCGCCAGGTCAGCAGCCGGTGTTTGCCGGGCAGCCCGCGGGAACGCTGGTACTGCAGGCACATTTTCACCGCGACCTCGACCGAAACCGAGCCCGAATCGCACAGGAACACGTGCTCGAGCCCGTCCGGGGTCATCTCGACGAGCGTCTTCGCGAGCGTGATCGCCGGTTCGTGGGTGAGCCCGCCGAACATCACGTGGCTCATCCGCCCGGCCTGCTCGGCCAATGCCGCGTCGAGCACCGGGTTCCGGTAGCCGTGCACCGCCGCCCACCAGGACGACATGCCGTCGACCAGTTCCCGTCCGTCGGCGAGCTTCAGCCGCACCCCGCTCGCCTCTTCCACGAGCAGGGGCGGCACGCGGCCCGGCATCGGCGCGTAGGGATGCCACACGTGGGCGGCGTCGAGGGCGAGGAGGTCGGCAGCACTGGGTTCCACCCGCCGACCCTAACCGGGCGGCGGGCGGCTCCGCAGTGACAGCCGCTACGCCCCGTTCAGCCGCACCGGCAGCGACAGCACGCCGTGCACCAGCGAACTCGGCCGGTAGACGATGTTCTCGGCGGGCACGGCCAGGCTCAGCTCCGGGAACCGCGCCAGCAGCGAGCCCAGCGCGATCTGCGCCTCCAGCCGGGCCAGCGGCGCGCCGACGCAGTAGTGGATGCCGTGCCCGAACGCGAGGTGCCCGCCGGGCGCGCGCGTGACGTCGAGCGTGTCCGGGTCGGGGAACTTCTCCGGGTCGCGGTTGGCCGACAGCAGCGAGATCTGCACGAACTCGTCGCGCGGGACGGTGACGCCGCCCGCCTCGATCTCGTCGACCGTGTAGCGCAGGGTCGCGAAGTTGATCGGCCCGTCGTACCGGAGGAACTCCTCGACCGCACCCGGCAGCAAGCTCGGGTCGGCGCGCAGTTTCTCCGCTTGGTCCGGCGCGCGCAGCAACGCGAACGTGGCGTTGGCGATCAGGTTGACCGTGGTCTCGTGCCCGGCGACCAGCAGCAGGAACGCCATCGAGATCAGTTCGTCCTCGTCGAGCGAATCGCCTTCGTCGCTGGCGTGCACGAGGTCCGACAACAGGTCTTCGGCCGGTTCGGCGCGCTTGCTCTCGACCAGTTGCTGCAGGTAGTCGTGCATGTCGCGCGCCGCCGCGGCCTGTGCCTCGTGGTCCTCGGAGAACGACAGCAGCAGGTGCGACCAGGCGGTGAACTGGCCGCGGTCCTCGACGCGCACGCCGAGCAATTCGCAGATGACGGTGATCGGCAGCGGCTCGGCGAACGCCTGCACCAGGTCGACCTGCTCGTGCCGGGCCATCTCGTCCAGCAGCGTGTCGGCGATCTCCTGGATCCGCGGCCGCAGCCGCGCGACGGTGCGCGCGGTGAACGCCTTGTTCACCAGCTTGCGCAGCCGGGTGTGGACCGGCGGATCGCTGTTGAGCATGTGCCGGGTGAGCAGGTTGCCGAACTCCGGCACCTCGACGTCCTGGCCGATTTTCGCCGCGTACACCCGGTGCACGTCGGCGCTGTCCTTGCTGATCCGGGGATCGTTGAGCAGCTCGCGCGCCTGCTCGTATCCGCCGACCAGATACGACGGGATTCCGCGGCGGGCGGTGATCGGGCAGACCGCGCCGGATTCGCGCCGCTGGGCGAGCCATTCGTGCGGGCGCTGCCAGAATTCCGCGTCCGCGTAAGGGATTTCCTCGGTGTGTTCGTCGACGCTCACTGCTGGAACCCCCTGGGCAGTTCGGTCAGCGTTCGGCCAATGCCGCCTCGACGCGCTCGACCACTTGTTTCCAATATGCCCGCTGCTCGGCCTTTTCCGCCACGTCCGCGAGCTGTTCCTGGCGGATCTTCAGCGTGCTGCGCTTGCCGAGATCCGCGACCTCGAGCTCCAGCAAGGAATCGTGGTCCCAGTCCGTCGGACGCCACGTGAGCCGCAGCCGGTCATCGGAATAGCTGCGGATTTCGCCGGTCGTGCCGTGTTCGGTCTCGTAGCCCGCCCCGCGTTCGCGAGGCAGGTCGACGCCGGGGCCGAGCCAGATCTCCACCCCGTCCCCCACCAGGAACTCCCACACCCGGCTGCCCGGGTACGGCATCGTGCGGGAAACGGCTGTCTCCCAACCACTCCGCCCGGTCTTGCCCTCCTCGTTGGCCATGCCGCCATCATGGCATCGGGGACCGACGGAAACCGGTGCGGGATCATGCGATCGTGCGCTACCGCCCCATCTCCCCCGACGCCCTCGCCGCCGAGCTGACCGAGCGCGTCGACGCGCTCACCCACCGCAGGCGAATCGCCGTCGCCGTCGACGGAGCGGCCGGGACCGGCCCGCTCGCGGAGGCGTTGACCGACCCGCTGAAGCTGCTCGGCCGGGCCGCGCTGCACGTGCCCGCCCGCGGTTTTTTGCGACCAGCGTCACTCCGTTTCGAGCACGGGAAACAGAATCCGGACGCGCGGTATACCGATTGGCTCGATTTAGGCGGTCTGCGCCGGGAAGTTCTGGACCCGCTCGCCGACGACGGAAGCGGCGAAGTCCTGCCCGCGCTGTGGGACGCCGAACGCGACCGGGCGACCAGATTGCCGCGCGTCCCGGTCCCGGACCGAGGCGTCGTCCTGGTCGACGGAGAGTTCTTGCTGGGCGCGGGATTGGCGTTCGATTTCGTGGTGCATTTGTGGCTTTCGCCGGGTGCGCTGCGCCGCCGCGTGTCCGACGAATGGGCGCTGCCCGCCTACGAACGCTACGAAAACGAAGTCGACCCGAGCGCCCTCGCGGACGTCGTGGTCCGCATGGACGACCCGCGCCATCCGGCTATCTACGAGCCCTGAACCTGGGTCAGCGCACCGCCGCCACCGGATCGCCGTCCAGGAGCGTCGAGAGGCGCTGCGCCATCGTGTCCCAGCGCCAGCTCTCGGCGACCCACGAACGGCCCGCCTCGCCCATCCTGCGGGCGCGGACCGGGTCGGACAGGAGGGCCGCGAGGGTCTCCGCGAGCTGGCCCGGGTCGCGGCCGTCGACGACGTGCCCGGTCACCTCGTCCAGCACCGCCTCCGGCGCCCCGCCGGACGTGCCCGCGACCACCGGCAGCCCGGTCGCGGACGCCTCCAGGTAGACGATGCCGAGCCCTTCCACGTCGAGCCCCTTGCCGCGCGTGCGGGCAGGCATCGCGAAGACGTCGCCCGCGTTGTAGTGCGCGGGCAGTTCCTCCCACGGCACCGAGCCGGTGAAGACCACGTCGTCGGCCACCCCCAGCGCGCCAGCCAGCTGGTTGAGCCGCTTGCGATACGGCCCGCCACCGACGAGCAGCAAAGCCGCGCCAGGCACGCGCTCCCGGATCGCGGGCAGCGCAGAGATCAGCATGTCCTGGCCCTTGCGCGGAACCAGCCGCGAAACGCACACGACGGTCGGCCGGTCGCCAAGCCCGTGCCGAGCCCGGATTTCCTCGCGACCAGCCGGGTCCGGCGCGAAAACCGTGGTGTCGACCCCGCTCGGCAGCATTTCGAGCCCAGCATGCCGCCCGAACGCAGCAGCGAACCGGTTGCGCGTGTACTTGCTGACATACGTGACGACGTCCACCGTCTCGCCGATGCGCCGCAGCGCTTGCCGGGAGCCAGGAAGCATCGACCAGCCGACTTCATGCCCGTGCGTGGACGCGACGATCCGGCGCGCACCGGCCTGCCGCAACGGATGCCCGAGCAGCGCGAGCGGAGCGGCCGCACCGAACCAGACGGCCTCACAGTCGCGAGCGCGCATGATCTGCTTCGCGCGCCGCAGGACGTCGGGGGTGGGCAGCATCAGCGACGTCGGATGCCGCACGACTTCGAACGGAGCGGCCGCGTCGAACTCGACGTGCGAGCCGCTGCTGCGCTCCCAGGAGGGCGCGTAAACGACGAGGTCGTCCGCGGGCAGCCGGGTGGCCAGCGAATTGAGGTAATTCTGGATACCCCCGGGGCGCGGCGGGAAGTCGTTCGTCACGAGCAGGGTCCTCAGCACCCCCGCAGGCTACCGACGAGCGATTGCGCGGGCCCGTCGCGGTGAAGCGGGAACGTGCGGCAGCCTGCCCTGCTCGGGCTGGATCTTGGCCGCTTTCTCCGGTTGGCGGGCGCAGTCTCGGCGACGAAACCGACGCGCGGCTCGGCTTGATCCGCCACTCGCCCGCGCACCGGCCCATCACCGGGTAGTCGGCGCAGAGTCCCAAGCACGAAACCCCTGAACCGTCCCCACAAAAAACACCGGGGCGGCACCGCGCAATGCGGCACCGCCCCGGTGGGAGCGAGAGCGTCCGGTCAGGCGACCCGGCGGGCGCCCACGTACTGGCTCTGCAGCGGCGAGATCTTGACGACGTCGCCGGTGGTCGGCGCGTGCACCATCATCCCGTTGCCGATGTACATGCCCACGTGCGAGACCGGCGTGTAGTAGAACACCAGGTCGCCGGGCTGCAGCTGGCTGCGCGGGACCGGCGTGCCGGTCTGGCTCTGCTGCTGGCTCGAGCGCGGCAGCGAGATGCCGGCCTGCCGGTAGGCCCACTGCATGAGGCCCGAGCAGTCGTACGAGCTCGGCCCGGTGGCGCCCCACTCGTAGGGCTTGCCCCGCTGGCTCAGCGCGGCCTGGACGGCAGCCGCCGCGGCCGGGCCCGCGTTCGCGAGGTCCACCGAGATGTCGCCGCCGGTGTCCTTCTGCGCGTTGCGGTCGGCCGCGCTCAGCGCCGACGAGGTCTTCTTCAGCTCGGCGACCTGGTCGTCGAGCGACTTCTTCTTGGCCGTGATGTCCTCGGTCAGCTTCGCCGCCGCGTCGCGCGCCGCGGTGGCCCGCTGTGCGGCGTCGGCGGCCAGCTTCTCGGCGGACTTGGCCTGGTCGACCGCGCCCTGGAGCTTCTCCAGCGCGACGGCCTTCTGCGAGGCGATCTGGTCCAGCGCCGACGAACGGTCGAGGAACTCCTGCGTCGACGTGCCCGCCAGCAGCGCGGACAGCTTGTTCATCTGCACGCCGGACAGGAACGACGCGTTCGCGAACTTGTCGACGTCGACCTTGTACTTCTTCTCGTTCTCGGCGGCCTGCGCGGAGAGGTTGTGGGCGTTGCCCACGTCCGCGTTGGCCTTGTCGAGGTCGCCCTGGCGGGCAGTGAGGTCGTCCTTGGCTTTCAGGAGGTCCTCGTTCGCCTTCTCCGCCTGCGCCGCGAGGTCGCGGTACTTGGCGAGAGCGTCCGAACCGGAGTCCGGCGGGGCCTGGAGGACGGGGAGGGGGGAAGCGGCTGCGGTGCCCGCTGGCTGCGCCACGGCGACGACTGCGATCACCGAGGCGGCCGCGAGGGCGCCTGACACCACGCGCTTGACTGGATGCGACTGCACGGCCGCGCGGGTCTCCTTTGCTCGTCGGGCCGCCGTGGCCGGAACCCCGGCGCGGAAGAGGTCGGGGGCCCTCTTCGCGCACGCTGCCCGTCCGCGTTCCGGCCGTCGTGTGCCACAACAGCTTTTCCCGCGCACGGTGATTGGTTCCGGTCCTGACTCCCCGACAAAGCCGAACCGGCGGCGATCCCGCGTCGCCGTCGTCCGACAGCTGACTGGCGCGAGATCTCGGCCAGGTTACGAAAAGACCGTCGGCGCGTCCACCGGGCCCCCCGTAAAAACTCTCCGTAGTCCGGCGAAACACCATCGGACCAGCACAGCAGCTACGCGTGACTTAAGTCACACGCTCTGGCAGCACAAACGACCCCTTCGACTACTTACCGTTCACCGCACCGAGGCGACCGCTCGGCGAGCCAGTGTCACCCACTGGTGTCACGCCGACCTACTGTCGGTCTCCGGAACCAGGCGCAGCCGCGGCACCATCCCCGCCTCGGCGAGCGCGTCGACAGCCCGCCGCTCGTCCGCGTCCCAGACGAGGCCGACCGGCGGCCCGAGCAGCACGCTGACCACGCAATCGGCACACGCCGCCCCGCGCACCGCACACCGGTCGCAGTCGACGACGAACGTGTCGATGTCCTCGACCGCGACGTCCACCGCACCGGCCGGACGCCGCTCTTCCTGGCGGGAGGCAACGGGTTTCGCCCGCTTCGCGCTTCGTGCCGCGCCCGGGTGCTGTCGCGCTGAGCGCCGTTGACTGACAGGCTCCGCGCACTCGCTTTCGCCGGACGAAGCCGCAGCAGCAGCGCTTCCGCCAGAAGCCGACGAAACGGTGGTTTCCCGGCGCGCCTCCAGGTCCCGGTCCCGCGCTTGGCCCGTGGCCGGACTCACCCCAGTGGCAAGACTCACCGCCGGACCCTCCCCGCCCGGGTGACCGCTCCGGTCCGGCGGCCGGGACCGTTCAGCCGCCTCGCCATGCCGACGGTGCGGCAGCCGGGAGTGGTCAGCCTCCCCGCCAAGCTCGTGACCCGGCGGCCGGAACAGCTCGGCAGCCCCACCCTCCCGATCATCCGGCGGCTGATAGCGCTCAGGCTCGCCTCCGCCCCCATGGTCCGGTTGGCGGGAGCGCTCAGCAGCCACGCCAGCCCCACGACCAAGCGGCCGGGACCGTTCAACCGCTCCGTCAGCCTGATGGTCCGGCGGCCGAGAGCCCTCAGCCCCAACGTCCGGCGGCCGCGACCGCTCAGCAGCCCCATGATCCAACGGCCGAGAGCGCTCAAGAGCCCCGCCACCAACCCCGGCGTTCCGATCCCCCGGCCCCGCCGCGAACCGAACTCCCCCGCTAACCCCAGCCGACTCCGCCGCACGCATGCCGGAACCGACTCCGAACCGCTCCTGCTTGTTCTCGCCCATTGCCGGGCCTCCGTTCGTCCGCGAGGCCCCGGACCGGTTCCGGGAATCGCCTCGGGAACAAACGGTAGGAAGCACCACCGACAATTTCCGGAGCCGCGAGGGCGGCCAGGATCAGACACGACCCAATCGGCTGACGAGAACCGCCGACGCCACCGGGTGCGCGCCGCCCGCGCGGACCGAGTCTGCGACCGCCCGGTCGGAGGTCGCGACGACCATCGGACGGCCCTTCGGCTCGGCCGCGACCAGCGACCGGATCACGTCGTCGGCAAGCACGCCACGCTCGGAAAACAGCACTCGCACCCCGCGCGGCACCGCGGCGGGCACCGACAGCACGCCGGCCCCGTCGAACACCACCGTGACCTCCGCCGAGGTGCGTGCCGCCAGTGCCGAGAGCTGATGCACCAGCCGGTCCCGCTGATCGGCCAGCGCGAGTTCCGGGTAACCCGTTTTGGTGACGTTGTAGCCGTCCACGATGAGGTGGACGTTCGGCAACGCCAGATGCCGGTCGAGCGCCGTGACGTCCTGGATCCGCCCGCCCGGGCCGAGTCCGGACCGCGCGCCGCTCACCATGTCGGCAGGGCGCGCGCCGCGGTCGCCCAAAGCCAGTTCGCGGCGCAGGCCGTGCACCGCGCCGTCGATCGTGTCTACCAGCAACGCCAGCCGGACCTCGTCGGCCTCCCTGGCCTCGCGCGCCGACTGCCGGGCCATCTCCGCGTCCGCGACCGCCCGTTCGGCTCGAGTGCGTTCCGCGGCGACCCGGCGGCGTTCCCGGTCGAGCTGCACGTTCAGCATCTCGATCTCGCGTTCCCGCGTCGCGCCCCCGTCGGCCAGTTCGGCGCGCGCCGCCTCGGCCGCGTCCTTGGCCTGCCGCAGCAGCACGCCCTGTTCACGCAGCCGGCGCAGCAGCTTCTCGACCTCGGCCTCGCGTTCGCCGCGCGCGCTCTCGACCGCTCCGCGCGCCTCTTCCAGCTCGGCGCGCAGCTCGGCGATCTCGACTTCCAGCCGCTGGTTCCGGGCCAGCGCCGCGTCCCGCTCAGCGCGCAGCGCGGTTTCCTCGGCGTTCTTCGCGACCAGCCGCACGCGTCCGGCCGCGCCGGATTCGCCGAGCAGCACGGCGGCGGCAGCGGCCGAGACGGAGTCCGAAACGTTCGGGTCCAGCGCGTCGGTCCGGTGCTCGCGCAGCCATTCCAGGACCGCGGTCCGGAACTGCGCCGAATCCCCTAACGCCGTGAGCAGCGCGGTGCCGCCAAGCTTCGCGCGCTTGGCGGGGGCGAATTTCGCGACCGGCCGCAGCTGCCGCGGCACGTCGGCGACCGGCAGTTTCGCGACCGCGGCCGCGGCCAGTTCGGCGATCCGCTCGCGCACCGCCTCCGGCAGGCTCGTCCACGTCGCCGGTTCCGGACACGTCCCCGGTTCGGCGGCCTCGGCGTCCTCTCCCGCCCGCGCCGGAACCGCCGAGGGGCCGACGGCCTCCGCGGCTTCTTCCGGTTCGACGGGCTGAGGGTGCATTGGTCCAGGGTAGGCCCCGCCGCCGGATCCCGCGCCGCACCGGCCCGTTCCGCTGGTCACCATCGGGCCACGGGCGGCGCGCGCGAAGATTGTCGGTGGTCGGCCCTACTGTGCGCGATCATGGAGACCCGACCGAGGCCGGACCAGGCTCAGCTGGCGTTCGACGAGCTCGGCACCCCGCTGCGGGACACCACGTTCGTCGTGTTCGACCTCGAGACCACCGGCACCAAACCGGGGCCGGACGGGATCACCGAGATCGGCGCGGTCAAGGTCCGCGCCGGCCAGGTGCTGGGCGAGTTCGCGACGCTGGTCAACCCGGGCACGCCGATTCCGCCGCAGATCGTCGAGCTGACCGGGATCACGCAGGCGATGGTCTACGACGCGCCGCGGATCGAACGCGTGCTGCCCGCGTTCCTGGAGTTCATCGCGGGCACCGTGCTGGTCGCGCACAACTCCGGCTTCGACACCAGCTTCATGAAGGCCGCTTGCGAAGGACACGGCTACGTCTGGCCGCGTCCCACCGTCGTCTGCACGGTGAAGCTGGCGCGCCGCGTGATCCCGAGAGAAGAAGCGCGCAGCTACCGGTTGTCGTCGCTGTCCATGCTGCTCGGCGCGCGCACCCGCCCGACGCACCGCGCGCTCGACGACGCCCGCGCCACCACCGACGTCCTGCACGCATTGCTGGAGCGCGTCGGCAACCTCGGCGTGCACACCGTCGAAGAGCTGATCGACTACCTCCCGGACGTCACGCCAGCCCAGCGGCGCAAGCGAAACCTCGCCGCCGACCTCCCGTCGCGGCCCGGCGTGTACCTCTTCAGGGGACCGCGGGACGAAGTCCTGTACGTAGGCACCGCGCGCGACCTGAGACGGCGCGTGCGCACGTATTTCACCGGTTCGGAGAGCCGGGGCCGGATCCGGGAAATGGTCGCGCTGGCGGAGCGGGTGGACGCCATCGAGTGCGCGCATTCCCTCGAAGCCGAGATCCGCGAACTGCGGCTGATCGCCGCGCACCGGCCTGCCTACAACCGGCGTTCGAAAAACCCGCACCACGGCTGGTGGATCAGCCTCACCGACGAGGCTTTCCCGCGGCTTTCCGTAGTCCGTCTGCCGCGTGCGGGCACGCTCGGGCCGTTCCGCAGCCAAGCCGACGCGCGCACGGCCGCCGAGACTCTCGCCGACGCTTCCGGATTGCGCACCTGCACCCAACGCATCTCCGCCACCGCCGCGTCCGGCACGCCGTGTGTCCTGGCGGAACTCGGCCGCTGCGGGGCCCCGTGCGCGGGCAGGCAGACCGTCGCCGACTACTCCCCCGCTGTCGAAGCTGCCCGCGGGCTCATCGCCGGTCACGACGGCCGTCCGCTGCACCTGGCGGCGGCGCGACTGGAGGAGATGGCCGAGCGAAGGCATTACGAACAGGCCGCGCGCCACCGCGACGAACTGGCCGGGCTGGTCCGCGCCGTCGGCCGCGCGCACCGGCAGGCCGCGCTCGCGTCGGTCGCGGAACTCATCGCGGCGGCCCCGGACGGCAACGGCGGCTGGGAACTGTCCGTCATCCGCTACGGCAGGCTCGCCTCCGCGGGAGTCGCCCGGCGCGGGGTGCCGCCGATGCCGGTGGTCGAATCCCTCGTCGCCGCTGGGGAAACCGTGCTGCCCGGCGACGGTCCGCTGCGTGGGGCTCCCGGCGAGGAGGTCGGAATCCTGCTGCGCTGGCTCGCCCGGCCGGGGACCCGGCTCGTCCGCACCACCCGGCCGTGGGCCGAGCCCGCCGCCGTCGCCGGATGGCAATCCTGGCTCGCCCGGGTCGCCGACGCCCGGTCGCTCGAACACGTCGCGGGCTGACAAGCCCCGCCGCACCATGCGCGGGCGTGTTCCCGGCTACGATCGCGCACGTCGGTTACCGCCAGGAAGTGGGAGGAACGCTGTGATCACGGCGATCGTGCTGATCAACGTAGAGGCCGAGGAAATCCCGCAGGCCGCGCAGGCGATCGCGGACCTCGACCAGGTGTCCGAGGTCTACTCGTGCGCCGGGGACGTCGACCTCATCGCCACCGTGCGCGTGCAGGCCCACGAAGACCTCGCCGACCTGATCCCCGGCCGCATCGGCAAGGTCCGCGGCGTCCTCGACACCGTCACCCACATCGCGTTCCGGTCCTACTCCCGCGCCGACACCGACTCCGCGTTCGAGATCGGCGTCGAAGGAGCCTGAGAATTGTCGTACCCCCGGGCTAACGTCCGGGGCATGACGACACTGCGGCTGGCCGAGGTCACCAGCGACAACGTGGGCGCGGCCTGCGATCTGTCGGTGGCGCCGCACCAGGAGCGCTACGTGGCACCGGTCGCCCGTTCGCTGGCCGAGGCCTACACCCAGCCGGGCGTCGCGTGGCCGAGGCTGGTCTACGACGGCGACGATCTCGTCGGCTTCGTCATGGCCGCCTTCGATCCGGGCTGTCCGATCGACTACTTCCGCTGCGGCATCTGGCGGCTGAACATCTCGGCCGAGCACCAGAAAAAGGGCTACGGGAAGTTCGCCGTCGAAGCGGTACTGGCCGAAGCGCGCCGCCGCGGACAGGAATCGGCGACAGTGCTTTGGGTGCCCGGCGAGCACAGTCCGGAGCCGTTTTATCTGCGGCTGGGATTCCAGCCCACCGGCCAGCAGCACGAGGGCGAGGTCGTGGCCCGCATCCAGCTCTGAACCCCGGCGACAGCGCTACCGTAATTCGCATGACGACCCCGAGACTGGTCGAAGTCACGGTCGACAATGTGGAAGACGCCTGCGATCTCAAAGTGGCGAAGCATCAACGCGACTACGTCGCCCCGGTCGCCTGCTCGCTCGCCGAAGCCTACGTCCAGCACGAAATCGCCTGGCCGAGGCTGATCTACGCCGGGAAGAAACTCGTCGGCTTCGTCATGGCCGCGTTCGACCCGGACAACCCGACCGACTACTACCGCCATTACCTGTGGCGGCTGAACATCGCCGCCAAACACCAGAAAAAAGGCTACGGACGGTTCGCCGTCGAGGCGGTGCTGGCCGAAGCGCGCCGCCGCGACGCCGAATTCGTCACGGTCAGCTGGATGCCGGGCAAGCACAGCCCCGGCCCCTTCTACCAGCAGCTGGGCTTCCGGCCGACCGGCGAAATGGACGACGACGAGATCGTCGCCCGCATCCAGCTCTGAAACACGAGAAGGCCCCTCCCTCGCGATGAGGAAGGGGCCTTCCGGCGTTCTGCGGGACTCAGTGCCCGGAACCGACCTCGGTCGATTCCTCGGTGCCCTCGAGCTTCCCGTGTCCGTTCCCGTGGCCGTTGCCGCGAGCGCGCTCGAGCGCCTTCGTCTCCTCCGCCGGGTCCGGCGTCCAGATCGAACCCGGGACAGCGGTGCCTGCGGTGCCGAGCTTGTTCATCTTCTTCGGCACCGCCGCGCCCTGGTACTCGAGCGGGATGGCGTGGCCGTGGCTGTCCGTGCCGGCCAGCGGCTGGTGGATCTCGATGAACTCGCCGTGCGGGAGCCGCTTGATGATGCCGGTCTCGACGCCGTGCTCCAGCACTTCCCGGTCGGACCGCTGCAGGCCGAGGCAGATCCGGTAGGTGACGTAGTACGCGATCGGCGGCACGATCAGCACGCCGATGCGCCCGGCCCACGTCGTCGCGTTCAGCGAGATGTCGAACTGGTCGGCGATGATGTCGTTGAAGCCGGACAGCTCGATCACCGCGAAGAACCCGAGCGCCATCATGCCCAGCGAGGTGCGGACCGGTGCGTCGCGCGGCCGCTGGAGCAGGTTGTGGTGCGCGGTGTCCTTGGACAGCTTCCGTTCCAGGAACGGATAGGTCAGCAGGAGCGCGAACAGGATCGGCATGCCGATCGCACCGGGGAAGAACACCGCCGGGATCGTGTAGTTCCCGAGGTAGACCTCCCAGGCGGGCCAGATCCGGAGCATGCCGTCCGCCCAGGCCATGTAGAAGTCCGGCTGGGATCCCGCGGACACCATCGACGGGTTGTACGGCCCGAAGTTCCACACCGGGTTGATCTGGAACAGGCCGGACATCAGCGCCAGCACGCCCACGACCAGGGTGAAGAACGCGCCGCCCTTGAGGGCGAAGTACGGCATGATCCGCACGCCGACGACGTTGGTCTCCTTGCGCCGCACGCCCGGGAACTGGGTGTGCTTCTGGTACCAGACCAGCGCGAGGTGCGCGCCGATCAGGGCCAGCATGATGCCCGGGATCAGCAGGATGTGCAGGGTGTAGAGCCGCGGGATGATCTGGTCGCCGGGGAACTCCCCGCCGAACAGCGCCCAGTGGATCCAGGTGCCGATCACCGGCACCGACAGCACGATGCCGGACAGGGTCGCGCGGATACCGGTGCCGGACAGCAGGTCGTCCGGAAGCGAGTAGCCGAAGAAGCCCTCGAACATGCCCAGGATCAGCAGCAGGCCGCCGATGACCCAGTTCGCTTCACGGGGCTTGCGGAACGCGCCGGTGAAGAAGATCCGGAGCATGTGCACCATCATCGACGCGACGAAGATCAGCGCCGCCCAGTGGTGCAGCTGCCGCACGAACAGGCCGCCGCGCACGTCGAACGAGATGTCCAGCGTGGTGCGGAACGCCTGGGACATTTGCATGCCCTGCATGTTCGTGAAGCTGCCGTTGTACGTGACCTCCTGCATGGAGGGGTCGAAGAACAGCGTCAGGTACACCCCGGACAGCAGGATGACGATGAAGCTGTACAGCGCGATCTCGCCCAGCAGGAAGGACCAGTGGGTCGGGAACACCTTGTTCATCTGGTGCCGCAGGCCCTTGGCCAGCTTGTACCGCTGGTCCGCGTTGTCCGCGGCCTCGCCCAGGTGCTTCTGGAGTGCGCTCGTGCCCTTGGTCGGCGTGGTGAGTGAACTCATGACTTACGCTCCCAGAAGGCCGGTCCGATGGCCTCGATGAAATCGCCCTTCGCGATCAAGTATCCCTCTTCGTCAACCGTGATCGGAAGCTGGGCGAGCGGACGGGTCGCCGGGCCGAAGATCGGCTTCGCGTAGTGCAGGGCGTCGAACTGCGACTGGTGGCACGGGCAGAGGATGCGGTTCGTGCGCTGTTCGTACAGGGAGGTCGGGCAGCCGACGTGGCTGCAGATCTTCGTGTACGCGTAGTAGTCGCCGAAGTTGAAGTCCTCCTGGCCCTTGCGCTTGACCACGCGCGCGGCGTCGGTCGGGCGCAGCCGGATGAGCATGACCGGGTTGTCGACCCGGAACAGCGCCTCGGACAGCTTCTTCTCGTCGCCCTTCTCCGACTCACGGTAGGGGAAGACCGTCTCCATCGCGCCCGCGTCCAGGTCCTCGGCCTTGACCAGCGCGACGCCGTGCTTGACGTCGGCTTCGAGGTCGCCGGTGTTGCGGCGCAGGTAGACCTTCTCGCCGGGGAAGTTCGGCAGCCAGCCGGTGTGCCAGAGGCCGTCCCGGTTCTCGGTGTCCTTCCACGGGTCCTTGATGAAGGACGCGAGCGGCAGCGCCGCCACCGCGAGTCCGAGCGCGCCCGCGCCCGCGCCCGCGGTGCGCTTGATCAGCGACCGGCGGGCGATGCCGTTGCGGGTCCCGGCGTCGGCCAGGTGGGCCAGGATGGTGGCCCGGTCGACCTCCGCGGACGGGCCGTCGCTGCGCTGCTGCACCGAGACCTCGTGCGGGACGAACTTCTTGGTGTAGAGGATCACGCCGATGCCGAGCGCCAGCACCGCGAGACCGAGCGTGACGCCGAGCGCCGGGGTGTAGAGGCTGTAGGTCGAGTGCCCGCTGGGGTCGCTCGGGTCCTTGTACTCCCACCACTTCGGCCAGGCCATCACGACCACGAACGCCAGGCCGGCGAGCGCCGACAGGGCGAACCAGAACGCGACGAGGCGCTGCGCGCGACGCTCCGCGCGGGTGCCCTCGACCGGCCACGGCTCCGGGTACTCGACGATTTCGACGCCGTCCAGCTGACCGCCGAGCTTGAGCAGCTCGTCGCGGTCCATCTCAGCCAGCTCCGCCTCCGAGGGCGGCTTGGGCCCTTCGGCACTCATGCCTTCGATCCAATCCACAGCGTAATGCCGACGAGCGCGGCGATTCCGACGACGAAGGCGATGACGCCTTCGGAGGCGGGGCCGACCCCGCCGAGACCGTTGCCGCCCGGGTCGTTGTTGCCGTCGGACACCGACTTGACGTAGGCGATGATGTCCTTCTTCTCCTCGGCGCTGAGCTGGCGGTCGGAGAACTTCGGCATGTTCTGCGGCCCGGTGAGCATCGCGTCGTAGATCTGCTCCTCGGTGGCCGGGTCGAGCGGCGGCGCGTACTTGCCCGCCGACAGCGCGCCCCCGCGCCCGGTGAAGTTGTGGCACGAGGCGCAGTTGAGCCGGAACAGCTCGCCGCCGCGCGCCGGGTCGTTGCCGCGCAGCGCCTCGCCGCGCTCCTCCGGACGCTGCGCGCCGCCGCCGTGCGCCTGCACGTAAGCGCCGACCGCGTCGATCTCGCTCGGGGTCAGCTTCGGCGGCTTGCGGGCGATCTGCGCCTCCTGGCGCGCCGCGGGCATCCGGCCGGAGGAAGTCTGGAAGTAGACGGCCGCGTCGCCGATGCCGATGAGGCTCGGACCGCGGTCCTTGACGCCCTCGAGGTTCGCGCCGTGGCACTCGATGCAGGTGTTGTTGTAGACCTGCTCGCCCTGGCGCAGCAGCGCCGGGTCGCCCTGCGCCTGCGCGGTCTGCGGCTCCGGGGCGAACACGGCGTACAGGGCGCCGGCCCCCACCAGGGCGACGCCGAGTGCGAGCACGCCCGCGAGGCGCCTGCGCATCTTCGAGCGCGCGCGGAACCGGCGCTCCGAGGATTTGGTGCTGGTGGTCATCTTGCGGCAACCCTTGCTGTCAGTTCAGGCCGTTTTGTGGTGGGCGGTGCGGAGATCAGGGAAGGATGTAGATCACCGCGAAGAGGCCTACCCACACGATGTCGACGAAGTGCCAGTAGTACGACACGACGATCGCCGAGGTGGCCTGCGCCGGAGTGAACTTGCTGAGCTTCGTGCGGACCAGCAGGAACACGAAGGCGATGAGCCCGCCGATCACGTGCAGGCCGTGGAAACCGGTCGCGAGGTAGAACACCGTGCCGAACGGGCCGGACGGGATCGTGAGCCCTTCCTCGACCAGGTTGTGGTACTCGTTCGCCTGCCCGAACACGAAGATCGCGCCCATGATCAGCGTCACGATGTACCAGCGCCGCAGGCCGTAGACGTCGCCCCGCTCCGCGGCGAACACGCCGAACTGGCAGGTCAGCGACGACAGCACGAGGATCACCGTGAACGGGATCGCGTACGCGACGTTGAGGTGGAACTCCTCGCCGTGCAACGGCGGCGGCCAGGACGCCCCGGCCGGGTTCTGCGCCTTGACGGTGAAGAACATGGCGAACAGTCCGGCGAAGAACATCAGTTCGCTGGACAGCCACACGACGGTGCCGACACTGACCATGTTCGGCCGGTTCAGCGAGTGGACCCGCTGGCTGATGGTGGGAGCTGCCGTTGTCACGGATCGCATTATGTCCTCTCGCGACCGCACCCCGCCCGCCGGGTCTGCGGCGGGTCGTGGGAGCTTCACGTCACACCCGCGCGCGAGACGCGGACCAGCGGCGGAAGGAGCTACTCGTGAGTTGGCTGGAGAAGCTCCGTGACCTGGTGAGAAAGCCGGGGAAAGCGGTTCTCGACCCGGACGCGCCCGGTCTGCGGACGGTCGTTTCGGCGTTCGATCCGGCCGTCGCGGATTCCGCGGTGCTCGCCGATTCACCCGGCTGGGCAAGCGAAGCGCCCGCGGTGCTCGTCCATCACCTCGTCCTCCCGGCGGACCGGATCGACGAGGCGGCGGCGATTCTCGCGCAGGACGGCTACGACCTGCGCGAACAAAGCCGCGACGGCGACCGGGTGCTGGCGCACGCCCGGCGGGTGCAGGTCCTGGACGCCCTACACTGCGCCCAGGAACGGTCCCGGATGGCCGGTCTGGCGCAGCGGCTCGGCGGCGACGCCCCGGGCTGGGAGGCGCGGCAACCGGGTGACTCGCCCACCGCGTCCGCGTGAGATGCGTCTCGGCCGATACGATCGCGGCTGTTCCACCCGTGACGAGACGGAGGCGTGCTCAATGAGCGAGCAGTCCCAGCGGATCCTGGTGTTCAGCCACAAGGCCGAGGTCCGCGAGGCGATCATGAACGCCGTCGGCAGGCGCCCGGCGGCCGACCTCGGCCGCGTCGAGTGGGTCGAGGCGGCCGGCATCGCCGACGTGCTCGCCGAGATGGACGCGGGCTCGGTCGACCTCGCGATCCTCGACGGCGAGGCGCAGCCGACCGGCGGCATCGGCCTGACCCGCCAGCTCAAGCACGAGATCGACGACTGCCCGCCGATCGTGGTGGCCGTCCGCCGCCGGGACGACCGATGGCTCGCCACCTGGGCGCTGGCCGACGCCGTGCTGGTGCACCCCCTCGACCCGCTGACCGCGGCGGAAACCGTCGCCGGCGTGCTGCGCGCCGGGCGGGTCCCCGCCGTCAACGGCGGCTGAGCCCGGTGGGCGCCACCCCGCACACCTGGCCCGCGCTGCTGACCCGGCTCATCGCCGGCGAGGACCTGTCCGCGGAGGACACGGCGTGGGCGATGGACCAGATCATGTCCGGCAGCGCCGGGCAGGCGCAGATCGGCGGCTTCGCGGTCGCGCTGCGCGCCAAGGGCGAAACGCCCGCGGAGATCGCCGGCATGGCCGACGCGATGCTGGCGCACGCCCGGCGGATCACGCTGAGCCGTCCCGCGGTGGACATCGTCGGCACCGGCGGCGACCGGTCGAACTCGGTGAACATCTCCACGATGGCGACGATCGTCACGGCGGCGGCGGGCGCGCCGGTGGCCAAGCACGGCAACCGGAGCGCGTCGTCGAAGTCCGGCGCGGCCGACGTGCTGGAAACCCTCGGCGTGAAGATCGACCTGCCGCCGGAAGCGGTGCTCGCGTCGCTCGAGGAGATCGGCATCGGGTTCTGCTTCGCCCCGGCGTTCCACCCGGCGTTCCGGCACACCGGCCCGCCGCGGCGCGAGCTGGGCGTGCCGACCACGTTCAACCTGCTCGGCCCGCTCACCAACCCGGCACAGCCGGAAAGCGCGCTGATCGGCTGCGCGTACGCGGACAAAACCCGTGCCCTGGCGGAGATTTTCGCCCAGCGCGGGATGTCGGTGCTGGTGGCCCGCGGCGACGACGGGCTGGACGAGATCACCACCACCACGACGACCTCGGTGCTGGTGGTCTCCGGCGGCATGGTGACGGAACGCACCTTCGACCCGCAGTCGCTCGGCATCCCGCGCGCCACGGCGGAGGACCTGCGCGGCGGCGACGCCGCGGCGAACGCGGAGGTGGTCCGGGAACTGGTCAGCGGCAAGACCGGCCCGGTGCGCGACGCGGTGGTGCTGAACGCCGCCGCCGCGCTGGCCGCCTTCGCGGGCTTCTCCGATTCGCTCGAGGACGACTTGGCGGCCGGACTGGACCGAGCACGCCAGGCCATCGACAACGGCGCGGCAGCGGCGCTGCTGGACCGGTGGATCGCGTTCTCCTCGGCTGAGCGCTGACCGTTCGCATCGGCTGGACGCCGCATCGGGCGCTTTTCCGCGCCCGGTGCGGCGTTCGTCGTTTTCAGCGAGTCGTTCGGGGCGCGCACCCCAATGCGGCGTTCGGTGCGTCACATGAGCCCAATGCCACAGCAGGATCGCGGCGAGCCGGAGCAAGGCTCACGAACGGAAGGCGGTCCGGTAAGCGCTCGGCGTAGTAGCGCGCAACCGCGAAAACTGGTGCCGCAACGCCGCCGCCGACGCGTATCCGCAAGCCACCGCGATGTCCTCCACCGAAAGCGAGCCCTCCTCCAGCAGCGCCTGCGCCCGGTCGAGGCGGCGTTCGGTCAGCCAGCGGTGCGGCGTCGTCCCGGTCGCGGCCGAGAACCGGCGCAGGAACGTCCGCTCCCCCAATCCGCTGCGGCGCGCCAATTCCGCGACCGTGAACGGCTGATCCAACCGTCGTTCCACCCATTCGAGCGCTTCGGCGACCACCGCGTCGTCCGGGGCGGCCGTCGCGGGCACCGGGGCCTGCACGAACTGCGCCTGCCCACCCGCGCGGTGCGGAGCGGCCACCATTCGCCGGGCCAGCGCCGTCGCCGCCGTGACTCC
Source organism: Amycolatopsis sp. La24 (assembly GCF_029087445.1). Lineage (NCBI taxonomy): Bacteria > Bacillati > Actinomycetota > Actinomycetes > Pseudonocardiales > Pseudonocardiaceae > Amycolatopsis > Amycolatopsis sp. La24. The sequence continues at coordinate 255,146 of NZ_JARACH010000004.1, forward strand.
GCGCAGGCGGCGCACCAGGTGCAGGCAGAGGTCCACCGCCGCGACCGTCCCGGCGCTGGTGAACACGCCGTCGTCGTCCGCGTAGAGAGCTTGCGGGTCCACTTCCGCGGCGGGGAACAGGCGGCGGAATTCCGGTTCGTAGATCCAGTGCACGGTGCAGCGACGGCCGTCCAGGAGACCCGCGTAGCCGAGTGAAAAAACTCCCGCGCAGAACCCGGCCACCCACGCGCCGCGTTTCCGCGCGGCGCGCAAGGCGTCCAGCAGGGGCTCCGGCGGCGGCGCGGTCCGCGGCGCTTGGGTGGGCACAATCACCAAATCCGCCGACGCCGCGAAGTCGAGATCGCGCAGTCCGGCCAGGCCGAAGCCGGACCAGCTGGCCACGTCCGCGCCGCCTGGCGAGCACACGCCGAAGTCCCAGCCGGGCATGCCGTCCGCGCTGCGGTCGGTGCCGAACACCTCGCACGCGACCCCCAGCTCGAACGGCGAAACCCGGTCCGCGAGCAGCACGGCGACCCGTTCCACGTCCATGCGGCCCAGCATGTCACAAGTTTTGCGGTCATTGTCATCTCTGACACTGGTTGAGCGTCGCCGCGGAGACGAATCTGGGTCGCATGAAGAACCCCGAATCCCGCCCGGTCCTGCAGTGGTCCGCGGCGATGGCGTTGTCCGGCACGATCGGCGCGGTCGTGCTCGAAAGCGGCGCCGCCGCACCGGCGGTCGCGTTCGCCCGCTGCCTCGTCGGCGGCGTCCTGCTGGTCGTGTGGTCCCTCGCCAGGGGCTGGTTCCGCGACTGGCGGCCGACCCGCCGCGACCTGCTGCTCGCGATCGCCGGCGGGCTGCTGCTGGTCGGCAACTGGGTGCTGCTGTTCGCGTCCTACTCGCTGTCGTCCATCGGCGTCAGCACGGTCGTCTACCACACCCAGCCGCTGATCCTGGTCGGAATGGCGGCGGTGTTCCTCGGCGAGAAGGTCGGCCGTTCGCACCTCGCGCGGGCGGGCATCGCGTTCGCCGGAGTTGTGGTGATTTCCCTTTCCGCACAAGGAGATGACGGACAACCCGTGCGATTCGCCGGAATCGCGCTCGCGCTTGGCGCGGCCCTGCTCTACGCCGGTGCGTCCTTCATCGCGAAGCAGCTCAAGCACATCCGGCCGCATCTGCTCGCGGCGGTGCAGCTGACGGTCGGCGCGATCGTGCTCGCCCCCGCGCTGATGTTCACGCCGCTGCCGAGTTCGGCTCCGGGACTGCTGTGGCTGCTGCTCCTGGGCACGGTGCACACGGCGGTGATGTACGTGCTGATGTACGCCAGCATCGGCAAGCTGCCGACCACGACGGTCGCGCTGCTGTCCTACCTGTACCCGGTGGTCGCGGTCGTGGTGGACATGCTGGCGTTCGGGCACCGGCTCACCTGGCCGGAGGGCCTGGGCATGCTGGCGGTGCTCGCCGCGGCGCTGGCTCCGCAGCGCGCGAAGCCGGATACGCGAAACGCCCGGCCGGGGATTCCCAGCCGGGCGTCGCGGTGAAGCGGAAAAACTCAGTCGTGCTCGGGACCGGTGTGGTACTCGAACACCAGGCCGCCCACGGCGATGAGCAGCGCCACGATCGCCATCACGAGCAGCCAGATGTGGAAGAACGCGAGGGCGAGGCCGGCCAGCCCGGCTGCCGCGGCCAGCGCGACCGGCCAGTAGCTGCCCGGGCTGAAGAAGCCCAGCTCGCCGGCGCCGTCGCTGATCTCGGCGTCCTCGCGGTCCTCCGGGCGCTCTTCGATCCGGCGGGACACGAACTGCATGTAGCTGCCGGCGAGGAACGCGAGGCCGCCGGTCAGGAACAGCGCGACGATGCCGACCGGCTCAGCCTTCTGGTCGGTGGTGAAGAGCGCGGTCATGACCCAGTAGACGGCGGTCATGAGGACGGCAAACCCCGCCACCATGTAGAAAATCCGGGCTTCGACCTTCATGGGATTGGTCCCCTGCTCCTTCTGGTTCGCCGTCAGTTGGACGCGGTGCGCGCGGTGCGGTCGGTGTTGAACGGCTTCGTCGTCACCGCGTACGGGCTGCACAGCTCGCCGCAGTTCATCGAAGCCAGCGCCTCAGACGCGGTGTTCGGCTTGCCGGTCTTCGGGTTCGTCTCGGTGCGCAGCTTGAGGTACTGGTCGAACTTGTCCGGGGACAAGGCGCGCACCTCGAAGTTCATCACCGAATGGTACGTCCCGCACAGCTCGGCGCAGCGGCCGACGAACGAGCCTTCGCGGTCGATCGAGTTCTGGAACGAGCTGTCCTGGTTGTTCTTCTCCGGGTCCGGCATCACGTCGCGCTTGAAGTTGAACTCCGGGACCCAGAACGAGTGGATGACGTCCGTCGAGCGGAGCCGGTACTCGATGGTCTTGTTCGTCGGCAGCACGAGCAGCGGGATCTCGCCGGAGGAGCCGACGGTGCTCACCTGGGTGCCGTCGGCGCGCTTGGCGGCGTCGCCCTCGTACTTGAACTCCCAGTTCCACTGGAAGGCGATCACGTCGACCACGACGTCCGGGTTCGGCTTCTTGTCGAGGACCTTGCTCTCGGTCGTCGCCGTGAAGAAGAACAGCACGCAGACCATGATCGTCGGCAGGACGACCGTGAAGATCTCCAGCGGGATGTTGTACTGGAACTGCCGCGGGAGGTCCTCGGGGCCTTCGGCGGCCGCGCCCTTCTTCTTGCGGTGGAAGATCGCGGTCCAGAAGATCAGGGCCCACACGATCGCGCCGACGACGAGCGCGGCGACGACCGTCCACGTCCAGAGGGTGCGCATCTGGTCGGCCTGCGGCGTGACGCCCTTGGGCCAGCCGAAGCGGAGGATCTCGTCTCCCGAGCAGCCCGTCGCGGTCAGCGCCACCAGCACGGCCAGCGCGGCGACACGCCCGACCCGCTTACCCACCGGGGTGCGCTCTGGTTTTCCCACTGCGCCCTGCCCTTTCACCCAACAGGCCCTCTCACACCGGGCCTTCTTCGACCGATCTTCGTGACAGGCGGAGCCTAGCCGAGTTGGCCGCTCCCGCTGACCAAGGGGTGACCAGTTGCGCCACGCGTCACCCGCTTTCCGGGCGAGTCGCCCCGCACCGGCATACTGGGCCCTTCCCCGGACCGGCCCGACCCTGAGGTGTGTGAGTACACGTGTGCGGCCTGCTTGGACTGATCTGCGCGACCGAAAACGACGCCGCGGCGGCCCGTGCGAGCGTCGGCGCGGCGATGCGCTGCCAGCGTCACCGCGGCCCCGACGAGCAGGACACCTGGGCCGATGCCGAGGTCGTGTACGGCTTCAACCGGCTCGCCTTCATCGACGTGGACCACGCGCACCAGCCGCTGGTGTGGGGTCCGCCGGAGGCGCCCGGCCGCTACACGCTGAACTTCAACGGCGAGATCTACAACTACCGCGAGCTGCGCGACGAGCTCGCCGAAAAATTCGGTGCGAAATTCGCCACTGAAGGCGACGGCGAGGCGATCGTCGCGGCATATCACTACCTCGGGGACAAAGCGGTCGAAAAGCTGCGCGGCATGTTCGCGTTCCTGATCTGGGATTCGGCGGAAAAGACCGTTTTCGGCGCGCGCGACCCGTTCGGGATCAAGCCGCTCTACTACAGCGAGGGCCCGAAGGGCACGGCGTTCTCCAGCGAGAAGAAGAGCCTGCTGGAGCTGTCGGACACGCTCGGCGTCGCGCAGGAGCTGGACCGCAAGGCCCTGCAGCACTACCTGGTCCTGCAGTACGTGCCGGAGCCGGAGTCGCTGCACACCGCGATCCGCCGCGTCGAGTCCGGCACCTCGTTCCGGCTCTCGCCGGGCGGGAAGCCCGAGTTCACCCGCTACTTCCACCCGAAGTTCGCCGCGAAGCCGGTGAACGGCCCCGCCGAGGCCGAGGCGCTGTACGAGCGCATCGCCGATGTGATGCGCGACTCGGTCGGCAAGCACATGATCTCGGACCCGGACGTGACGGTCGGCGCGTTCCTCTCCGGCGGCATCGACTCCACCGCGACCGCGACGCTCGCCAAGGAGCACAACCCGAACCTCATCGCGTTCACCACCGGCTTCGAGCGCGAGGGCTACTCCGAGGTGGACGTGGCCGCGGAATCGGCCGCCGCGATCGGCGTGAAGCACGTGGTCCGCACGGTGTCGGCGGACGAGATGATGGAAGCGCTGCCGCTCATCGTCTGGTACCTGGACGACCCGGTCGCGGACCCGGCGCTGGTCCCGCTGTGGTTCATCGCCCGCGAAGCCCGCAAGCACGTGAAGGCGGTGCTGTCCGGCGAAGGCGCGGACGAACTGTTCGGCGGCTACACGATCTACGGCGAGCCGATTTCCCTGGCCCCGTTCGAGAAAATCCCCGGCAGCGTGCGAAAACTGCTGGGCAAGGTGTCCACGAAGATCCCGGAGGGCACCCGAGGCAAGGACCTCCTGCGCCGCGGCGCGCTCCCCCTGGAAGACCGCTACTACGGCAACGCCCGCAACTTCCGCGACGAGCAGCTGCGCGCCGTGCTGCGGACGTACCAGGAAGGCGTCGGCTTCAAGGACGTCACCGCCCCCTGGTACGACGTGTCCCGAGGCTGGGACCCGGTGGCCCGCATGCAGCACGTGGACCTGTACACCTGGCTGCGCGGCGACATCCTGGTCAAGGCGGACAAGGTGACCATGGCGAACTCGCTGGAGCTGCGCGTGCCGTTCCTGGACGCCGAGGTGTTCAAGGTCGCCGCCTCGATCCCGCTCGACCAGAAACTCGCGCACGGCACCACCAAGTACGCACTGCGCCAGGCCCTCGCGAAGATCATCCCCGGCCACGTTTTGAACCGGAAGAAACTGGGCTTCCCGGTCCCCATCCGCCTGTGGCTGCGCAACGAGATGTACGACTGGGCGCGCGGCATCATCAACGACTCGAAGACCGACGAGCTGCTGGACAAAACCGCAGTGCTGCGCCTGCTGGACGAACACAAGGAAGGCCAGCTGGACCGCAGCCGCCAGCTCTGGGCCCTGCTGGTCTTCATGCTGTGGCACGGCATCTTCGTGGAACACCGCATCAAGCCGGAAATCCCGGAACCGGCCTACCCAGTCAAGCTCTGACCGGACGTGAGGGGAACCCTCATTGACTCTGATTCCCTCAGGGTTCCCCTCACGGCCCTAAAACCGCACCGGCGCACCCAACGAGCGAGGCACCCAGCCCTCCCCCGCACCCCGATACGAAGCGCATCTGCGGTCGGTGGGTGCTTGTCAAGGCATCTTTCCCGCCTTGACAAGCACCCACCGACCGTCAGCACAATCAAGCTTCGGGGTGCCCCACGCAACCACCAAGCGATGTCGCCGCCAGGCGACGAGGCGGACCGAGACTCAAGCAGGCAAAACCGCCGCAATCTCCTCAGCAGCCTCAGGCCCGAACGCCTCCCGCAGCCGAGTCAACGCCTCGCCCCGCTCCAACCGCCACTCCTGCGTCCCCACAGTCTCCAGCACCAGCACAGCGATCAAACACCCCAACTGCGCCGCCCGCTCCAAACTCAACCCGCCATCCACCGCAGCAAGGAACCCAGCCCGGAACCCATCCCCGACCCCAGTGGGATCAGCCTTCCCCCGCTCCGGCACCGCTCCGATCTGCAACGCAGTCCCGTCCCGCCCGACAATCTCCACGCCCTTCTCCCCCAGCGTGGTGATCCGCAGCCCGACCCGCTCCAGCACGTCGGCCTCGGTCCAGCCGGTCTTCTGCAGCAGCAACTCCCACTCGTAGTCGTTGCTGAACAGGTACTTGGCCCCCTCGACGAACGACCGCACCTGCGCCCCGTCCATCCGGGCCAGCTGCTGCGACGGGTCGACCGCGAACGTGTACCCCCGCTGACGGCACTCCTGCGCGTGCCGGACCATCCCCTCGGGATCGTCCGGGCTGATCAGCACCAGCCCCAGCCCGCCGACGCGATCCGAAATCGGCCCCATCTCGATGTTGCGGGACTCCGCCATCGCGCCCGCGTAGAACGTCGCGATCTGGCACATGTCCTCGTCCGTGGTGCACACGAACCGCGCGGTGTGCGCGACCTCGGACACCAGCACGCCCGAGGTGTCCACGCCGTGCCGCTGCAGCCACGACTGATAGTCCGCCCAGTCCTGGCCGACGGCGCCGACGAGCACCGGCTCGACGCCGAGCACTCCGAGGCCGAACGCGATGTTCGCGCCGATGCCGCCGCGGCGCACGACGAGGTCGTCGGCGAGGAAGCTCAGCGACACCCGGTGCAATTGCTCGGCGACGAGCTGCTCGGCGAACCTCCCCGGGAAGTGCATCAGATGGTCCGTAGCGATGCTGCCGGACACGGCGATCCTGGGCTTGTCTGCCACCGGTTCTCCTCACGGGGTGGATGAGCTGTCGTTTTCGCGCCCTGACGCAAGTTACCCGCTGGTCATGACCCTTCCGGGTAGTTTCCGCGCCACGTTCCGACACTACCGGCCGGTACTCGTTTCCCGTTCAAGTCCGGCTGAATAGCGTGGCTGGAGTGAACCTCGCGACCGAACCGGAAACCCTCGGCGACCTGATCGCCGACTGCGCCCACCTGCCGTCCACGCTGCAGCCCGAACAGCCCGCCGACCAGGCCCGGCTGCCGCGCCCGAGGGCGGCGCGGCCGTGGACGGTCGACGACGCCTGCCACGCGCAGGTCGCCGATCTCGACGCCTACGTCTGAGCCGGCCGGGAACGCCGGAAACGAGAACGGGCCCCAGCGCGGATCGCGCGGGGCCCGTTTTCCGGCTCTGGGCTCAGTGGAAGCTGTCGCCGCAGGCGCAGGAACCCGTGGCGTTCGGGTTGTCGATCGTGAAGCCCTGCTTCTCGATGGTGTCGACGAAGTCGATCACGGCCTCGGACACGTAAGGCGCGCTCATCCGGTCCACGGCGACCTGGAGGCCGTCGAAGTCGCGGAACAGGTCGCCGTCGAGCGTGCGCTCGTCGAAGAACAGCTGGTAGCGCAAGCCAGCACAGCCGCCGGGCTGCACGGCGATGCGCAGGTGCATGTCGTCGCGGCCCTCCTGTTCGAGCAGCGCCTTCGCCTTGGCGGCCGCGGCGTCGGTCAACGTCACGCCGTGGGTCTCCTCGGCGGTCTCGGCCGCAGCCGCACCGGTCTGCTCAGCGGTCGTCATGGCACTCCCTCTTGGTCGAACTCGCTGCGGGTACATCTCGTGTCCTAGGCACAACACGGGACTCGCCCGATCTGTTCCCCTCCATCGTCGCATATGGAACGACCTGGTGAACAAAGCCGTGACGCCTGCAATACCCTGGTGAGGTGAGGTTCCTGCGCCGAAGCACCACTGACCCCGCCGCCGAAGACTCCGCGGCCGAGGCCGCCGCTGACGATTCCCCGGTCACGAGCAAGTCGTACACGCCGGGAAAGGGCAAGGCGACGCCCAAGCGCCGCGAGGCCGAGGGACGCAGGCGCGGGCCGGTCGCGGCGCCGCCCACCTCCATGCGCGAAGCGATGAAGCGCAACAAGGAGCTGCGCAAGGCCAACCCGGTCAGCAAGGAAGACCGCAAGGAAGCCGCCCGCGTGCGCCGCGAGCGGATGATGTCGGGCGACGACAAGTACCTGCCGCCGCGCGACAAGGGCCCGGTCAAGGCGTACGTGCGCGACCTGGTCGACTCCCGGCGCAACATCCTCGGCCTGTTCATGCCGCTGGCGATCCTGGTGTTCCTCGCGCTGCTGGTCCCGGCGCCGGCGGTGCAGCAGTACATCACCCTGGTCTGCATGGCGATGCTGCTGGTCATGGCCATCGAGGGCTTCGTGAACGGCCGCAAGATCTCGAAGCTGGTCCGCGAGCGCTTCCCGAAGGAGCCGGCGACCGCCACCCGCGGCGTCGGCTGGTACGCGTTCGTCCGGGCGAGCCAGATCCGCAAGCTGCGCGTGCCGAAGCCGCGGCTCAAGGCCGGGGACCCGATCCCGAACTGAGCCGTGCGGCACACAGGTCGTTAGCCTCGCGAACGAAACGTTTACGCTGTCGGCATGGAGTTTCGACGTCTCGGCCGCAGCGGCCTCAACATCAGTGAGATCTCCTACGGCAACTGGCTGACCCACGGGTCCCAGGTCGAGGAGGACCAGGCGCAAGCCTGCATCAAGGCGGCGCTCGACGCGGGCATCACGACCTTCGACACGGCTGACGTCTACGCCAACACCGCCGCGGAGTCGGTGCTCGGGCGCGGGCTGAAGGGGCAGCGCCGGGAGAGCCTGGAGATCTTCACCAAGGTCTTCTGGCCGACCGGCCCGAAGGGCCCGAACGACAAGGGTCTCTCGCGCAAGCACATCCTCGAGTCGGCCAACGCGTCGCTCAAGCGGCTCGGCACCGACTACGTCGACCTCTACCAGGCGCACCGGTTCGACCGCACGGTGCCGCTGGAAGAGACGATGCAGGCGTTCGCCGACCTGGTCCGCCAGGGCAAGGCGCTCTACATCGGCGTCTCGGAATGGAACGCCGAGCAGATCTCCCGCGGCGCGGCGCTCGCCCGCGAGCTGAAGATCCCGTTCGTGTCGAACCAGCCGCAGTACTCGATGCTGTGGCGCGTCATCGAATCGCAGGTCGTGCCCGCTTCCGAGCGCGAGGGCCTGAGCCAGATCGTCTGGTCGCCGGTGGCGCAGGGCGTGCTGACCGGCAAGTACAAGGTGGGCCAGCCGCTTCCCGCCGGTTCGCGCGCGACCGACGAGAACGGCGGCGCGAACATGGTCAAGCGCTTCCTCGACGAGAAGACCCTCGCCGCGGTCGCGAAGCTGGAGCCGCTGGCGGCCGACGCCGGACTGTCGATGGCGCAGCTGGCCGTCGCGTGGGTGCTGCAGAACCCGAACGTCGCGTCGGCGATCATCGGGGCCTCGCGGCCGGAGCAGGTGCACGACAACGTCAAGGCCGCCGGCGTGAAGCTGGAGCCGGAGCTGCTCACGGCGATCGACGAGGCGCTGGGCGACGTCGTGGTCACCGACCCGGCGCTCACCGTTTCCCCCTGATCAGCGCAGCAGGAACCGCTCCGCCACCGCGAGGTCGTGCGGATAGGTGATCTTCACGTTCTCCGCGCTGCCGGGCACCCACCGCACCGGCAGCGCGGAGAACCGCTCCATGCACGAAGCCGTGTCGGTGCCCAGAAACCCTTCCTCGGCGGCCTGTTCGTACGCCGCGAGCAGCGGTTGCGCCCGGAAGCCCTGCGGGGTCTGCACCCGGATCGCGCCGGGCAGCGGGCCCGCCACCGTGTCGGGTCCCGCCATCGAGACCACGTCGTCCGCGGCCAGTCCCGGCACCGCTCCCCCGTCTTCCCTGGTCCGTTCCAGCACCGCGGCGATCAGCTCCGGCGTCACCAACGGCCGGGCCCCGTCGTGCAGCAGCACGGAATCCACGGTCCCGTCGGCGATCCGCGGCGCGAGATGGCGCAGCGCGTTCAGCTCGGAGGCCTGCCGTGTCGGGCCGCCGGTCACGATCTCCACCGGAGCGCTCGTCCCGGCCAGCACCTCCTCGGCCAGCGGCGCGTCCTCGGGCCGGATCACCAGCACCAGCACGCCGATCCCGGCCACGGCGGCGAACGCGTCCAGCGACCACGCCACCACCCGCCTGCCCGCGACCGGCAGGTAGACCTTGTTCAGCGCGGCCCCGACCCGGGTCCCCGCACCACTCGCCAGCACGACCCCGGCCGCCGTCGATTCCCGCACGCCGACCGACCCTAAGGGCCCTGCCCGCGCGGCGGTAGGTTGGGCGCCGGGACGCCCAGCGGCGAAAGGAAACCTGGCTGTGGACACCGGCGAAACGGGCATCGAGTTCGGCGAGATCGAACCGCCGAGCGACCTGGCCCGGTCGGGCGCGATCGCGCTGCACGACAAGCTCGTCAAACCGGCGGGCTCGCTCGGCAGGCTGGAAGAGCTGGGCGTGTGGATCGCTTCGTGCCAGGGCCAGGCGCCGCCGCGGCCGTTCACCCGCCCGCGCGTCGTCGTGTTCGCCGGCGATCACGGCATCGCGAAGAAGGGCGTCTCGGCGTATCCGCGGGAGGTCACGTCGCAGCTCGTCGGGACCATGCTGACCGGCGGCGCGGCGATCAACGTGCTCGCCGCGGCGGCGGGCGCGGGCGTGCGCGTGGTCGACATGGCCGTGGACACCGAGGAATCCGCGATGCGGTCGATCGGCGAGTTCAAGGTGCGCCGCGGTTCCGGCTCGATCGACGTCGAGGACGCGCTCACCGACGCCGAGGTGCGCGCCGCGGTCGAAGCCGGCCGCAAGATCGCCGACGCGGAGGTCGACGGCGGCGCGGACCTGCTGATCGCGGGCGACCTGGGGATCGGGAACAGCACCCCGGCGTCGGTGCTGGTCGCGGCGCTGACCGGCAGCGAACCGGTCGCCGTGGTCGGCCGGGGTTCGGGCATCGACGACAACACCTGGATGCGCAAGGCCGCCGCGGTCCGCGACGCGCTGCGCCGGGCCCGCGCGGTGCTGGCCGACCCGCTCGCGCTGCTGCGGACGTCCTCGGGGGCCGATATCGCCGCGATGACGGGCTTTCTCGCGCAGGCAGCGGTTCGCCGCACGCCGGTGGTGCTCGACGGGCTCGTGGTCTGCTCCGCCGCGCTCGTCGCCGAAGAACTCGCGCCCGGCGCGCGCCGCTGGTGGATGTCCGGTCAGCTCACCGGCGAACCCGCGCACGCGCTCGCGCTGGAGCACCTGGACCTCGGGGCGCTGCTCGACCTCGACGTCCGCCTCGGCGAAGGCACCGGCGCGGTCACCGCGTTGCCGCTGCTGATGATGGCCAGCCGCGTGCTCGCCGAGATGACCACGCACGAGCAATCCGGCGTCTCCGGCCCGCTCACGTCCTGAAAGCCGTGAAGGGCTCCTTGCGGGAATCCGGTTCCCGCAAGGAGCCCTTCACGGACAGCTAGAACCTCAGGTGAGCGGGGTCATCCAGCCGGACGGGGCCGGGCGGGTGCCTTCCTGGATGCCGACGAGCTGCTCGCGCAGGGCCATGGTGACCGGGCCCGGCTGCCCGCCGGAGATCGAGAACTCGCCGCCGCCGTGCTTCACGTGGCCGACCGGCGTGATGACCGCCGCCGTGCCGCACGCGAACACCTCGGTCAGTTCGCCCGAGGCGGCCGCCTTCTCCCATTCGTCAGTGGAGATCCGGCGCTCCTCGACCTTGTGCCCGGCGTCCTTCGCCAGCTGCAGCAACGACTTCCGGGTGACGCCCGGCAGCAGCGAACCGGTGAGCTCCGGGGTGACCACGCGGACGTCGTCGCCCGAGCCGAAGACGAAGAACAGGTTCATCCCGCCCATCTCCTCGACCCAGCGGCGCTCGACCGCGTCCAGCCACACCACCTGGTCGCAGCCCTTTTCGACGGCCTGCGCCTGCGCCACGAAGGACGCCGCGTAGTTGCCGGCGCACTTCGCCGCGCCGGTGCCGCCGGGGGCCGCGCGCACGTACTCGGTGGACAGCCACACGCTGACCGGCTTGACGCCGCCGCTGAAGTACGAGCCGGCCGGCGAGGCGATCACCGCGAAGACGTACTCGTCGGCCGGGCTGTTCACGCCGAGGCCGGCCGAGGTGGAGATCATGAACGGGCGCAGGTACAGGGAGTCGCCCTGGCGGGTCGGCACCCAGCGCTCGTCGACGGCGATCAGCTCGCGCAGCGCGTCGACGAAGGTCTCCACCGGCAGCTGCGGCATCGCGAGCCGCTCGGCGGAATCGCGGAACCGCTGCGCGTTGGCGTCCGGCCGGAACGCGGCGATCGTGCCGTCCGGCTGGCGGTAGGCCTTGAGGCCCTCGAAGATCGCCTGCCCGTAGTGCAGCACGGACGTGGCCGGGTCGAGGGTGAACGGTTCGTACGGCCCGACCTTGGCGTCGTGCCAGCCCTTCTCGGTGCTGTAGCGCACGGTGACCATGTGGTCGGTGAAATGCGTGCCGAACCCCGGCTTGGCAAGTACCTCGGCGACGCGTTCAGGACTCGCGGGGCTCGGGTTCGGAACGTGGGTGAACTGCGTCGCTGTGGTCATGCGTAAACGATAGCGCTTGGTCGGAAGCACGTTAGTCGGAAGTCCTGTGGTTTTACTCGCCGCACTGTCCCGCGCTCGCAGCGTCACCCCACTACGATGGTCGGCGTGAGCACTCAACCAGCACGCCAAACCGGGCCCGGGGCCGGGCCGGACGTCAAGACCTTCGGCGCCGCCGCCCTGCTGACCTTCGGCGCGGGACTGCTCGGGATGGTCGGCTGGGGCCTGCTTTCGAGCGGGTTCGGCTTCTTCCTCGGACTGGTCGTCGCCGGATTCGGCATCTACTGGTGGAAGAACCTGCACGGCAAGGTGATCACCAAGAACCTGCCGACCAAATCCGTGGTGATCCTGCTCGTCGTCAACATCGTGCTGTTCATCGCGCTGGTCCTGCTGGCCCAGTAAGCGGCAGCGGTCAGCACGGCCCGGCGGGCAGCGCCGGAGCGGGCCAGTCCGGGTCCGGGCGGAAATCGGTGTGCGTGCCGTCGAACGGGTACGCGCCCCGCTCGGCCAGCGCGCCCATCCGTTCGCCTTCCGCACGCAACTGGTCGAGGTCGGCGATGGTCAACCGCCCCGCGTCGAGGGCCGCCTCCGCTTCGTCCTCGTCCTTCCATTCCCAGCCCGCGCCCGGCGTCACGACCAGGTCGAGGACGCCGTCGATCCGGTCCGGGCCGGTTTCGGTGCGCCCGCGCGGCAGTTCGAGGTTCACGTACCAGTCGCGGAACCGGCCGTCCGGCTCGAAAAACCACCACACCGACGACCACGCCCGCTCGGGGATCAGCCGCAGCGTCGAGGAGCCGTGCCAGATGTCCGGCACGCATACGCGCGGCTCGCGGAACCGTTGTTCCAGCGGCGCTTCCCGCAATGAGCGGCCGTCCGCGAGCCTGCTGCCGACGATCGGCGTGCCGACCGGGAGCCAGCCGAGCAGCGTCTCGCCGTCGTCGGAGAGCACGCGCAGCGGATGATGCTGGCCGATGCTGCCGTCCGGGCGGACGAAACGTTCGACGACTGTCTGTCCCGGCGCCCAGCGGTGCTCAGTCATGGACGCCACGGTAGCGGCGAACCCGCACCCGCAGCAGCAGTTCCGCCACCGCGCCGAGGCCCGCCACGAGCAGTACCGCCGGCAGCGGAACGAACGCCGCGGCTACCGCTGCCAGCACCGCGGCTATCGCGACCGGAGCCCCGCCAGACGGCGCAAACCGCTGTCGAGCACCGACGAAAGTCGTGAATGCCGAGGGAAGAGTCGCCAGCACTGCGATCACCGTGAGCAACGGCTGGAGCTGTCCGGCGTCCGCCGCGGAGAGCAGATCCCGCATCGCGGTCCCGGACAGTCCGAGCCGGACCGGACCCAGCTGCAGCAGGGTCACCGCCGTGACCGCCACCGCGACCAGACTCAGCACGAGCGCACGTCCGGTGCTCCGCTCCCCTGGTTCCGGAACGAGGAACGGCAGCAGGAACAACGCCGCGACCACGATCCCGGCCACCGGCGGCGTGCCGATTCCGCCCGTTTGCGCAACCGGAGCGACCGCCAGGCACATCGCCACGAGCACCGCCGCGGCGGCCAGCAGCACCCCGAGCACCCACTTGACCAGCAGGTCCGGCAGCCGCAGCCCGGCGAAGTCCGCCGCCGCGACGAACACCACGAGCGCAGCGGCGGCGTATCCGGGCTGCACTGGGAACACGTACGCGCCGAAGGCCTGCGCGAGCACGACGATCTGGGCCAGCCGGGATAATCCGCCGGCGATCCGGGCGGCCGGATCATCGCCGAGCGCGGGCAGCCGGGAAGCCGCGACCGCGATCAGCGCGGCGAGCAAAACCCCGCCGAGCACCCAAAACCCGGCCCCGGCGGCGCCTGCCGCCAGCGTCACCAGGAGTGCTCCCGCGAGCCGCACCGCGATCCCCCTTCCCCCGTCCGGATGGCTTTGTCATTAGCATGGCTCACGATCGACCGGGCAGATCGCCCGGCGCCACCGCGACGTCGCGAGGAGCCAGAAGTGACCGTGCCGAAGCTTGCCCTCTCCGAGAACACGGGTGCGGCATTGGGCAAGACCCGCGCCGACGTCGTCGTGATCGGCACTCTCCAGGGCGAGGGCGGCCTCGAGCTCGCCGCCGGCGCGGAGGTCGCCGACGCGGCGTTCGACGGCAAGCTCGCCGAGGTGCTGGGCACGCTCGGCGCGACCGGCAAGGCCGAGGAGATCGTGAAGCTGCCGACGCTGGGCAAGCTGCCCGCGGGCGTCGTGCTGGCGGTCGGCCTCGGCAAGCCGCAGGACGGCGTAATCACCGCCGAGCAGGTGCGCCGCGCGGCCGGTGCCGCGGCCCGCGCGCTGAACGGCACCGAGCGCGCGTTCGTCACGCTGTCGGCGCTCGACCTGCACGCCGCCACCGAAGGCATCGCGCTGGGCGCGTACGTCTTCACCGAGTACCGCTCGGAGAAGGGCGAGGGCCCGCTGGCGAAGGCCGACCTGGTCAGCCCGGCCGAGGGCACCGCGCGCGAGCACAAGGCCACGCTGAAGGCGGCCGGGTTCATCGCCGAGTCGGTGATCATCGCCCGCGACCTGATCAACACCCCGCCGAACGACCTGTTCCCGGCGTCCTTCGCCGACCGCGCGAAGAAGCTCGCCGACGAGAACGGCCTCGACTTCGAGGTGCTCGACGAGAAGGCGCTCAAGCGCAAGGGCTTCGGCGGCATCCTCGGCGTGGGCGGCGGTTCGTCGCGGCCGCCGCGCCTGCTGCGGGTCAGCTGGAAGCCGGCCAAGGCGCGCAAGAAGGTCGCGCTGGTCGGCAAGGGCATCACCTTCGACTCGGGCGGCATCTCGCTGAAGCCCGCCGCGAACATGGACCACATGACCTCCGACATGTCGGGTGCGGCCGCCGTGCTCGCGTCGGTCGTGCTGGCCGCGAAGCTGAAGTACCCGCTCGAGGTCACCGCGCACATCCCGCTGGCGGAGAACCTGCCCTCGGCCACGTCCTACCGTCCCGGCGACGTGCTGACCATGTACGGCGGCAAGACCGTCGAGGTGCTCAACACCGACGCCGAGGGACGCCTCGTGCTGGCCGACGCGATCGTGCGGGCGGCCGAGGAGAACCCGGACTACCTGATCGAGACCGCCACGCTGACCGGCGCGCAGGTGGTCGCGCTGGGCAACCGGATCTCCGGCGTGATGGGCTCGGACGAGTTCCGCGACCGCGTCGCGGGCATCATGCAGGCCACCGGCGAGGGCGGCTGGGCCATGCCGCTGCCCGACGAACTGCGCGCCGACCTGGACTCGCGCCTGGCCGACATCGCGAACGTCACCGGCCAGCGCTGGGCAGGCATGCTCGTCGCGGGCGTGTTCCTGCGCGAGTTCGTGCCCGCGGACCTGCCGTGGGCACACCTCGACGTCGCAGGCCCGGCCTTCAACTCCGGCAGCCCGTGGGGCTACACCGGCAAGGGCGGCACCGGCATCCCGGTCCGCACCATCGCCGCGGTGCTGGCGGACATCGCCGACCAGGGCTGATCGACCTCTTTGACTCCGGAGGCCCCGCACCCACGCCCGGTGCGGGGCCTCCGTCGTGTCCGCGGCCGTGTGGCACGCTCGCGACATGCAGCGCGACGACTACCTCGAAACCGCCGTCCGCGACGTGCTCACCGCCGACGAGGCCGCCGCTGACCGCAGGATCGCCCACGCCGCACTCCTCCTGGCCACCGCAGGCGCGACCGACGCCTCCGACCGCCTTGTCACGCAATGGCACGCGGTAACCGGCCGCCCAACGTCCGCCCTCGCCGAGGACGCCGTGCACGCCCGCGCCTGGGCAATGCTCTTCGAAGCCCGCGGCGACCGTCCACAATGGGCAGACGCCCTCGTCCCGCTAGACCTGGACGCAGAAGAGCAAGCCCACCAAGCTTTCCTCGCCCGCCGAGTGTCCGATTTGGACGGTCTCTTCGACGGCTCACCAGTCGCAGGCGCAGTCTCCGCGATCGCCCCCAAGCGCCCCGACCCGATACGCGACGCACTCGCCGCCGCCGACCTCGACGCATGGGCCACCCTCGTGGAAAACCACCCCACCCCAGACGTCGCCACCCTCGCCGCCACCCGCCCGCTAGCCACCCAACTGGTCAACGGCGCAGACCCACTCGCCCTCGGTTCCGAATGGCCGGACCAATGCGCAGGCGCACTGATCGCCGCCCTGCGCGAACGCCACCCGACCGGCCCGGCCAGCCTCGCAGAACTGATCGCAGCGATCCTCCGCCTGCGCGGACAACGCGCCCCCGCCCCGACGCCACCCGCAGACCTAGCCGCCGCCGAACAACGCCTCGGCCTCCGCCTGCCCGACGACTACCGCGAGTTCCTGACACTCGCAGACGGCTTACCCGCGGACGTAGTGTTCCCCCGCCTGCTGCCCGCCCGAGACTTGCGCGCCGACGGATCCGTCGTGATCATCTCCGACCCCGCGACAATCCTGCTCACCCACACCGGTGACAGCTGGCGAACAGTCGAAGTGGACCTCACCTACGGCAGCACCGCGCACGCATCGTTTCGCGCACTGCTGGAACACCACCACCGGCTGCTGGAAGCGAGCGCTTGACTCACCCAGCCACCAAAGTTCGTGAGGGCCACCCTCACGAACCCAGATTCCCCCAGGGTCCCCCTCACGACCAGCCACCGGTCCGTGAAGGGCTCCTTCACGGACCTAGATTCCCTCAAGGAGCCCTTCACGGACCGCGACGCACCCAATGCGGCATTCGGTGCATCCCACGCACCCAATGCGGCATTCGGTGCATCTAACGCACCCAATGCCACATTGGGGCGCTACCCACCCACCGAACCGCAGCCGACGCACCCAACAAACGAGACACCCAGCCCCTCTACCGCAACCGATGCACCCAACAAGCGAGACACCCAGCCCTCCCCCGCACCCCGATACGAAGCTCCCCTGCGGTTCGGGGGTGCTTGTCAAGGCATCTTTCCCGCCTTGACAAGCACCCCCGAACCGTCAGCACAATCAAACTTCGGGGTGCCCCACGCAACCAACGCCCGATGTCGCCGCCAGGCGACGAGCCGAGACCCCCAGGAGATCAGACACCCCCAGCAGGAACAAGCAACGCATTAACCGCCGCAGTACGAATCGTAGACGCCACACTCTCCACATCCAGCCCGCTATTAAACTGCGGCACCGAATTAATCATAGAAAACACAGCATGTGTCAACACCCGATTCTGCGCATCCGACAAATCCGGCCGCAACCGCTCCACCAGCGCACTCCACTCCTCGGCATAGAGCCGCATCATCCGCCGCATCCGATGCCGTTCCTCCTCGGGCACGTTGTGCTCATTCTTCAAGAACACCAACGTAGAAGGCACGTTCTGCAGACTCCGCGTAACGTGATAGTCGATCATCGCCTCGAGCGCCTTACGCGGATCAGTAACCTCCGCCGCAGTCTCGCGCGCATTGGCCAGCAAATCCTTCAACGGATCCTCGAGCACCGCGATCAGCAACGCCTGCTTGCTGGGAAAATGCCGGTAAAGAGCAGGCCCGGTAACGCCGGCCCGCGCACCGATCATCTCGGTGGTGACCGCGTCGAAAGCCCGCTCGTGGAACAACTCGCCGGCGACCTTGATCAGCGTCTGCCTGCGCGAGGAACGCGGCGACGCGGCGCGAGATGAGCTCGTCATGACCCGAGTCTAGGTGAGAGGCCGATAACGAGCCGCCGCGTACTCCGCCAGCAGGTTCGCGACCGCGCTGAGGCAGGCAAAGCCCAGGTCGGAAGACATCCCGCGCGGATCGCCGAGCACCCCGTTCGGAGCAACCGCCTTGACGCCTCCGGTTAATACCCGAGCCAGCAGGGCATCGTCCATCGGCTCAGCAAGGCCAGGAGTGGCACGATCAGCGCGCACCGCCTCCGGCCGAAGTGCGAGCATGATCGAGCTTTCGGCGACATCGGCATGTCCGCCGACTTGGCTGGCTAGATCGGCGACGGCAGTGCGCCAGGCATCGAGCACCGCGGCCGAGTCGGCGAACGCGACCACATCCAGCTCAGCAGCCAGACGTGAGGAGAGCTTCGCCTCGATCTCGCTCAGCAGCGGATAGTTGCCGATGTGCGCGGAGAAGATCAACACCCGGCGAAAACCATGTACAGCAAGGCTTTCGCAGCAGTCGAAACAGATAGCTTCCAGTGTTTCTGGTCGCACCGACAGCGTCCCCGGGAAGCCGAGATGATGGGCGGAGCAGCCAAGGCGCACGGTCGGCAGGACGAGCGCATCACCAAGCCGCTCCGCCACGAGCACGCCTAGCCGGTCGGCATGGTCGCTGTCGACTGAGAGCGGCAGGTGCGCGCCGTGCTGTTCGGTAGCTCCCAGCGGGAGGATCGCGGTCCGCATGCCGCTCGCCAGAGCGTCGGCGACTTCCGGCGAGGTCAGGTGCTCGATCCGCAGCTCGCTCATGCCTTCCTCCAGGCAAAGTTAGTAGCAAGTAACACGTTTCCTCCACGGTAGAGCCTTGACCACGGGTTCGCTGCGTCTTATGTTATCGGGCAATAACATCGGCTGGAAGGGGCGATCATGGACTTCATCCTCATGTCGGAGGGGGACACCCCGGTCGGGCTCACCCACGAACACCGCTACCGAGAACTGGTCGAGGAGGTGCTGCTCGCCGAGCAGGTCGGCTTCGACGCGTTCGGGAGTTCCGAACAGCACGTCGCCATCGGGACGGCGACCGTGTCCGCGCCGGAGGTGCTCTACCCGTACCTGATGGCGCTCACGAGCCGGATCCGCTTCATCCACCTCGTGACGCTGCTGCCGACACGCATGAACCACGCGCTGCGCGTCGCGGAACGGATCGCGACCGAGGACATCCTGTCCAACGGCCGGATCGAACTCGGCACCGGCCGCGGCAACACGACGCTCGCGCTGCGGGCGTTCGAGGTGGACCCGACGGAGAACAAATCCCAGTGGCGCGAAGGGATCGAGCTGATTCGCCGGGCGTTCCTCGACGATCCGTTCTCCTTCGTGGGCGAGCATTACAAGATCCCGCCGCGCAGCCTGGTGCCGAAGCCGTTGCAGGCGCCGTATCCGCCGATCTCGGTCGCCGCGGGCAGCCCGAGTTCGGTCGAAACTGCCGCCGCGATGGGCATCGGCGCGATCATGGGCGGGTTCTACCTCGGCTACGACCTCGTCGAGAACATGCTGAAGCTCTACGACGAGACCCTCGCCGCCACCACCCACCCGTACCCGATCACGCCGCGCAAGATGGTGCTGGTCAGCGGCGGCATGCACTGCGCCGAAACGACCGCGCTGGCCCGCGAACAGGCCCGGCCGCTGTTCGAGATGTCCAAGCTTTCCACCGACGCGTACGGGCGGCTGGCGAAGCTTTCCCAGGACTACGCCTACATGGGCGCGATCAACGACGTCGATTTCAGCGACGAGGAGTACCTGTTCGAGCGCTCGCAGGGCTTCCTCGTCGGCGACCCGGAGCATTGCGCCGAGCACGTCCAGCGGTACGCGGACATGGGCGTGGAGTCGCTGGTGTTGCGAGTGGACAGTCTCCCGCACGACCAGTTGATGCGGTCGATCGAACTGTTCGGCAAGTACGTGATCCCGCGGTTCAAGCATCCGCGCAACGTGGTGCGCCCTGCCGACGACGTGCTGGCCGGCATCCGCGCCGCGCGTCCGGCGCACGAGGAAGCGCTGCGCCGGTTCCAGTCCGAGAACCAGACCGCGGAGGCAGTCCGATGAGCGACCTTTACCAGCACGGCAGCGGAAACGTGCTCGTCGAGCGCCCGGCCGACGGCGTCCTGCTGATCACGATCAACCGACCCGAGCGGTACAACGCGCTGCTCATGCCGATGTTCGACGAGCTGAGCGAGATCTGGGCCGACGTGGAGCGCGACGACGAGACGCGAGTCGTCGTGGTGACCGGGGCGGGCAAGGCGTTTTGCACCGGAATGGACGTGCGCGAACCCGATCCGACCCCGGAAGCGGCGCTCGCGATGCTGGAATCCGAGCGCCGGCGGATTTCGACGGTGCTCCGGATCGAAAAGCCGATCATTTCCGCGATCAACGGACCGGCCGTCGGCTACGGCCTGTCGACGGCGTTGCTCGCGGACATCAGCATCGCCGCCGAAGACGCGGTGCTGATCGAGGGCCACACCAAGGTCGGCGTGACCGCGGGCGACCACGCCGCGTTGATCTGGCCGCTGCTGGTCGGGATGGCCAAGACGAAGTATTACGTGCTGACCTCGGAAAAACTGACCGGAGCGGAAGCTGAACGGATCGGGCTCGTGAGCCTGGCCGTGCCTCGCGAACAAGTGCTCCCGCGTGCCTTGGAGGTCGCCACTCAGCTCGCGCAGGGGTCGCAGCAGGCGCTCCGGTTCACGAAACGCGCGCTCAACATGTGGCTCACGAATGCGTTGCCGCAGCACGAGTTGTCCGGTGCGCTGGAAATTCTCGACTTCGCCGGAGCAGATTACCGGGAAGCGCGCCAAGCGTTCCGGGAAAAGCGGGCGCCGGTCTTTCCGTCCGCTTCTGGCGTACCGGCGACATGACCACCGCTTCGCTCAGCGGCGTCCAGCTGTCCGGGGAAACGGACGGCGCGGTGGTCCTGACCCTGAGCCGTCCGCCCGCGAACGCGCTCAGCAACTCGCTGATCAGCCGGCTGACCACGACGCTGGAAGACCTCGCCCGTGGCCCGAACGCTCCCGCCGTCGTCCTGACCGGCGCGGGCGACCGGTTCTTCTGCGCGGGCGGCGACCTCAAGGAAGCGGTCGGTTACGACGCCGAGTCGATGGCCGAGCGGATGATCGCGTTCCACGCACTGCTCTGCGCACTGGAGAAGTATCCCCGGCCGCTGGTGTGCGCGGTGAACGGCTGGTGCGTCGGCGGCGGGATCGAGATGGCGTTGTTCTCCGATTTCGTTTACGCGTCATCGCGAGCGCGGTTCGTCTTCCCCGAGGTCGACCACGGAATGTTGCCTGCGGTGAAAGGGATCGTCCGGGTCCGCGAGGTGCTGGGCGACCGTGGCGCCCGGCGGCTGTTGTTGGGCGGCGAATCCGTCGACGCGTCCGAGGCGAAAGCGCTGGGCATCGTCGACGAAGTGGTGGAACCGGGGGAGTTGCTGGAGGCCGCGTCCGCACAGGCACGCGCGGCGGCGGCGAAACCGCCCGCGGTGTTCGCGGCCTTGAAACTGGCTCTCCTCCAGGAAACCGCCGGCTGGCCGGACGAGAAGCAACTGCGGGTCACGGCCGCCGACGCGCGAACAGTTTTCACTGACCCTGCCGCACGAGCTGCCCGGGAGGCATGGAATGGCTGACGTATCGCACGATCTGGACCCGGCCGTCTTCCGTTCGGCGTTGTCCCGTTTCCCGTCCGGCGTCACGATCGTGACGACCCGCGGCGAGGACGGCACGCTGCACGGATTCACCGCGAGTTCCTTCGCTTCGCTGTCGCTCGATCCGCCGCTGGTGCTCGTGTGCCTCGACCGGGGCGCGACGTGTTTCCCGGTGTTCATGGCGGCCGAGCGGTTCGTCGTGAATGTGGTGACTCCCGCGCACGCCGAGTTGGCGACGCGGTTCGCCACGAAGGGCGAGAACAAGTTCGCGTACGGGAGCTTCGAGTTCGACGACCAGGGCCATCCGCTCCTTCCGGACGCGGCGGCGATCCTCCACTGTGAACTGGAGCAGGCGGTGCCCGGCGGGGATCACGTGATCCTCATCGGCGGGGTGCGCGAGGCGCGGGTCGGCGGCGGGCGGCCCGTGACGTGGTACCGGGGTGACTTCCTCCACCTCGGCGAGCGTGCCGCGTGAGCGCCGCCGGAGCCGGGCTCGCGGCGGGAAGAAAGGGCTGGTCATGGAGCTGACCGAGTTCGAACCGGAGCGGACGCTGCCGGGCCTGCTGCTGGAGCGCGCCCGCCGCGAGCCGGACGCCGTCGCGCTGCGGTATTCGCGCGGCGGGGCGATGCGGGCGATCACCTGGCGGACCTACCTCGACCGGGTGCGCGAACTCGCGTTCGGCCTGGTCGCGCAGGGGGTCCGGCACGGCGACCGGGTCGCGGTGATGAGCAGCGCGCGTCCGGAATGGGTGTTCGCCGCGCTGGCGGTGCAGAGCGTCGGCGGCGTCGTGATCGGGGTGTATCCGACCAACTCGCCTGCCGAGATCGAGCAGGTGCTCGCGCACAGCGAGGCGGTCGCGTTCATCGGTGAGACGGAAACGGAGCTCGCCAAGGTCGCGAAGATCGCCGGGAACACTCCGGACCTGCGGCTGGTCGCCGGAATCGAGGCGGCCCCACCGGGCCTGCCAGCGGGGATCACCGGCGTGAGCTGGGACGACCTGCGCGCGGCCGGGGAGCCGGACGCGTTGGCCGAGCTGATCGCCGCCACGACGCTCGACGACCCGGCCGTCCTCTTCTACACGTCCGGCTCCACCGGGGTGCCCAAGGGCGTCACCCATTCCCACCGCACGCTCCAGCACGCGATCCAGAGCGTCATCGGCCTCTACCCGGAAAGCCGGACCGCGCGGCACGACGTCGTCGGGTTCCTGCCGCTGGCGCACGTCGCGCCCGCGGTGCTGCTCGTTTTCACCCCGTTGCACACGCGGTTGGTCGTGACCTTCTGCCGGATCGAGGACTACGGCGAGGTGCTGCGCGCGGTACGGCCGACGGTCGTGCTGTGGCCGCCTCGGTTTTACGAGAAGCTCGCCGCCGAGCTGATCGCCCTCGCTGAGTCCTGGACGGGAATCCGCCGCCTCGCGTACCGGGCCGCGATGCGGATCGGCCGCCGGATGGCTGAGCGGCGGTGGTCCGGCCGTCGTGCGCCGGTGCCGCTGAGGATTGCTTACGCCGTCGCGGTTCGGGCAGTTTTCGTTCCGCTGCGGGCAAGTCTCGGCATGGACCGGCTGCGCGTCGCGTGGACGGCTTCGGCGGCCATGCCGGAAAGCGTCGTGGCGCTGTGGCAGATCTGGGGCCTCGACCTGCGCGAGAACTACGGGCTCACCGAGACCGGCGGGTGCCCGATCGGGCAGTTCGGGCAGCCGTTCCCGCGCCCGGGGCGGATCGGCCGGGAGTTCGCGGACCCGCGCTACCAGGTGAAAATCGCCGGCGACCGGGAGATGCTGATCCGCGCGCCGTTGTTGTTCAGCGGGTACTGGCGGAACCCCGGGGAAACCGAAGCGGTCTTCGAGGACGGCTGGTTCCGCACCGGCGACCTGATGGAGCGGACCGCCGACGGGGACATCCGGCTGATCGGGCGGAAGAAGGACGTGATCATCACCCGGGGCGGCAAGACCGTCGACCCGCAGCCGATCGAGATCCGGCTGAAGGAGAGCGTGCTGATCGAGGAAGCGATCGTGGTCGGCGACGGGCGGAAGTACCTGACCGTCCTGATCGAACCGGGCGCGGCCGCGAGCGCGGAGCTGGACCGGCGCTTGCGGGCCGAGGTGGAGCGGGTCAACGCGGACCTCGCGCGGGCGGAGCAGCTGAAGGATTTCCGGGTGCTGCCGCGGCCGTTGGAAGCTGCGCGAGGCGAGCGGACGGCGAACGGGAAGGTCAAGCGCGCGGCGGTGGTGGGTTCGTTCGCGGGGTTGATCGACGAGATGTACGGCGCGGACGACGACGCGGCGATCGCGGACCACGTACGGAGGCCGCGGTAAGCGAACCGCAGCGGGACATGGTCCCGCTGCGGCTCTGTTATTGAGGTCCGTAGACGACGATGGTGTTGCCCCAGGGATCGCGGGCCACCGCGCGGACTTCGTGCGGGCCCTGTTCCGCTTGCCGGACAACGGTTCCACCACCGGCGACCAGCGCGGTCAGCGCGGCGGCGACGTCAGGCACCTTGAACGACGCGGCCGGAACCCCGTCGGTGACGTCCTCTTCCGGACCGGCGAGGGCGAGGGTCGTTCCGCCTGCGTCGAGGGCTGCGTAGCGGTCTCCGTCGACGAATTTCGCGGACAGGCCGAAGGTCGTGGCGTAGAACCGCACGGCTGAGCTGACGTCGGCGACGGGATGCAGCACGTTCCCGATCTTGGCCGGTTCCGGGGATTCGTTCACCAGTCGAGCCTAACCCGCATGATCCCGGAGCGGGCGGGTATGCCGGAGGGAGAACCCGAGGAAGGGAGCGCCATGTCTGACGTCCGGGAGTATTTAACGGAAGTCGAGTACCCGTGCGAGCGCGACGAGCTCCTCCGCCGGGCTGCCGCGAAGGGGGCGGGCGACGACGTCATCGGGCATCTCGGCAAGCTGCCCGAGCAGCGGTACGAGAACCTCGACGCGGTGCACCGGCTGCTCGGCGACGACATCGACCCGCACGGGTGAGGGCCGCCTCAGTCCGCGACGCCTTTCTTCTGGTCGATGAACGTCTGCCGCTCCGGGGTGACCTGGAGGATGACGCGCTCGGACTTGATCGCGTCCGGCGGGTAGTCGCCGCCGGTGTACTTGCGGGCGAGCTGGTCCACCTGCGACCGCGCTCGCTCGCCGGTCTCGATGCCGGTCACGCGGCCGCGGACTTCCGCGTACCGGTACGGGTCCTGCTCGTCGCGGATGAGGACGGTGATCCGACGTTGCGGTACTTCGCCCGGTGGGTTTCGGTGTTGAGCACGATCCTGCCGTTCTCGACGTGCACCCAGATCATCTGCGTCTGCAGCCTGCCGCTCGGCAGCACCGTGGTGACCGCGGCGAAGTTCTTGCCGGTGGCGAGCTCTTCGGTTTCGGGCAGCAGTTTCGGGCCGTCGGCGGTGCTGGCGGGCACGGCAACTCCTCACGGTCGACGTCACGGGCCGCCCTGCGGGTAGCCCGGCTGACCGGCGGGTAAACGCGACGTCAGAGCCAGACCAGCCCGGCGAGGACGGCGACGCCCGCGAGCAGCCACGCGACGTAGTCGCCGACCTGGCCGGAGTGCGCGCGGTGCAGGACGGTGAGGGCTTCGTGCACCGGTTTCGGGGCCCGGCGTCGCGACCACAGCGCGAGTGCGGTGGCGGAGAGGGTGAGGACGGCGGTCGCGGCGGCGGACAGCAGGCCGGGGCCGGTCCAGGACAGTTCGGGCGCCGTCGCGGGGAGCGGCGAAGGCAGTGTCGGCAGGACGTCGTGGAGGTAGCCCGCGCGGTCGACCGCCTGCGCACCGGCGGCCGCGGCGACGTCGCGAATCCACGGCACGATCCCGGCGGCCAGCGCGAAAGCGAGCAGGACGACGATGGCGGCCAGCATCGGGATCGGGGTGCGTTCGATCGGCCGGCCCGTCTCGGGCTCTTCGCCGGAACCGGGTGTCGTGTCCTCGGAATCGTCGTCGGGCGGCCTGCCGAGTCCGAAGTAGACTCGGAGCCCGGCGCGCAGCACCGCCGCGGCGGTCAGGGCGGAAATGATCGCGAACACGATCATCAGCCACTCCGGACTGGCGTTTTCGGCGGCGTCTTTGCCGAGCGCCAGACCGAACGGCGGCAGCCCGGCGAGAGCTGCTGCGGCGATGAGGAACAGCACTGCTTCGGTCCGTGAATGTGTTGCGCGGCCGAAGAGATCGTCTTCGTCGACGCTGCCATAGCGGTCCTTCAACACGCCGGTCAGCAGGAACAGCGCGCCCTTTGCTCCGGCGTGTCCGAGCACGGAGAGCACGAACGCGGCGGTCGCTTCGCCACCGGTGGCGGCGAGTCCACAGAGGAACAGTCCGATGTGGGCGATGGTCGAGTAGGCCAACAAGCGTTTGAGATGCCGCTGGGTGAAGCAAAGCACGGCACCGAGGACAGCGCTGGCGATCCCGGCGGTGAGGTAGATCCGGCTGACGGTGGCGTCGTCGAGCACCGCCCCGAACACGGTCGTGCGGACGCGGAGCACGCCATATAGGCCGAGTTCGACCATGACGCCGGAGAACAGCACGCACACCGGCGTCGGAGCGACGGCGTGCGCGTCGGCGAGCCAGAAATGGAACGGCACGCTCGCGGCTTTGACCAGCAATCCGGTGCACACCAACACGAACGCGGCGATGACCAGCGCGTCCGCCGGACGGCCGTCGAGCGCGACGCCCAGCTGAGCGAGCCCGAGCTGGCCGCCGCGGGCGTAGAGCAGGCCGATGCCCATCAGCGTGAAGTACGCGCCGAGCGAGTTGACCACGCCGAAGTTCAGCGCGCCCTGCACCGAGTCCGCCTCCTCGATCCGGTACCCGGTCAGCGCGTAGGCGACGCCGCTCATCAGCTCGAAGAACACGAACAGCGTGAACAGGTCGCCGGTGAAGAGGAAGCCGATCATGCCGGTCAGGAAGAGCAGCATCATCGCGTGGTAGCGGGCTTCGACGGCCTCGAAGTAATGCCAGCTGTAGAGCAGCGCGCAGACGGTCAGGAACGCGGCCAGCACGGCGAACGTCGTGTTCAGCCCGTCCGCGACGAGCACGATGCCGACCGAGCGGGTGCCTTCCGGACCTTGGCGGCCGAGCCAGCTGACCACCCGCTCGTGGTGCGCGGCGGTCAGCAGGACCACGCACAGTACGCACACCGCCGCCGCGGTCACCGTGGCCGTCACGTCGACGACGACGCGGGGGAGTTTGCCGCCGAGGCCGAGCAGCAGGCAGGCGGCGAGCAGCGGGACGGCGATGGCGAGTGCGGGCAGGGTCGTCATGGTCAGCCGCGCAGGGCCCGCAGTTCGTCGGGATCGACCGTGCCGTGGCGGCGCGAGATCTGCAGCGTCAGCGCGAGCAGGAGCGCGGTGATGGTCGCCGAGACGACGATGTCGGTGAGCGTCATGGCCTGCACCATCGGGTCGACCACCGGCTGCGCCTGCCCCTGCGACACGATCGGGGCGGTGGCCTGGTCCTGGTAGCCGATCGCGAGCAGCAGGACATACGTGCCGGATTGCGCGACCGACAGCGAGACCACGGTGTGCACGAGATGGCGGCTGCGCATGATCCCGGCGCAGCCGAGCAGCAACAGCCACGCCGCCACGCCGTAGCAGGCCGCCGACACCACGCCCGTCACCGTTCCTCCAGCCCGTGCACGAAGAACCGCGAGAGCAGGACGACGAATCCGGCGGCGACCTCGATGCCGATCAGCACGCTCAGCACGAGGACGGTCCCGGACGACAGCAGCGAGCCGAATTGGCCGAGTGGCAATATGTTCGCGAGGAACGAGCCGCCGATGGCGAGTCCCAGCAAGCCGGTCACGACGTACAAGCCGGTGGCCGCCGCTTCGGCGTATTCGCACCAGTCGATCGGGCGCAGCCGGGCGAGCGCGCGGTAGCTGCCGGAGAGGTAGAGCAGATGCCAGCCGGTGGCGAGGACGACGCCGCCTTGGAAACCGCCGCCGGGCGTCAGGTGCCCGTGCACGACGATGTCGATGCCCAGCAGCACCGAGACCGGCAGCAGCAGGAAACCGGCGAGCTTCACGGCGGGCAGGACGTAGCCGGTCCCGTCCGTTTCCGGCTCCTTCTCGGGCGGTTGCAGCAGCGCGAGCGTGCCGACGACCGCGGCGGCGACGATGGTTTCCTCGCCGAGGGTGTCGAGCGCGCGGAGGTCGAAGTTGATCGAGGACACCAGGTTCGGGGTGATTTCCCGGAACCCCATCGGCAGCACCAGATCCCGGTAGACGTGGCTCGCGGACCCGGCGGCGGGCATCCGGGTGAACGCGGCGATGAACAGCGCCGCGACCCCGGCCAGCCCGGCGGCTCCGACGACGTCGCGGGGCCTCATCGCTTCCCCGTCTTCCGCAGGGTCAGCAGGACGAGCAGCGGGACGATCGCCGCGCCGACGGCGAGTTCGGACAGCGCGACGTCCGGGGCTTGGAAAACTACGAAAAGTACCGTGAGACAGAGGGAAAACACCGTGAGCGTGATCGCTTGCCGCTTCGGGTCGTGCGTCGCGACGACGGCGAAACCGGCCGCGGCGACCAGTGCGAGGGCGACGAGCAGCACGGCGGCTGTCATGAGGGGAGGTCCTCGTCGATCTCGCCGCGGTGGCGGGCTTCGAGCCGGGCGTTGGCCGATTGCAGGATCGGACTGGTGACCGCCAGCAGGACGACCGTCGCGAGGATCGCGCCCGAGCCGAGATGGACGCCGTTGACCAGGACCAGCCCGACCCCGATGAGCGGCGCGCCGAGCGTGGTCGCGGGGGTGAGGAGGTGCAGGCGGGTCAGCAGGTCTTTCGCGCGCAGCAGGCCCACGGCCGAGGCGAGGACGACGAAGACCCCGGCGAACACGAGAATCTGCGCGGCGAGGGTCATCGGGTCCCCAGGAGCCGCGCGAAGACGAGCGTTCCGGCGAAGGCGAGGACGGTCAGCGTCAAGGGGAGGATGACGGCGCTGGACGGACCGTACGCCTGGACGAGCAGCAGGAGGGTCAGGATGGTGACGGTGCCGGCGAACTGCATCCCGGCGAGCCGCTCGATCGCGGTGCCCCGGGCGGCGAGCCACAACGCGGTGCCGAGACCGCCTGCCATCAGGAGCAGTGCGGCGAGGAGCAGCCACGTCATCGCGTCACCCGATCGAGGGTCGAGGAGCCGGGGAGCAGCCGGTGGATGACGAGGTCAGTGTCGTCTGGCGGGCTCGCGACGACCATTGCGCCCGGAGTGCAGCCGACGACCACTGTCGCGATGGCGAGGCGTGCTTCGTGCTGCGCGCGCGGTTCGGCTGGGACGGTGACTTTTTCGCACTTTCCGGCGGAGGGTCGTTGGAAGACCATGCGCAATGCGGCGACGGATTCGCTGACGGCGGCTTTGGGCAGCGGTGCCAGCCAGGTGAGCCAGTTCGGTTTGAGCTGCCACGCACCGTGCATCGCCCGGCGTGCGGAACGGGCGGTGATCGCGCAGACCGCCGCGGCACCGACGCCGACGATCAGTTCCGGTGCGGACGGGGTGGACAGCGTGAGGGTCCACAGCCCGGTCAGGGCAAGCCACCACAGCAGAATCTCGATCGCAGCGCGCATGTCTCACCTCGGGCAGGGGCTACCCACTTCGGAGACCCGCCAATCCGGCGCGGCTTCCGCCAGCCGTCCGTGAAGGGCTCCTTGCGGGAATCAGACCTGGATCCACCGAGTCTCTGTTTGTGTTGGGTTTGTTGATGTTGTTGGTGGGTTTGCGGGTGGGGCCGGGTGTGTGGGCGTGCTGGTGTGGCTGGCGTCGCACCAGCGCGTTCCACTGTTGTCC
>NZ_JARACH010000040.1:0-79246 GCF_029087445.1 Amycolatopsis sp. La24
CCGCACCCCGATCACTTACAGTCATCAACGGCCCGCAACCCCGCCCACCCCCAGCAGCAACTCCCGCAGAAACCGACCCCGAGAGCGCAATGAATCACCTGTCACCGCCAGCAATCCACAACACATCTCGGTTCTCGGGGCAATTTTCGATCGATACCGTGGCTCGAAGTCGACAGTGGCGTCACAATCAATCGCTAGGAGCCGCCCGGTGAGCACCAGTCCCACTTCTGCGCGCGGGAGGCTCGGCACGGCCATGCTGCGCCGCAAACCGGTCACCGATTTGGTGGCCGAGGCGGATCACGGGCCGCTCAAGCGGACGCTCGGGCTCAGTCAGCTCACCATGCTCAGCATCGGGGCCACTCTGGGCAGCGGGATCTTCGTCGTGCTCGGCGAGGCGGTTCCGGTGGCCGGGCCCGCGGTCGTGGTTTCGTTCGTGCTGGCCGGGATCACCGCGTTGTTCTCCGCGCTTTCCTACGCCGAACTGGCGGGCATGATCCCGCTCTCCGGCTCCTCTTACTCCTACGCGTACGCGACGCTCGGCGAGCTGGTCGCCTGGGTCTGCGGCTGGTGTTTGGTGCTGGAGTACGGCGTCTCCGTCGCGTCAGTCGCGGTCGGGTGGGGGCAGTACGTCAACGAACTGCTGCACCTGGCCTTCGGCGTCACGTTGCCGGAAGCCCTCAGCGGGCCTCCGGGCGACGGCGGGCTGGTCAACATTCCGGCGATCGTCGTGGTGCTGCTGGCGATGGTGCTGTTGCTGGCCGGCGCGAAGGAAAGCGCGCGGGCCAACGCGATCATGGTCGTAGTCAAGATCGGCACGCTGATCCTGTTCTGCGCCATCGCGTTCACCGCGATCCGGGCGCAGAACTTCACGCCGTTCGTGCCGCTCGGGATGGCCGGGGTGAGCGCGGGCGGAGCGAAGTTGTTCTTCTCCTACATCGGGTTCGACGCCGCCTCCACGGCCGGCGAGGAGGCGCGCAACCCGCAGCGTGACCTGCCGCGCGCGATTCTCCTGTCGCTCGGCATCGTGACCGTTCTCTACTGCCTCGTCGCGGTCGCGGCGATCGGTGCGATGCCCTGGCAGCAGTTCGGCGACAAGCAGGCCGCGCTGTCGCACGTGCTCGCCACGATCTCGGGCAACCCGCTCTGGGCGATCCTGCTCGCGATCGGCGCGATCGTGGCGACCTCCAGCGTCGTGCTGACCGTCCTGTACGGACAGACGCGGATTCTTTTCGCCATGTCGCGCGACGGGCTCGTGCCGAAGTCGCTCTCCACCGTGCACGAGAAAACCGGCGTGCCGCGCACCAACACCTTCGTGGTGTCCGGGTTCGTCGCGCTGCTCGCCGCGTTCATCCCGCTCGGCAAGCTCGCCGACGCCACCAGCATCGGGACGCTGTTCGCGTTCGGGCTGGTCAATGTCGCCGTGCTGATCCTGCGCAAACGCCGTCCCGAAGCGCAGCGCACCTTCCGGGTCCCGTTCTCGCCGGTCACGCCGATCATCGGGATGGCCTGCTGCGCGTACATGATGTTCAGCCTCGACGGGGCGACCTGGGTCGTGTTCGGCGCGTGGATGCTGGTCGGGCTCGTCATCTACTTCGGCTACAGCATCCGTCGCTCGCGGCTCGCGGAAGGCGTCCGATGATCATCGCCGTCCACCAAGGACCGTTCGACCGGCTGCCCGAGGCGATGGCCGCCGCGGCGGAGCGCGGCGCCGAGCTGATCGTGACTGCCGAGATGGGCACGACCGGTTACAACATCGGCGCGAAAGCCGTCGCGGAGCTGGCTGAACCGGCCGATGGACCGCGGGCGGCCGAATTGGGCGCGTTGGCCGCCAAGCACCGGATCGCGGTGGTCTACGGCTATCCCGAGCGCGACGGCGACGCGGTGTACAACTCGGCGCAATTGCTGTCCGCGCAAGGGGAACGGCTCGCGAACTACCGCAAGACTCATCTGTTCGGCGACCTCGACCGCGACCAGTTCTCGCCCGGCAACGAACCGGTGGTGCAGGCCGACTTCAACGGTCTCCGCGCCGGTCTGCTGATCTGTTACGACGTCGAGTTCCCCGAGCTGGTCCGCGCGCACGCGCTCGCGGGTACCGAACTGCTGCTCGTACCCACCGCGTTGATGCGGCCGTACGAGCGCATCGCCGACCTGCTTATTCCGGTTCGTGCGCACGAAAGCCAGCTGTACGTCGTGTACGCGAACCGCTGCGACGCCGAAGGCGAACTCACCTACTGCGGACGCTCGACAGTCGCGTCGCCGGACGAAGTCGTCGCGAAGGCTGGGCCGGACGAAGAGCTCCTGTTCGCCGAACTCGACCCCGCTGTGCTCGCCCAGGCGCGAGCCGAAACCCCGTACCTGGCCGACCGACGGCCGTCGCTGTACCGCTCTCTCACCGAAGGACCCCGGGCATGACCTCCGCAGTTCCCGCCGCGATCCACGCCGAGGAACCCGCCGGCCGGCCGATCACCATGTTCGGCCCCGATTTCCCGTTCGCCTACGACGACTACCTCGCGCATCCGGCCGGGCTCGGCAGTGTGCCGGAGCAGGCGCACGGAACCGAGGTCGCGGTGATCGGCGGCGGCCTTTCCGGCATCGTGGCCGCCTACGAGCTGATGAAGCTCGGGCTGCGGCCGGTCGTGTACGAGATCGACGGCATCGGCGGGCGGCTGCGCACGCACCGCTTCCCCGGGCTGCCCGACGACGTGGTCGCCGAGATGGGCGCGATGCGGTTCCCGCCGTCGTCGACGTCGCTGTTCCACTACATCGCCAAGGCCGGGCTGGAAACCACCCCGTTCCCGAACCCGCTTTCGCCCGCCACGCCGAGCACGGTGGTCGATCTCAAGGGCCGCAGCCATTACGCGCGCACGCCCGAAGATCTGCCTGACGTGTACGGCGAAGTGGCGCGCGCGTGGCAGCGCACGCTCGATGAACACGCCTCGTTCGCCGAGATGCAGACCGCGATCCGCAATCGCGACGTCGCGACGGTGAAAAAGATCTGGAACGAGCTGGTGCCCCGGCTCGACAACCAGACCTTCTACGGATTCCTGTGCGATTCCCCGGCGTTTTCCTCGTTCCAACATCGAGAGATCTTCGGCCAGGTCGGATTCGGCACCGGCGGCTGGGACACCGACTTCCCGAACTCGATTCTGGAAATCCTCCGGGTCGTCTATACCGGCGCGGACGACGAGCACCGCAGCATCGTCGGCGGCAGCGGACAGCTTCCGAAACGGCTGTGGGAGCACGTCCCGGAGAAGCTCGCGCACTGGCCGTCCGGGACGAATCTGGCTTCCCTGCACGAAAACGGCGCGCCGCGGCCGGGGGTCACGCGACTGCACCGCACCGCGCCGAACAACATCACCGTCACCGACGCCTCCGGCCATATCCGCACGTTCGGCGCCGCGGTGTTCACCGCGCAGAGCTGGATGCTGCTGTCGAAGATCGAATGCGACGAGGCGCTGTTCCCGATCGACCACTGGACGGCCATCGAGCGCACCCACTACATGGCCTCCTCCAAGGTGTTCGTGCCGGTCGACCGCCCGTTCTGGCTCGACCGCGACCCGGTCACCGGCCGCGACACGATGAGCATGACGCTGACCGACCGGATGCCGCGCGGCACCTACCTTCTCGGCGACGACCCGGACCGGCCCGCGGTGATCTGCCTGTCCTACACGTGGGCCGACGATTCGCTGAAGTGGCTGCCGCTCAGCGTGTCCGACCGCGTCGAGGTGATGCTGCAGTCGCTGCGCGAGATCTACCCCGGCGTCGACGTGCGGCGGCACATCGTGGGCGACCCGGTGACCGTGTCGTGGGAGGCCGAACCGCATTTCATGGGCGCGTTCAAGGCGAACCTGCCCGGGCATTACCGGTACCAGCACCGGCTTTTCACGCATTTCGTGCAGGATTCACTGCCCGAGCGCTATCGCGGTTTGTTCCTTGCGGGCGACGACATCTCGTGGACGGCGGGCTGGGCCGAGGGCGCGGTGCAGACCGCGCTCAACGCGGTATGGGGCGTGCAGCGGCACTTCGGCGGCACGAGCGATCCGGCGAATCCCGGCCCCGGCGACCGTTTCGCGGACCTCGCGCCGATCGAACTCCCGGACTGAGCAAAGCCGTCAACCCATACCGCGCGGTAGCAGCCGAACGTGTTTCCGCCGCGACATTCCGCCCGGCTGTTCCGCCTTACTGAACCGATCATGCCAAACTGATGCCATGAGCACCGATCCGGCGCCGAAGTGGCGGCGACTCGAACCGGACGAACGCAAAGAGCAGATCTACGCCTGTGCGGCGCGGCTGTTCGGCGAACGACCGTATTCGGAAGTGTCCACTTCGGACATCGCGGCCGAGGCAGGCGTGGCCCGCGGACTGATCAATCATTATTTCGGAACGAAAAGGGAGTTGTACCTCGAAATCGTTCGGCGCGCGCTTACCGTGCCACGGATTGCGGTGCAGATTCTGCCGGACGGCCCGCTGGAAGTACGCGCGGACGCCGCCATCGACTGGCTGCTCGACATGGTGCGCGGGCAGGAGAAGCTGTGGCTCGCCGCGATCGCGCCGGAGGGCATCGGCCGCGACCCGGAGGTGGACCGGATCGTCGCCGAGGCGGACCGCGCGTCCGCCGACCGTGTCCTGGAAGCGGTCGGGCTGTCCCGCGACAGCGCGCACGGCGAGGAACTGAACGCGGCGGTGCGCGCGTTCGCCGGCATGGTGAAGGCGGCGGGCCGCGAATGGCTCGTGCACCGCTCGCTGGACCGGCGCCAGGTGCACACGCTGCTGACCATGTCGCTCGTGACCGTGGTCGGCCAGGTCTTCCCCGCGATCCAGCACCCGCCCCAGCACTGACGTACCGGAAGGAGAACCCCCGGCACCACGAGGGGGGAGGAAAGTGCCGGGGGCCCCTTCCGGAGGCGAGGCCCCCGGTAGCTGTCCACGCTACGCCGGGAAGGCGTCGAATCGGTGTCGGTCGGCGCGGCGACAGCCCGACTTTTCACCACGACCACGCGGACGGCCCAGCGCGGACGCCCCGGCCGGGCAATTTCGCGAATTTCAGCCGCGCAACCGGGCCAATCGGCACGTGAGCCCGTCCAGGCAGCTGCGGATCGCGAAGTCGAACAGCTGCGGATGGTAACCGGCGGCGGCCGCGGGGTCGGCGAGCAGCTCCCGCATCGCGCGGCCGTGCGCGGCCATCCCGGGCAGGTCCTCGCGGTCGTGGTAGGAGGCGTACTCCTCGGTGTTGTCCAGGCGCAGGCCGAGGCTGCAGTCCCGGTCGTCCTCCAGCGCGACGTACTGGCACGCGGTGGTGGTGAGCATCGTGTAGGCGAGCGCGCTCTCGTCGCCGAAGCCCGCGTCCAGCAGCATCCGGACGCCGCGGTCCACCGTGGGCGTGGCCGCGGCGACCGACGGGCCGAACGACGCCATCCGGCGCGCCGTGCCCGGGTGCTTGCGCAGCACCTCGCGCAGACCGGTCAGCAGTTCGACGAACCACTCCTGCCAGTCCAGCTTCTCGTCGGGCAGCCGCAGCTGGCCGACCACCCGGTCGAGCACCGCGCACACGACCGCGTCGCGGTCCCCGACGTGGTGGTAGACGACCGCCGGGTACGCCCCGATCGCGGCGGCCAGCTGCCGCAGCGTCCAGTTCTCCAGGCCGCGTTCGACAGTGAGCTTCACCGCCGCGTCGATCACCTTCTTCGCGGTGACCGCGGGCAGCCCGGCGGCGGAACGGGACCGGGCGCGCTGTCCGGCACGCGAAGTCGGCATGGCGTGCACCGTAACCGGCGACCGCCCGGCTCGGCCACACGCGGTTCCACGCTGCGGCATGATCGGGGCATGCCACGCGCACAGGCCAACGGCCTCGAACTCGAGTACGACACGTTCGGCGACCCGGCCGCGCCGCCGATCGTGCTGGTGATGGGACTCGGTGCCCAGATGATCACCTGGGAGGAGGGTTTCTGCGAGCTGCTCGCGAGCCGCGGCTTCCACGTGGTGCGCTTCGACAACCGCGACGCGGGCCTGTCCACCTGGTTCGACGAACTCGGCGCGCCGGACCTCGCCGGGATCATGGCGGGCACGGCCCCGGCGCCGTACCTGCTCTCGGACCTCGCGGACGACGTCGTCGGGCTGTTCGACGCGCTCGGTTTCGCGAAGGCGCACGTCGTCGGCGCCTCGATGGGCGGAATGGTCGCGCAGCAGCTGGCGATCGACCACCCGGACCGGCTGCTGAGCCTGACCTCGATCATGTCGACGACCGGCGACCCGT
This sequence comes from Amycolatopsis sp. La24, assembly GCF_029087445.1. Taxonomy (NCBI): domain Bacteria; kingdom Bacillati; phylum Actinomycetota; class Actinomycetes; order Pseudonocardiales; family Pseudonocardiaceae; genus Amycolatopsis; species Amycolatopsis sp. La24. The sequence goes on from NZ_JARACH010000040.1 coordinate 6,254, forward strand.
CGGTCGGCCAGGTCTCGCCCGCCGCGCTGGAAACGCTCACCAAGCCGGCGCCGGAAACGCGCGAGGAGCAGATCGAGCTGAGCGTCGCGAACTACCGGGTGACCGGGTCGCCGGGCTATCCGGCCACCGAGGAATACCTGCGGCGCAAGGCAACCCGGAACTACGACCGGGGACGGCATCCGGTCGGGATGCAGCGGCAGGCCGCCGCCGTGGTCGCGTCGGGCGATCGCACTGAACGACTGCACGACGTCCGGGTGCCGACCGTCGTGCTGCACGGCGACTCCGACGTGATGATCGACGTCAGCGGCGGGAAGGCGACCGCGGCGGCGATCCCGGACGCGGAGCTAGTCATCGTCCCGGGCATGGGGCACGACCTGCCGGAGCCGCTGTGGCCGGAGATCGTGGCGGCGATCGTCCGCGCGGCCGCCCGCGCCTGACCGGGGTCAAGAAGCCGTCAATACCTCGCGCCGGAGCGTACGGAACCTGTCCGCGCGCCCACCCGTACGCGCCCGCGCGAGGTGCCATGGGGCATGCGTACTGACGGACGGCTGGCTGGCGGATTCGGTTTCCCGCTCGGTTGCGTGGCGGTGGTGGCAGCTGCGATCGCGGCGAAGCTCGCGCCCGCGCATCCCGGTTATGCCGTGGCGGCCGTCGCGCTCGCGGTCGGTGCAGTGGCAGTGATCACGACTCCCCTCGCGGCGGGCGGGGCGGCGATAGTGGGCTGGGCGGTGCTTTCCGGCTTCGTCTACAGCCAGGCCGGCGCGCTGGTTTTCACCGCGGCGACTGGCTGGGTCGCGGCGATCTTGGCTGGTGCGGCCGGGTTCGGGCTCGCTGCCGGTGCTGGATGGCGGCTGGTCCGGCGGGATCCTCCGGTGGTCGCGGAAGCTGTCGTGCCGGTGCCGCGGAAGGCGGTCGAATCGAGCCACCGCCGGGTGGCGTCACTCTGAAATGGCTCGCCAAGGTGCGGGAAGGGTGCCAGGCTGACGGGGTATCACGTCGTCACCTTCGGAGGTCAGCCATGAGTGAAGCGCAACCGGCACCCAGCGACGGGGAGGGCGACGTCAAGCGGAAGTTCCGCGAGGCGCTGGAACGGAAGCAGGCCAAGGCGCGGGACGGGGCCGCGCACGAGAACGCGGGGCAGCAGAGCCAGCACGCGCACGGACCCGCGGCGAACAAGCGGACGTTTCGGCGGAAGAGCGGCTGATCACCGTTCCTGAGGGTGGCGTGGGGCACCCCGAAGCTTGAGTGTGACTACGGGCGGAGGGTGCTTGTCAAGGCGGGAAAGATGCCTTGACAAGCACCCTCCGCCCGTGTTTTGGCTTCGTATCGGGGTGCGGGAGTGGTGTGGGTGCCTCGCTCGTCGGGTGCACTGGCTGCGGTTGGGTGGGTGGGGCTAGCGCCCCCAATGTGGCATTGGGTGCGTCAGATGCACCCAATGTGGCGTTCGGTGCGTGCGATGCACCCAATGCCGCATTGGGGCGCATCCTGGTGAGCTCAGATCGGGCTAGCGCGGGGCGGGCGAACGCACTCCGGCGAGCGCGGGGCGAGCGAACTCAGGTCGGGCTGGCACAGGGCGAGCGCATTCCGGCGAGCGCGCGCATCCCGGGCGTGCGGGGGCGAGCGAGCACAGGCGGGCGAGCGCGAGGCGGGCGGGCGCATCCCGGGCGAGCGAGCGCGGGTGGCGGGCCGTGAAGGGCTCCTTGAGGGAATCCAAGTCCGTGAAGGGGCCCCTCACGACCGGCACGACCGGTGGTGGGTCGTGAGGGGAACCCTGAAGGAATCTGGTTCCGTGGGGGTTCCCCTCACGTACTCGGCGGAGCTACACCGTGAGGATCGAGCGCAGGCGGCCGACGTCGGTCATCCGGCGTTCGGCCAGGCGGTCGGCAGCGGCCGCAGGGGGTACGCCGTCGTCCTTCGCCAGGTCGTACACCGCTTTCGTCGTGTCGAAGATGGCCGCCGTTTTGCGCTGGGCGCGGGCGAAGTCGAAGCCGTGGCGTTCGTCGTCCACCTGGATGACGCCGCCCGCGTTCACCAGGTAGTCGGGGGCGAAGAGGATGCCGCGGTCGTCCAGGAGCTTGTCGACGCCGGGGTGCGCGAGCTGGTTGTTCGCCGCGCCGCACACGATTTGCGTGCGCAGGGCGGCGACTGTCTCGTCGGTGAGCACGCCGCCCATCGCGCAGGGGGCGAAGACGTCCAGTTCGGTCCCGATCATGGCGTCCACATCGGACACCACCTCGACCCCGGGGTACGCCGCGCGGGTGCGTTCCACCGCGTTGGGTGCGACGTCGGTGATCACCACGTGCGCGCCGGCCTCGACGAGATGGCCGACGAGGATGTGGCCGACCTTGCCGACACCCGCGACGCCGACGCGGCGGCCGGTCAGTTCGGGCACGCCCCACACCTGGTCCGCGGATGCGCGCATTCCCTGGTACACGCCGAAAGCAGTGAGCACCGAGGAGTCGCCTGCCCCGCCGTCCTCAGGGGAACGTCCGGTGACGTGCCGGGTTTCGCGGGCGACCACGTCCATGTCGCGGACGTACGTGCCCATGTCGCAGGCGGTGATGTAGCGGCCGCCGAGCGATTCCACGAAGCGGCCGTACGCGCGCAGGAGCGCTTCGGACTTCAGCGTGTTCGGGTCGCCGATGATGACGGCCTTGCCGCCGCCGAGGTCGAGGCCGGCGAGTGCGTTCTTGTACGCCATTCCCTTGGAGAGCGCGAGAACGTCGTCGAGAGCGGCGTCCTCAGTGGCGTAAGGGTAGAACCGGGTGCCGCCGAGGGCCGGGCCCAGAGCGGTGGAGTAGATGCCGATGATGGCTTTCAGCCCGCTGGCCTCGTCGTGGCAGAACACGACTTGTTCATGGCCAGTGTGGCGGCCGAACACGCCTTCGGTCACGGTGGTGACTCCTTTGTCTCCCACGCGGCTCGTGGCCGCGCAAATGTGTGAACGGTGCGCACCGGGAGACGGGGGTTGCCCGTCCCGCGGTGCACACCGTCAACTTACTTCGCCGTTCTCCGGGCCACCACCCGCATCCCGGGAGCTTCACCCCAGATCCGCGACAGCTTCCCGAAGCGTGGAAATCGCGGTCTCGAGCTGTTCATCCGACAGGTACGGCGCGGGTCCGAACCGGAGGTAATGGCCCCGGCTGTCGGTCCGCACGCCGCGCGCGGAAAGGCGTTCGCACAGCTGCCCGGCGACCGGGCTGCGCAGCGAGAGGAAGCCGCCGATGCCGTCGAGCGGGGTCTCGCGGTCGCGGGTGACGACGTCGTCCGGAAGGCCGAGGCTGTCGAAGCAGCTGGCCAGCAGGCCGACCTGGTGCTGCGAAACCTCGCGCAGGAACTCGGCGGTGAGTCCTTGCTCGGCGAAGAATTGCTGCACTCGTACGCCGCGGTAGTGGCTCGACGGGTCGTAAGTCGCTCCGGCGAACCGGTCGCCGCCGGGTGCGTACGCGACTTCGTCCGGCCGGCGTTCGTCGGCGAGGGCGCCGAATTCCGCGTACCAGCCGGTAATGACCGGGCGCAGCTCCTGTGCGTGCGCGGGCAGGCGCAGGAAGCAGTTGCCCTCGCCGAGCTGCAGGTACTTGTAGCCGCCGCCGAGCACCCACGCGTTGGTGAGGCCGAGGTCGTGCAACGAGAACGGGACCGCGCCGACCGCGTGGTAGGCGTCCACGACCAGCTCGACCGAGCGGCTCCGGCACGTGTCAGCCAGATGCGCGAGGCCCGGCACGATCCACGACGTCTCGAACAGCACCGCCGACGTGAGCACCGCGGCAGTGCGGTCGTCGACCTGCTCGGCGAGCCGTTCGGCCAGCGTCGCGACCGGCGCGGCGGGCACGCGGACGACCTCGACGCCCTCCTCGGCCAACCGGGTGAGCTGGCGGCGCAGGGTGTGGAATTCCCCGTCCGTGGTCACCAACCGCGGCCGCTTCCGCAGCTCGATCGCGGACAGGAACCGCAGCACGAGTTCGTGCGTGTTCTGGCCGAGCGCGTAGTCGCCGTGCGGATCGGACAGCCACTGCCGGAATCCGTTCCGCAGCTCGCCGGCCTTCGCGAACGCCCGGCCCCACTTCTCGTCCACCTCCTCCGCGGCGTCGGCGAACGCTTCGCGCAGCCCCTCCTCGGCGACGTCCGGCCAGGCCTGGTGCGAATGCGCGGACAGCAGCAGCCGGTCGGCGACGCGGAACCGCGAATAGTGCGGGGCGAGTGCGTTTTCCTTGGCGCGCAAGGACTCCACCGTGGTCACAACCGGCTCCGGACGGCCCACAGGTCCGGGAACATCGGGTTGAACAGCGTGGTGCGCAGGTAGGCCGCGCCGGACGAACCGCCGGTGCCGGTCTTGTCGCCGATCGTGCGTTCGACCATCTTCACGTGCCGGTAGCGCCATTCCTGCAGGCCCTCGTCGAGGTCGACCAGCGCCTCGGCGAGCACCGACGGGCCGCCGTCGTCCTGGTAGACCTTCAGCAGCACTTCCTGCAGTTCCGGCGACGGCTCCAGCGGACGGGTCACGTCGCGGTCGGTGGCGACCGGATAGCCCTTTCCGGACAGATACGTCAGGAACGAGTCGAACACCGACGGGCGGCGCATCGCGTCGGCGATCCGGGTGCGCTGCTCGCCGCCGTCCGGGTAGTGCGCGAAGACGCGCTCGTCGCGGCGGCCGAGCACCGCCTCCAGTTCGCGGAACTGGCCGGACTGGAAACCGCTCGAAGCGTCGAGGCGGGCGCGGAAGCTGGTGAACTGGCTGGGCGTCATGGTCTCCAGCACGTCGATCTGCGCGACCACCACCTTCAGCACGGTCAGGATGCGGCGCAGCGTGCGGATCGAATGCGCGGTCTTGCCCGCTTCCAGGCTTTCCTGCAGGAACTCGGCCTCGTGCAGGATCTGCTTGAACCACAGTTCGTAGACCTGGTGGATCACGATGAACAGCAGTTCGTCGTGTTCGTCCGAGCGCGGGCGCTGGGCGCCGAGCACCTCGTCGAGGGCCAGATAGGACGTGTAACTGAGTGCGGCCTGGGTGTCGTCGGTTCCGGTCATCGGGTTCCTCATCTCGTGGACAGGGTTCGGTCGAAGTGGCGCTGGGCGGGTGGCGCGAGCGCCGAGTACAGGTCGTGGAACAGCTTGACCGCCGCGGCCCTGGTCTCCGGCGCGGGGATCAGCTCGGCAGGCAGTTCCGGGTCCAGTGAAGGGAATTCGCGATAGGTGTGCACCAGGCGGGTGCGCACGGCGAACGCTTCCGGATCGCCGAGCTCGCGCGGGCAGTCGCCGAATTCCGCGACGAACGCGGCGTAGCGGGCGGACAGTCCGTCGAGGTCCCAGGCCCGTCCGGCGAGCCGGCGCACGTCCAGCGCGGCGGACGGCGTGCCGAGCATCAGACCGGCGTGTTCGGCGACCTCGAGTTCGGTGAGCAGGGCGAGCACCTCGGCCTCGCGGTCGTGCGGGGCGAGCCAGGTGCCGTCCTGGACCGGGCCGAAGCCGAGGAAGCGCAGCCGCCGCACCAGCCGTTCGCGGGATTTGCGCCGGGTTTCCGGGATGTTCTGCCACAGCACGGTCCAGGTCCCGGCCGGTTCGTCGCGGCGGCCGAGGCCGAAGATCCGCCGGTCGCCGTCGTCGAGCAGGGCGACCGTGCGCGCGGTCAGCGAGTAGTGCACCAGCCTGCCCTCGCGGTGCCGCGACAGCAGGCCGCGGCGCACCAGCCGGGTCAGCGCGATGCGGGCCGCGCCGTCGGAGAACCCCAGCTCGTGCAGCAGCGCGACGAGCCCGCCGGACCACACGCGCCTGCTCTCGCGCGGGCGCACGTAGCTGCCCAGCAGCGTCATCACGAGCTCCTGGGGCGTGCGGGCGGGTTCGGTGTCGGGCACGAGCCAACTCTATACACCTCAGCCCGCTGCAGTGTAGCTTTCGGGAGTGAGCAGTTTTTCCGACCGAGTCGTCGTGGTCACCGGCGGCACCCGCGGCATCGGCGCGGCCGTCGCCGAGCGCTTCCGCGGCGCCGGTGCGACCGTGCACTCCCCTGGCCGTGCCGAATGCGACGTCACCGACGAGGCCGCCGTACGCGCGTACTTCGCCCAACTCGGACCGGTTGACGTGCTGGTCAACAACGCGGGGGTGTCCTCGAGCGCGCCGCTGGCGAAGACCGGCCTCGACGACTGGCGCGGCCAGTTCGAGGTGAACGCGACCGGTGCGTTCCTGTGCACGCGCGAGGTGCTGTCGGGAATGCGCGAACGCGACTTCGGGCGGATCGTCACGGTCGCGTCGACCGCAGGTCTGGCCGGGGCGCGCTACACCTCGGGCTACACCGCGTCGAAGCACGCGGCGGTCGGCCTGATGCGCGCGGTGGCGGCGGAAGTGGCCGGCACGGGCGTCACGTCGAACGCGGTGTGCCCGTCGTTCGTGCGCACCGACATGACCGCGACCTCGGTCGCCCGGATCCGCGAGCGCACCGGCCGCGACGAGGCCGACGCGGAAGCCGCGCTCGCTGCCGCGTCCCCGCTCGGACGGCTGCTCGAACCCGGCGAAATCGCGTACGCCGTGGAGTTTTTCGCCGCCCCGGCGGCGGCCGCGATCAACGGACAGACCCTCGTACTCGACGGTGGAGGAATCCAGAAATGAGCCCGTTCCGCGCCAGTGTCCCGCTCACGAAATCGTGGGAGCACTTCGAGTTCACGGTGGACGACGGGGTCGCGACGGTGACCTTCGACCGGCCGGAGAAGCTCAACGCGCTCACCTTCGACGTCTACGCCGACCTGCGCGACCTCGTCGCCGAGCTGCCGCACCGCGGCGACGTGCGGGTGCTCGTGCTCACCGGGAAGGGCCGCGGGTTCTGCTCGGGCGGCGACGTCGAGGAAATCATCGGCGAACTCCAGAAAATGGACACCGCGGAACTGCTCGAATTCACCCGGATGACCGGCGCGGTGGTGAAAGCCATGCGCGAGACGCCGATCCCGATCATCGCGGCGATCAACGGCGTCGCGGCGGGCGCCGGTTCGGTCCTCGCGCTGGCGAGCGATCTCCGGCTGCTGGCCGAATCGGCGAAGTTCGCGTTCCTGTTCACGAAGGTCGGATTGGCGGGCGCGGACATGGGTTCGGCGTATCTGCTGCCGCGCCTGGTCGGCCTCGGCCGCGCGACGGAACTGCTGATGCTGGGCGACAAACTCCCCGCCGCGCGCGCCGAGGCGATCGGACTGGCGAACCGGGTCGTGCCAGACGACGAACTGGCCGGCGAGGCCGCCGCGCTGGCGCGCCGCCTCGCGGACGGTCCGGCACTGGCGTACTCGACCACGAAGGTGCTGCTGACCCGCGAACTCGACAGCGACCTCGGCAGCTCGATCGAACTGGAAGCCATCACGCAGGCGTTGCTGATGACCGCCAAGGACCACAAGGAGTTCTACGCCGCCTGGTCCGCGGGTCGCAGTCCACAGTGGACCGGACGCTGATCAGGCCCGGGTCACCGAGACCTGGAGTTCCGTCACCCAGTCGTCGCGGTTTTCCGGGCACTCCAGGTTGACCTCGCGCGGATAGCCGGTCGACTGGTAGCCGTTCGCGTCGATCCAGCGGGCCAGGGCCTGGGCCGCCGGATCGATCGTCTCCATGGAACCGCGGTGCACGATGGTCGCCGCGTGCTCCAGCGGCGGCAGGTCGAGGACCCGGACGTCGCCGTCCCGCAGCGGGGCGGAAACCTCGACGGCGGCGTGGACGACGACCTTGCCGTCGCCCTCCGGGACGTCCTCGTAATAGGCCACCCCGGGGCCGGTGCAGGCGATGCCCGCCGCCTCCATTCGCCGGAAAAGCTCGTCGTAGAGCGGTCCGATGACGGGACCGATGTCCTCCGGCTCGAAACTCGCGGCGATCGCGGTCAGCTCCGCGACCCGCACCGCGGGGACGTTCTTGACGACGACGTCGTTCTCGGGCATGTGCCCCTCGCTTTCGATCGCTCGGAGCCTCGCCTCGACCCGGACCAGCCGAGCCGCCGCGGCTGCCATCGCCGCTTCCAGGTCGGCCCGCCGCAGTCGCAGCATGGTGCCCAGCTGCTCGGTGGTGACCTTCTCGTCGAGGATCTCCTGCACCTGCTGGAGAGTGAAGCCGAGATCCTTGAGCGCGATGACACGGTTGAGGCGCGCCAGCTGGGCAGCGGCGTAGTAGCGGTAACCGGTGACGGGGTCGACCTGAGCCGGGCGCAGCAGCCCGGTCGCGTCGTAGTGCCGCAACATGCGGACCGAAACGCGGCCGTGCCGGGCGAAGTCTCCGATACTGAACATGACGCCTTCGAGTTGACCGCCTGACACGGTGTGAGAGTCAAGAAGCCTTTCAGAGATCCGTGTAGGCGATCGCGTTCTCTTCCAAAGACCCGAACCACAGCCGGCCGTGATACTCGCGGATGCCCACCAGCAGGTGGAATCCCGGGATCTCGCCGCGCAATTCCCGCACCACCGCGCCCGCCGGGGTGACGGCGACGGCGCCCACCTGGCGTTTCGGGGCGGGCTGCAGGGAATCCGGCAACGCGCGCACCGCGGTCCGGACCGCCGTGGGCAGGCGGCGCACGACGTCGAGGGCGCGGAGGCGCGGGCTGGCCTCGGTGATCCAGATCAGCCCGTCCGAACCGGTCGCGATGTTGTCCGGGAAGCCAGGCAGGTCGTCGATCAGGACGTCGCGGTCGCCCGCGCGCGGTCCGGTCAGCCAGACCCGGCTGACCCGGCACGCGCCGGTTTCGGCGACCGCCACATAGGACTCGTCCGGCGGCAGCGCGACGCCGTTCGCGAACTGGAGACCGTCGCCGAGCAGGTCGATGTGCCCGTCCGGCGTGCGGCGCAGCAGGCGTCCGCCCGCGGTCTGTTCGATGAGGTCGTCGCGCCAGTTGTCGATGCCGAAGCGGCGCGAGGAATCCGTGAAGTAGACCGTTCCGTCGGCGGCGACCGCGGCGTTGTTGCAGAACACGAAGTCCAGCCCGGCCCCGGACGTCGCGAGGGTCGTGGTGTCGCCTCCAGCCAGCGGCATGGTCAGCAAACCGGCGCGGGCGTCGCAGATCAGCAGCTCGTCGTCGCCGTACAGCTCCAGCCCGAGCGGGCGGCCGCCGGTGTCGCCGAGCAGGTCGATCCGCCGTCCGTCCGGCGAAACGCGCAGGATCCGGCCGTCGTCGACACCGGTGTAGACCCGGCCCTCGGCGTCCACGACCACGTCTTCCGGACCGTGCCCGTTCACCGGCACGATGGTGACCTCACCGAACTGCACGCCGGCCTCCTACCGGTAGGTGAGCAGCCGCGCGTTCTCGCCTTCGAGGTGCGGATGCTCGTTGAAGGACAACAGGTTCACGCCGCCGCGGCCGGACGTCAATTTCGTGATGCCGGTGTTCACGGTGACACGGTTCAGCTTCAGCAGCCCGGGCCCCGGCGTGCCCAGCAACGACCCGGCGACCGCGCCCAGCACTCCGCCCGAGGTGAACACGAGCCCGTTCTCGCCCTTGCCCAGCGAACCGGCCAGCTCGGCCAGCGCCGCCGTGCAGCGGCCGAGGAAAGCAGGCCAGCTTTCCGTGCACGGGCCGCTGTCGCCGGAGTCGACCCACGCGGTCAGCGCGGCGTCCAGCAACCGCTGGTACTCGCGCGGATCCTCTTGCGGCGCACCGCCCGCGTGGTGCGCGGCGATGTCGACGTGGTCGTATTCGTTCCAGCGTTCGTCCTCGATCGCCGGCACGTCGCAGCCGAGGGCCTTCAACGCCGTCGCCGCGGTGTCCCGCTGGCGGGCCAGCGTTCCCGAGCGCACCTGCGTGAACTCGACCCCGCGCCGTTTCAGCTCCGCGCCGACCAATGTGGACTGTTCGAACCCCAGCGGCGACAACGCGTCGTAATCCGCCGCGCCGAACGACGCCTGGCCGTGCCGGATCAGGTAAATCGCACCCATTTATCCCGTCCCGTCAGGAAAACATCCGCAGCAACCGGCCAGGAGCCAAGCGTACCGCGAGGCTCAGCGGCACCCAGGGCCACGAAGGCACGTACGCGCGCTTCGGTTCCGCTTCGATCGCCTTGACCAGCGCGTGCGCACCGGCTTCGGCGGACACCATAAGCGGGTTGCGTTTGGTCGAGCGAGCGGTCATCTCCGAACTGATGTAGCCGGGCCGCACGTCGGTGACCGTGATGCCGTGGCTGCTCAGCTCCAGCCGCGCACCCTCGGCGAACGCGGAGATCCCCGCCTTGGACGCGGAGTACGCGGTGAGATTCCGGGGAAAACCGCGCAGCGCCATGAACGACGAGATCACCGCGAGGTGCCCGTCGCGCTGTTCGCGGAAGATGCCCGCCGCCGCCTCGATCTGGGCCACCGCGCCGACGAGATTGGTCTCGAGGGTCTGCCGGTTGGCGTCGAACCGTCCCGCGCCGACCGGCTGTCCCTTGCCGAGCCCGGCGTTGACGATCACGCGGTCGAGCCTGCCGAGTTCCGCCCGGAATTCCTCGAATACCTGGAAGACGCGGTCGTGGTCGGTGACGTCGAGCGCGCGCGTGGCGACGGTGATCCCGGGGTATGCGGCACGCAGTTCCGCGGCCAAGTCGTCGAGCCGTTCGGTGCGCCGGGCGCACAGCGCGAGATTGCGGCCGCGAGCGGCGAACTGCCGGGCCATTCCCTCGCCGAGACCGGAGCTGGCTCCGGTGATCAGGATGTTCTGCCGCAAGACCATGCCCGGAGCCTACCCGCTGGTAACCGCACCTGGCGGTCCGTGTGATCCCGTCGAAGGCCCGGGAGAAAACCGAAGGAGTTTCGCGCTCGCCGCGGCGGATGACCGGTGGCCCGGCCTCTGGGGGCATGCCGGGCCACCGGTTCCGGGCGCGGCCGCCGGCCGGGCGCGGGGCGCGGTCCGCGCTGCCGGGGCCGAGGCTCCGGACGCGCCGGGGGCGGCGCGTTCCGTCCTGGCCATGGAAGCGCGACCGCGCAGGTCACGGCAATGGTTCCCAGTTGCCAGTACTAGCCCGTTCGTCCGAATGGCACGGCGGTACAACCTGGTCGGACGGCTGCTACCGTGCCTGTGTCGGGCTCGGCACGGTCGGTTACCAGCGGGGGCGGGCGGCGGGACATGACGCAGCGGCAGGCGGACCACGCCGGTCCGGACACCGACGGAGGTGGCCGGACCGCGTTCGCGAGCGCGCTGCGCGCCGCGATCGGAGCCAGCGGGCTTTCCCTGGACCGGATCCAGGCACGGCTGCGCGCGCGGGGCGCGACGGTCAGCGTCACCGCGCTCAGCTACTGGCAGTCGGGCAAACGCCAGCCGGAGCGGGCCGGATCGCTTTCGGCGGTGCGGGTGCTGGAGGAAATCCTCGACGTCCCCGACGGCGCGCTGCTCGGTTTGCTGCCGCCGCCCCGCCCGCGCGGCGCGAGCAGACGCGACCGGGCGGGCGAGGAACCGGTCACCTTCACCCGCGAAATCCTGCAGCCGCTGCTGGAACGCGTCGGCGCGCCCGACGCGCTGGACCAGCAGCACCAGCTGAAGCTGATCGGCCTGCACGACCGCTGCGACATCGCGGCCGACGGCGGCCAGCTCTCGGTCACCTCGCGCGCGGTGTTCCAGTCCGGTGCGGACGGTCAGGACCGCTGGCTGCTGGTGTACGCACAGGGCGACGCGACGGCGGTGCCCGACTTGCAGCCGGTGCGCAACTGCCGCGTCGGCCGCGCCGAAGTGGACGACGACCACGGCATCCTGGTGGCCGAACTGCTCTTCGACCGCGCGCTGGAACGCGGCGAAACGCACCTCATCGAGTACACCCTGCGCAACTCCGGGCCGCCGTACCCGCAATGCCGGGCGACGCACTACCGGGAATTCCGCCGCCCGGTCCGCGAGTACCTGCTGGAGATCCGCTTCGACCCGACCGCAGTGCCCGCCCGGTGCTGGCAGTACGCGAACGCCACCGACGAAGCACCGGCCCGGCGCCGGCTGCGGCTCGACAGCGGCAACGGCGTGCACGCGATCGCGCTGGATTTCGGGCCGGGGATCTTCGGCATCGGCTGGGGTTCGTGACTCCGGTAGCCGAGGTGCGCGAGCTGACCGTCGTGGTCGACACCGGACGGTGGCGCGAGACGGTTCTGGACTCGGTGTGTTTCGCGGTGCCAGCGGGACGGATCACCGCGTTGCTCGGCGAATCCGGATGCGGCAAATCCATCGTCGCGGCGGCGTTGACGGGTTCGCTTCCTTCGGTGGCGCGCAGCTCGGGGGCCGTGCGGATCACCGGCACCGTCGGCCTGGTGCCGCAGTCCGGGGTCACGGCGTTCGCTGCGGAGCGAACCGTCGGCGCGCAGCTGGACGAGCGTCAGCAGCTCCATCACGGACGGAGCGTCGAGGACGCCTGCAAGGCAGCGGTCTGTCCCATGGAGACGCTGGAGCTCTTTCCCCACCAGCTTTCCAGCGGGCAGATTCAGCGGGCCGCGCTCGCGGCGGCCTTGCTGTCCGAACCGGACCTGCTCGTTGTGGACGAACCTAGCGCGTCCCTCGACCGCGGCACCGCGTACGACGTGTGGGCCAGCCTGCGCGCGTACGCCGACACCGGCGCCGCCGTCCTCACCATCACCCACGACGGCCCCCTGCTGCTGGAGACCGGAGTCGCCGACGCGATGGTGTTCCTGCGCGACGGGCGAACCGTCGCCGCCGGGACCCCCGCCGAAGTCCGCTCCCTCGCCGATCCCTACGTGCAGGGCTTCTTCCCCTGACCGCGCTCAGCTCAGCTTGGTCCGCAACACCTTCCCGGTCGCGTTGCGCGGCAATTCGTCCAGGAACTCCACGTCCCGAGGCACCTTGTAGCGCGCCAGGTTCGCCTTCACGTACTCGCGCACGCCGTCCTCGTCGAGCGTCGAGCCCTCGGTCCGCACCACGAACGCCTTGAGCCGTTCGCCGAAGTCCGGGTCCTCCACGCCGATCACTGCCGCCTCGAGGACGTCTTCGCGCTCCACCAAGAGGTTCTCCACCTCGATCGGGAACACGTTTTCGCCGCCGGAGACGATCATCTCGTCATCGCGGCCGTCGATGAACAGCAGACCGTCCTCGTCGAAGTGGCCGACATCGCCGCTGGAGAGCAGGCCGTCGATGATTTCCTTGTTGCGGCCGTCGGTGTAGCCGCCGAAGCTGAGCCCGCTGCCGACGAACACCCGCCCGGTCACGTGCGGCTCAGTGATCTTGGCGCCATGTTCGTCGTACAGCGCGACGCGACAGCCGACCGGTGCGCGGCCAACCGTGCCCGGTGCGCGTTTCCAGTCCTCCGGCGTCGCGACCGTCGCCACCGCGACTTCCGTGGAGCCGTACAGGTTGTGCACGACGTCGCCGAATTCCTCGTTCGCCCGGTTGCCGAGATCCGGCGACAGCGCGGACCCGGCGACGAAGATGATCCGCAGGCACGACGTGTCGTACCGGTCGCGGACCTCCTTCGGCAGGTCGACGATCCGCTGCAGCATCGTCGGCACCAGAACGAGCGCGGTGCACCGGTGCGTGGCGACGCCCTTCAGCGTGGCCTCCGGGTCGAACTTCCGGCGCATCACCACCGTGCAGCCGAGCGCGAAGCTGAGGATGAACTGCGACAGCCCGGTGCCGTGGAACAGCGGCGCGCCCATGAAGGTCGCTTCGCCGGAGCGCAGCGGGATGCGGTCCAGGAACTGCGCCGACGCCAGCGCGGACGTGTGCGGTCGCGGCGCGCCCTTCGGGGTGCCGGTGGTGCCGCTGGTGAGCAGCACGAAACCGCCGGGTTTGACGGGCGCGGGCAGCGGGCGGTCGTCGGTGCTGGCGACGATCTCGGCGAGCACCGGGATCTCGTGCCCGCCCGGTTCGTCCACCCAGGCCAGGTACCGGTCGACGTTCTCGTCGATCGCGTCGAGCAGGCCGGTGAACTCCTGGTCGTAGACGAGCGCGGTGACGCCCTCGCGCTGGGCGACGTCGGCGAACTGCGGTTTGGCGAACCCGGTGTTCATCAGCAGCAGCCGCGCGCCGAGCTTGCCCGAGGCGGCCATCGTGAGCACGAGCCCGCGGTGGTCGCGGCACAGCGCGGCGATCACCGAACCGGGGCCGAGCCCGCGCTGCGACCAGGCGCGGGCGAGCGCGTTGGACTGGTCGTCGAGCTGCTTGAAGGTGAGCGGGCCGAGGTCGTCGACGATCCCGACGGCCGTCGAATCGCGCCGCGCGGCGATGTGGTTCGCGCCGGCGAACGGGCCGTACTTGCGGATCGCGACGAGGGAGCGCAGGCCCTCGTCGAGCCGGGGAAACGGCACCAGGCCGGCGCGGCGCATCACCTCGACGCTGCGCACGGTCTCGGTCAGCTTGCCTGCCACCTGGCCGGCCAGCTCGGCCACACTCATCCGGGCACCTCCATTGCTGCGGCGGGAGCGCCCACGCCGACGGTCTCCGTACCGCCGGTATGGGAGTTACTCGACAGTAAAGCAAGGCCCGTCCGCGCACCAGTGCCCGGCCGGGGAGGAAATCTCCCATGCCGGTCACGGACCGTCCGGGAAGCGCTTCGAGAGCCGGTGCTCAGAAATTGTCGGTGCTGGTCCGCACAATGGGACGGTGCAGGTGATCACCGGCCGGGAGGAGGACTCCGGCTACACGATCGAGGGCCCCGCGGGGACCCTCCGCGGGCTTTCGCGCGCCGACTGGGCCGACGAGGTCCGCCGGCTGGAGGCGGCCGAGAGCCCGCGCTGGGTGCTGCCCTCAGCCGAGGAGATCTATCCCACGCTGATCAAGGCGGGGGTGCGGCTGGGTCGCTGCCACGACCTGTCGCTCGCCGAAGGGCTGCTGCTCGCCTACGAGGGCCGGGAGGGCGAATCGCGCAGTTTGCGGGCAGCGTGGGCCCGGGCGAACGGGGAGGAACCGCCCGACGACGGCCCGGCCTTCGGCGAGGACGCGCAGCCCACGCTGTTCTCCCCGCGCGGCCCCGGGCTGCCGCCGGGAGTCACCGTCGCCGCGGCGGCCCGGCGAGTGCTGGCCGAACAGGAGAAACGCGTCGCCGCCACCGAGGCCCCCGCGCGGATGCGGCTGCTGCTCGCGGCCGAATCCGCCAGCGCACTGGCCGCCGCGGAAATCTCGGCCGCCGGGCTGCCCTGGCGCGCCGACCGGCACCTGCAGCTGCTGGAAGAACGCCTCGGCCCCCGCGTACCCGCTGGTCAACGCCCGAAAGTCTTGGTCGAGCTCGCCGCGAAAATCTCCGCGGCGCTGGGCGGGCGGCCGGTCAATCCCGATTCCTCGGCCAGCGTCGTCCGCGCGCTCGCCAGGGAGGGCATCGAAATCCCGGCGGCGCGGAAGTACCTGCTGCAGGACATCGACCATCCCGCGGTCGCGCCGCTGCTGGAGTACAAGGAACTGTCGCGGCTGCACTCGGCCAACGGCTGGGCGTGGCTGGACGAATGGGTAGCCGACGGACGCTTCCGGCCGCACTACGTGGTCGGCGGCGTGGTGTCCGGCCGGTGGGCTACCCGGGGCGGCGGGGCGCTGCAGATCCCGCGCGCGCTGCGCTCGTGCGCGTCCGCGGATCCCGGCTGGAAACTCGTCGTCGCCGACGGTGCGCAACTGGAGCCGCGCGTCCTCACCGCGCTGTCCGGCGACCGCCGCCTTGCCGAAGTCGCCGCGGCTACCGACCTGTACGCCCGGCTGGCGGAAGCGCTATTCTCCGGCACCCGCTACGTCCCGCTCCGCCCCGGAGACACGCGAGACGACCGTTCCCGCGCGAAAATCGCCATGCTGTCCGCGATGTACGGCGGCACCTCCGGCGAGGCCGGTCCGCTGCTCGCGTTGCTGCGCCAGCGTTTCCCGGACGCAGTGTCCTATGTGGAGCACGCCGCCGCGGCAGGCGAACGGGGTGAACGGGTTCGGTCCAGGCTGGGCCGTACTTCTCCGGCTCCGTCTGCTGCTTGGCGTGCTTTGACCGGCGGGCTCACCGAAGACGAGGCAACAGAAACCCGCGCGCGGCGGGCGTCGCGCAGTTGGGGCCGGTTCACGCGGAATTTCGTGGTGCAGGCAAGTGCGGCCGACCTGACGGCGGTCTTGCTGGCGACTTTGCGCGGTCGGCTGCCCGAACCGGCGCATCTGGTGTTCTTCCTGCACGACGAGGTGATCGTGCATGCCCCTGCGGAGCTGGCTGATGAGGTCGCGGAAATCGTGGAGACAGCGATCCAGGAAGCGGCCCGGCTGGTCTTCGGCGAGGCGTGCCCGGTGCGATTTCCCATGGAAGCGAAATCGGTGGACAATTACGCGGAGGCGAAGTGATCAGCTGACTCATGTTTCCCAGCAACCACATGGCGGCACCCGGGAAATCCGTTCGGGGGACGCGGGGTTGCCGTCGGCCGAACTCGGCGCGGGACATTCCACCGCAAAGGCGCTATCCGCGGATCGGAAATGATCAGTACCGTCGTGCGCCATGGTGGGGAGAAAAACACAACGCACACTTGGCAGCTTCTGGAGCTTTCTTGCCTTCATCGCGGTCATCGCCCTGTGGGCGATCCCGTCGATCGGGCCGGGCGTCGCGAACACCAGGAAGAACGAGTTCTGCCGCAACAACGCCAACGGCATCCTGCTCGGTTGTCACATCCGGCAGCACAAATGGCAGAAGCTCGCCATGGCGGTCAAGGAGCAAGCACCGGCGAAAGCGCTCCGAAGAATGCTCAGCAACCTGAGCGGAGTGGCGGCCTCGCTGTCCGCCGTCGCGGGCACGATTTCCGCCAGCGCTGCCACCGTCACTCTCCTCGTGAAGTGACGGCTACGCCAGCGCTTCGTCCAACGCCTTCGTGATCCGCTTCAACGACACCGGATGCGCCGTCCCCAGTGTCTGTGCGAAGAAGCTCACCCGAAGCTCCTCGATCATCCACCGCACCTCCGCCAGTGCGGGCGACGACGTCCCCGGCGGCAACGTGGCCACCGCGTCCTCGTACTCCTTCGTGATCCACGCGACGTCCGCCATCCGCTGCAGGTCGCGTGTCTGCTCCAGCGGCAGCTTCTCCAGCCGCCGCTCGATGCCGCGCAGGTACCGGACCACGTTGGGCAGCCGGGCGGAGCCGGTCTCCGTCACGAAGCCCGCGTGCACCAAACCGTCCAGCTGACGGCGGATGTCCGCCAGCGATTCGGCCGGGCCGCGAGTGTCCGCGAGGCGAGTCTCCACGTCGATGGCCGCGCGCAGGATCCGCTCGACCTCCGTCAGCACTTCCAGCACCTTCGGGTTCAACCCAGCGCGCACCTTTTCCAGCAGCGCCGCGAAACCCGCCTCGTCCCAGACCGGGCCGCCCGCCGCGGCCATCAGTGCGTCGACCGCGCAGTCGACGCAGTCCTCCAGCAGGCCCGCGACGCTGCCGTGCGGGTTGCGGTTCAGCACGAGCTTCGAGGAGTTCGACAGCGACCGCGTAATGAACTTCATCGGCGAGTTCAGGTTCAGCCGCAGCATCCGCCGCGTGCCGGACCACATCGCGTGTTGCTGTTCGGCAGGCGTGTCCAGCAGCCGCACAGCCACCGACGCGCCCTCGTCCACCAGCGCCGGGTACGCCTTCACGTCGTGGCCGCGCCGGGTCGACGCGAACACCTTCGGCAGCTCGCCGAACGACGGCTGCACCAGGCCGGCCTTCTCGATGCTGTTGGCGGCCTTGGAAATCGTCTCCCGCACGCGCGGCGCGAGACGGCGCTTCAGCTCGTCCAGGTCCTTGCCCTCGGCCACCCGCTTGCCGCGCTCGTCCACCACGCGGAAGGTGATCCGGAGGTGGTCCGGCACCGTCGAAAGGTCCCACGCCGTGTGCGGGATGTCGATGCCGCGCATCGCGTGCAGTTCGTCGCCGAGGATGTCGAGCAGCGGACCGTCCGAAGGGGACATTCGCGTCAACGCGTCGGCAGCCGTGTCCGGAGCCGGGACGAAGTTGCGCCGCAACGCTTTCGGCAGCGATTTGATCAGCTGCGTCGCCAGTTCGCCGCGCAGACCGGGCACCTGCCAGTCGAAACCGTCCGGCGTCACCTGGTTCAGGACCGGCAGCGGGATGTGCACGGTCACGCCGTCGGCGTCTGCTCCGGGCTCGAACTGGTAGGTCAGCTTGAAAACGTGCGTGCCCTGCGTCCACGAGTCCGGGTAGTCCGATTCGCGGACCGCGCCCGCGACCTCGTTGATGAGCATGGACTTCTCGAACGACAGCAGGTCCGGCTCGTTCCGCCGCGCCTTCTTCCACCAGCTGTCGAAATGCCGCACGGACACGATGTCCTCGGGCACTCGCGCGTCGTAGAACTCGTACAGGGTCTGGTCGTCCACCAGGATGTCGCGCCGCCGGGCGCGGTTCTCCAGGTCCTCGACCTCGTCCAGCAGCGCCCGGTTCTCGGCGAAGAACCGGTGGTTCGTGTGCCAGTCGCCCTCGACCAGCGCGTGCCGGATGAACATCGCGCGCGAGATCTCCGGGTCGATCCGGCCGTAGTTCACCCGCCGGTCGGCCACGAGCGGCACGCCGTACAGCGTCACCTTCTCGGTCGCCATCACCGCGCCCTGTTTGCGCTCCCAGTGCGGCTCCGAATACGAACGCTTCACGACGTGCTGCGCGAGCGGTTCGACCCAGTCCGGCTCGATCCGCGCGTTGACCCGGCCCCACAGCCGCGACGTCTCCACCAGCTCCGCCGACATCACCCAGCGCGGCTGCTTCTTGAACAGCGCCGAACCCGGGAACACCGAGAACCGGGCCCCGCGCGCGCCGAGGTAGTCGCCCTTCGCCGGGTCTTTGAGCCCGATGTGCGACAGCAGCCCGGAAATCAGCGCCGTGTGCACGTGCTGCGGCTCGGCGGGGGTGGTGCTGAGCGTGATGCCGAGCGGTTTGGCGAGCTGGCGCAGCTGGCCGAAGATGTCCTGCCACTCGCGGATCCGCAGGTAGTTCAGGTACTCGGTGCGGCACATCCGGCGGAACTGGTTGCCGGTCAGCGTCTTCTGCTGTTCGCTGACGTACTCCCACAGCTTGAGGTAGGAGAGGAAGTCCGAGGTCGGATCGGCGAACCGGGCGTGCTGCGCGTCGGCGGCCTGCTGCTTCTCCGCGGGCCGTTCGCGCGGGTCCTGAATGGACAGTGCGGCGGCGATGATCATCACCTCGCGCACGCAGCCGTTCTGCGCGGCCTCCAGCACCATCCGGCCCATCCGCGGGTCCACCGGCAGCAGCGCGAGCTTGCGGCCGACCTCGGTGAGCTTCGAGGAATCGCCGGTCTCGAACGCGCCGAGCTCCTGCAGCAGCTGGACGCCGTCGGTGACCTGGCGGCGGTCCGGCGGTTCGACGAACGGGAACGCGTTCATGTCCCCGAGGCCGAGCGACGTCATCTGCAGGATGACCGAAGCGAGGTTCGTCCGCAGGATCTCCGGATCGGTGAACTCCGGCCGCGATTCGAAGTCCTCTTCGGAGTACAGCCGGATGCAGATGCCGTCCGAGGTACGCCCGCACCGGCCCTTGCGCTGGTTCGCCGACGCCTGCGAAACCGCCTCGATCGGCAGCCGCTGCACCTTCGTGCGGTGGCTGTAGCGCGAGATGCGCGCGGTGCCCGGGTCGATCACGTACTTGATCCCCGGCACGGTCAGCGACGTCTCGGCGACGTTCGTGGCCAGCACGATCCGCCGTCCGGTGTGCCGCTGGAACACGCGGTGCTGATCAGCCGCGGACAGGCGCGCGTACAGCGGCAGCACCTCGGTGTTCCGCAGCTCCAGCCGGTTCAGCACGTCCGCGGTGTCGCGGATCTCGCGTTCGCCGGAGAGGAACACGAGGATGTCGCCGGGACCTTCGCCGGACAGCTCCTGGACCGCCTCGGCGATCGCCTGCGTCTGGTCGCGGTCCGGATCGCCCTCGGGATCGTCCGGGTCCACGAGCGGCCGGTAGCGCACCTCGACCGGGTAGGTCCGGCCGGAGACCTCGACGATCGGCGCGTCGTCGAAATGCCGCGAGAACCGCTCCGGGTCGATCGTCGCCGAGGTGATGATCACCTTCAGGTCGGGACGGCGCGGCAGGAGCTGCTTGAGGTAGCCGAGGATGAAGTCGATGTTGAGGCTGCGCTCGTGCGCCTCGTCGATGATCAGCGTGTCGTACTGGCGCAGCATCCGGTCGGTCTGGATCTCGGCCAGCAGGATGCCGTCGGTCATCAGCTTGACCAGGGTGTCCTGGCCGGACTGGTCGGTGAACCGGACCTTGTAGCCGACGGTGTCGCCCAGTTCGGTCTTCAGCTCGCTGGCGATCCGGTCGGCGACCGTGCGCGCGGCCAGCCGGCGCGGCTGGGTGTGCCCGATCTGCCCGCGCACGCCGCGGCCCAGCTCGAGGCAGATCTTCGGCAGCTGCGTGGTCTTGCCCGACCCGGTCTCCCCCGCGACGATCACCACCTGGTGGTCGCGGATCGCGTCGCCGATCTCGTCCTTGAGCCTGCTGACCGGCAGCTCGGCGGGGTACTCGATCTTCGGCACGCTTTCGCGGCGCTGCTGCACGCGCAGCAGCGCCGTTTCGACGTCGGCGGCGATGCGCTCGGCCGTCTGCTGCTTGTCGCGAGACCGGCGCGCGCCGTCGAGACGACGGCGCAGCCGGTGCTCGTCGCGCAGCATCAATTCGGGCAGCTGGGCGCGCAGCTCTGCGAAGGGGGCTGGAGTGGACATACTTGGGCCAAGGATAGCCGTGCGTGACCGTCGTGGCTTCCGAATATGCCGCGAGCGACAGCCCGGCGTCCCCGGCTCACGGCACCGGGGCCGGCCGCGGCCGCACGAGCTTGGCCGGAAGCAGCCAGGTCAGCCGGTCCGAGCGGAGCACGGCGAGCGGGCCGATCACGGCCAGGAGCAGCACGTACCCGGCGACGAACGGGGCCACTCGCGAATCCAGCCCGGCCGCGGTCGCCATCGTCGCCAAGACGAGCGAGAACTCGCCCCGGGTGAGCACAGTCAGGCCGATGTTCACGCCCTCCTGCCGATCGAAGCCGTGCAGCCGGGCGGCGAACGCGCCGGCGGCGAGGTTCAGCACCAGCGTCAGCGCGACCGCGGCGAGCACCGGGAGGACGACCGTGCCGACCGCGCCCGGGTCGATCGACAGCCCGAAGATGAAGAAGAACAACGCCCCGAACGCGTCCCGCAGCGGCAGCACCAGCTTGTGCACCCGCGGCGCGACCTGGGAATTGCCGAGCATCATGCCGACCATGAACGCGCCGATCGCGTCGGACACGCCCACCTCCTCGGCCACCGCGGCGCCGAGCACGGCCACGCCGACGAAGCAGACGGTGAGCAGTTCGTCGTCCGCCGAACCGAAGAGCCGCGACACGAGCCGTCCGCCCCAGCGCGCCAGTGCGGCGAGCACGAGCAGGAAGCCGAACGCCTTGCCGAAGTCGGCGAGCGCCGCGCCGAAGCCGTCCGCACCGCTGAGCACCGGCTGTAACAGGGCCAGGTACAGCGCGAGGAACAGGTCTTCGAGCACGACGATGCCCATGATGAGGCGGGATTCCCGGTTGTTCATCCGCCGGGTTTCCAGGAGCAGTTTGGTGACGATGGCCGACGAGGAGATGCCGATCGCGCCGGCGATCACCAGCGCCTCGCGCGTGCCCCAGCCGAGCGCGAAGCCGAACGCGAGCCCGCCGCCGATGTTCAGCACGAGGTAGGCCACCCCCGCGCCGGCGAGTCTGGCGCCGCCGCGGGCGAGGTCGTCGAGCGAGAACTCCAGTCCCAGATAGAAGAGCAGGAACACGAGACCGAGCCCGGCCAGTACGCCGAACTCGGCCGGATCGTCCACAAGGGACAGTCCGGGGGTGTGCGGGCCGAAGACGAAACCGGCCAGCATGAACAGGGGAATCGTGGGCAGCCCGATCCGGGCGCCGACGCGGGCGAGGGCGCCGGCGGCGAGAAACGCGCCGCCGACGGCCAGCAAAGCATGACCGTTGCTCATGAAATCCTCTTGAGAGCCGGGTACAGGTGGGAAACGAGTACTCAGCAACCCGGAGGAGCGCGTGCCGCGGCGGCTGCGGGCGCGCGGTCCAGTTCGACCGGCGGCGCGGCGGAAAACGGGACGGTGCACCAATCCGGCCGGGCGAGGCGGATCTCGCCGGGGGCGTCGGCGAGCGGCAGCGGATGCGCGGCGACCAGATGCGGGCCCTGTTCCTGGACCAGGGCGGGTTCAGCGTCGTGCGAACGCGGGCCCGCCGGTCCTGGCCCGGGGACGGCTACGCCGAGCAGGAGCAGCGCGGCGAGCAGCAGGACGAGGATGGACCGGTGCCGCGGCGCGGGAGCGGCGGCAGCAGTCGTCATCTCAGGGCGAGTTTACCATGTCTTTAAGGTTTGCTGGGAGCTCCGCTTTGAGTCCACAATAGACAGATGACGGCCGGATCCCGTGGTCCCAGTCATTTTCCGGCCTGCTTCAGGCAACCTTCATCGTCCATAGTGGACCACTGACGTTCACATCCGTGAAAAATTTTCGTATCCCTTGCCTCGCCGCTTCACGCTCGGTTATCGTGGCGCTACGCCGCAGCAGTACCCGGAACCGGGTCATTCGCCGGTCCGGCCGCCTTGCCCACGTACCGCGGAAAGGGATTCCCCTCATGCGCAAGACGATGCGGCCCGCGCTGGCCGCCGGTCTCACGGCTGCCTCGGCCCTCGCTCTGGTCCTCAGCACTCCCGCTCTCTCGGCCGCCGCCGTGCCCGCCCCGCTCGCCGCTTCGGCGTCCTCGGTGCTCGGCTCGGGCGGCGACCTCGCGTCCCCGGAGAAAAAAGAGATCGCGATGCAGCTGGTGTCGAGCGCGGAAAACTCGTCGCTCGACTGGAAGAAGCAGTACTCCTACATCGAGGACATCGGCGACGGACGCGGGTACACCGCGGGCATCATCGGGTTCTGCTCCGGCACCGGCGACATGCTGGAACTCGTGCAGGCCTACACCAAGTCCGTGCCGGACAACCCGCTGGCGAAGTTCCTGCCCGCGCTGGAAAAGGTCAACGGCTCCGATTCGCACGAGGGTCTCGGCTCGGCCTTCGAAAGCGCGTGGAAGCAGGCCGCGGGCACCGAGGAATTCCAGGCCGCGCAGAACAGCGAACGCGACCGCGTGTACTTCGACCCGGCGGTGAACCAAGGCAAGTCCGACGGTCTCGGCGCGCTCGGCCAGTTCATCTACTACGACGCCATCGTGATGCACGGCCCCGGCACGAGCACCGACAGCTTCGGCGGCATCCGCGACGCCGCGCTGTCGCAGGCGAAGCCGCCGTCCCAGGGCGGCGACGAAACCGCCTACCTCAAGGCGTTCCTCGACGCGCGCAAGGTGGTCATGAAGAAGGAGGAAGCGCATGCGGACACCTCCCGCGTCGACACCGAGCAGCTGGTGTTCCTCAACGACGGCAACCTCGATCTGCACACGCCGCTGAAGTGGAAGGTCTACGGCGACCCGTACGAGATCAACTGAGCCCGCAGCAGGTTCTCGCGGTCACCGCGCACTCCGCCTCCGCGTGGGACCGCGACGGCGACCGCTGGGTACGGGAGCTCGGCCCGTACCCAGCGGACGTCGGCGCGCAAGGAATCGGCGTTGCGCGCGAAGGCCGGTTCGGCGTTCTTCCTGCACGTGTCCACCGGCGGACCGACCGCAGGCTGCGTCGCTCTCGCACAAGACGACCTGATCGCGGTGCTGCGCTGGCTCGATCCGGAGCGGAACCCGGTCATCGCAGTAACTGATCGGCGGTCCGCGTGTTGACGACCCGGTCCGGTCCGATGCCCGCCTTTTCCGCGCGCTCGCAGCCGTAAGCCTGCCAGTCGAGCTGGCCGGGCGCGTGCGCGTCGCTGTCGATCGCGAACTCGCAGCCCAGCTCGACGGCCTGGCGCAGCAAGCCCATCGGCGGGTCGAGCCGGTCCGGCCGCGAGTTGATCTCCACCGCCACGCCGTTCTCCCGGCACGCGGTGAACACCTTCTCCGAGTTGAACTGCGACTCCGGCCTGCTGCGTCCGCCGACCAGCCGTCCGGTGCAGTGCCCCAGCACGCGGACGTGCGGGTTCTCGACGGCGGCCAGCATCCGCGGCGTCATCTCCCGCGCGGGCATCCGCAGTTTCGAGTGCACGCTCGCCACCACGAAGTCGAGCCGGTCCAGCAGCTTCTCGGTCTGGTCGAGCGCGCCGTCGTCGAGGATGTCGACCTCGATGCCGTGCAGCAGGCGAAACGGTGCCAGCTGCTCGTTCACTCGCGCGACCTCGTCCATCTGCGCCCGCAGCCGCTCCGGAGACAGCCCGCGTGCGACGGTCAGCCGCGGCGAATGGTCGGTGAGCACGATCCACTCGTGCCCCAGGTCGCGTGCCGTCTCGGCCATCTCGAGGATCGGGCTGCCGCCGTCGGACCAGTCGGAGTGCGTGTGACAGTCGCCGCGAAGCGCCGTACGCAACGCACCTCCGTCCGGCAGCTTGCTTTCGGGCAGCTTCGCCGCGTACGCGGGCGTACGGTCGTGCCACGCGTCCTCGATGACGCCGGCAGTGGCTTTGCCGATCCCCTTCAACGCCTGAAGCGTCTTCGCGCCGACGCGCGACGCCAGCTCCTCTTCGGAGAGCCTGTCGACCACAGCGGCGGCCTGACGGAACGCGCGCACGCGGTAAGTCGGTTCACCGGCGCGCTCGAGCTGGAAGGCGATGTCGCGCAGCGCGCGGGCCGGGTCCATGCCTCCTGTTTTACCCGCTCAGCCGCGGCGAGGCAGCTCGTGCAGCTCGACGTCGCCGAGACGGCCGTTCTTGATCTCCGCAGTCTGGTAGGTGCAGAACGGCTGCCGCCGCCGGTCGGTGGGCGAGCCGGGGTTGAGCAGCCGCAGCCCGCCGGGCGTCACCGTGTCCCACGGGATGTGGCTGTGTCCGAAGATCAGCACGTCGACGTCCGGATACAACGCGTCGCAGCGAGCCGCCCGGCCCTTCGCGTCGCCGGTTTCGTGGACGACCGCCACCCGGACGCCCTCCAGCGTCTCCCTGGCCACTTCGGGCAGACGTTTCCGCAGTTCAGGACCGTCGTTGTTGCCGTACACGCCGATCAGCCGCGTGCTGCGGGCTTCAAGAGCGTCGAGGGTGTCCACGTCGACCCAGTCGCCCGCGTGCACCACGACGTCGGCCTTCGCGACCTCGTCCCAGACCTGCGCGGGCAGTTCCTTCGCCCGCTTCGGCAGGTGGGTGTCCGCGACGAGCAGCAACCGCACGCCGTCACTCCTCCCCGATCGCCTCGAGCACGTGGTCGAGGAACGCCGCGATGTGCACGCGCAGCAGCTCGGCCGCGCCGTCCTCGTCGCCCTTCCGCGCGGCGGCGAGCACCGCCTTGTGCTCGTTCCATTCCTTGCGCCAGCTGGGATTCGCGTCCCAGCCGACCACGGTGATCAGCGCGGCGCGGTCGCGCAGGTCGTCCAGCATCGACACCATCAGCGGGTTGCCGCAGCCGGCGTACAACGCACGGTGGAACCGCCGGTTGAGCAGGCTCAACGTGGTCTGGTCGGCATCCGCGGCCGACGCCTCCTTGAGAATCTGCGCGGCCTCGTCGAACGACTCCCGGTCCGCCGCCCGCACCGCGCGGCGCAGCGCTTCCGGTTCCAGCACCATCCGCACGTCGTAGACCGACCGCGCCAGCTCCCCGTCGACCACGCACACCGACGCGCCCTTGTACGGGCTGAACGTGACCAGCCCGGTGTTGGACAGCACCTTGAGCGCCTCGCGCACCGGCGTCTTCGAGACCCCGAGCCGCGCGGCCAGCTCCGCCTCCACCAGCTGCTGACCGGGCACCAGCTCGCGGGCGAGAATGCCGCGCCGGATCTCCTCCAGCACCACCTCGGTGCGGGAGGCGGGGAGGCTGAACGTGGACGGCATGCCGACCCTCCTGGCTTTCGCGCTCGTCCCCGCACATTCAACCAGGCGGGCGTCTCCGAACGTCGACACGTACGATCATATATCAGATGCCATCCGTCGACCGAGAGGACGCGCAGCAATGAAGGCACCCGAGGACCTGCGCAGCCACCGCTGGTTCGGCGGCGACGACCTGCGGAACTTCAGCCACCGCACCCGCGCCCGGCAGCTCGGCTACGAGCCGGAAGAACACCTCGGGAAGCCGGTGATCGGCATCCTCAACACCTGGAGCGACATCAACCCGTGCCACCAGCACCTGCGCGAACGCGCGGAGCAGGTCAAGCGCGGCGTGTGGCAGGCGGGCGGATTCCCGCTGGAGTTCCCGGTGGCGACGCTGTCGGAGACGTATCAGAAGCCGACGCCGATGCTGTACCGGAATCTGCTGGCGATGGAGACCGAGGAACTGCTGCGGTCGTATCCGGTCGACGGCGCGGTGCTGATGGGCGGCTGCGACAAGACCACCCCGGCGCTGCTGATGGGCGCGGCGAGCGCCGGGCTGCCGTCGATTTTCGTGCCCGCGGGCCCGATGCTGCGCGGAAACTGGCGCGGCGAGGTGCTCGGCAGCGGCACCGACATGTGGAAGTACTGGGACGAACGGCGCGCGGGCACGATCGGCGACCGCGAACTGGCCGAACTCGAACGCGGCCTCGCCCGCTCCCCCGGCCACTGCATGACGATGGGGACCGCGTCGACCATGACGTCCGCCGCCGAGGTGCTCGGGCTGACGCTGCCCGGCGCGGCCTCGATCCCGGCGGTCGATTCCGCGCACCACCGGATGGCCGCGGCGAGCGGCGCGCGCATCGTGGGCATGGTGTGGGAGGACCTCACGATCGCGAAGATCGTCGACGAGCGCGCGTACGCCGACGCGATCACGACCGTGCTGGCGCTCGGCGGGTCGACCAACGCGGTGATCCATCTGATCGCGATGGCCGGCCGCAGCGGGATTTCCTTGTCGCTGCAGGATTTCGACGCGATCGCCCGCCGCGTGCCGGTGCTGGCGAACATCCGGCCCGGCGGCGACTGGCTGATGGAAGACTTCTACTACGCAGGCGGCCTGCCCGGGCTGCTGTCCCGCTTGACCGACCTGCTGCACCTCGACCGGGTCACCGTCACCGGACGTCCGCTCGCCGACTCGCTCGCCGACGCCCGCGTGCACAACGACGACGTGATCCGCCCGCGCGACAACCCCGTCGCCAGCGAGGGCGGCGTGGCCGTGCTGCGCGGCAACCTCGCGCCCGGCGGCGCGGTGATCAAGCACATCGCCGCCGACCCCGCTCTGCTCACCCACACCGGTCCAGCAGTGGTTTTCGACAACTACCAGGACTTGAAGAAGCGCATCGACGACCCGGCGCTGGGCATCACCGCCGATTCCGTATTGGTGCTGCGCGGATCCGGGCCGCTCGGCGGTCCGGGCATGCCCGAGTACGGCATGCTGCCGATCCCGGCGCACCTGCTGGAACAAGGCGTGCGGGACATGGTGCGGATCTCCGACGCCCGGATGAGCGGCACCAGTTACGGCGCGTGCGTGCTGCACGTGGCACCGGAATCGCACGTCGGCGGGCCGCTCGCGCTGGTCAGCGACGGCGACCTGATCACCCTGGACGTGCCCGCGCGGACGTTGCGGCTGGAGGTCGACGAGGCCGAACTGGAACGTCGTCTCGCCTCGTGGGCCGCCCCTGCGCCGCGGTTCGAGCGGGGTTACGGTGCGCTGTACGCGGAGCACATCACGCAGGCCGACGAGGGCTGCGACTTCGACTTCCTCGCCCGCGCCGGCGCCAATCCGGAACCGGACGCTGGGTGACCGGTTTGTTCCGCTGGGGGCAGTAGTCCGGCATGTCCGGCTCGGCCCGTACGCTGTGCCCCTGACCGCAGCGAATCGAAGGGGTCGTGAGGTGCAGTACGAACCGCGCTGGCCGGAAACCGACAGCGACCAGACCGAGGTCCTGCCGGTCGTACCACCGGAGGAACCTCCGTCCCCGCCGCGAAGGCGCGGCCTGCGCAAAGCCGGCTGGATCAGCGGCGGCGTGCTCGGCGTCCTGGTCGTCGCGTACCTCATCGACCTGCTGACCAGCCAGGGCCGGGTGCCGCGCGGCGTCGTCGTGGCCGGCGTGGACGTCGGCGGGCTGGAGCGGCCGGTCGCCGAACGCGAGCTGCGCGGGAAGATCGAGCCGCGGCTCACCCAGCCGCTCACGGTCACTGCGGGCAACGCGCACACCAAGCTGTCGCCGACCGAGGCAGGGCTGGGGCTCGACTGGAGCGGCACCCTCGACCAGGCGGGCGACCAGCCGATCAACCCCTTCACCCGGCTGGCGTCGTTCTTCAGCACGCGGGAACTGGGCGTCGTGTCGCACGTCGAGGCAGCGAAGCTCGACCCGGCGCTCGAGGACCTGCGCGGCCGTGTCGACCGGGCGCCCGCCGAGGGCACGATCCGGTTCGACGGCACCACTCCGGTCGCAGTCCCGCCGCAGGTCGGGCAGAAGCTGGACGTCGCGGCGGCGCGGGCGAAGGTGCTGAGCGGCTGGGCTTCGGGCAGCGAACTGACCCTTCCGGTCACGCCGACGCCGGTGCGCACCACCGCCGAGGGCGTTCAGCGCGCGCTCACCGAATTCGCCAAGCCCGCGGTGTCCGCGCCGGTCGTCGTCAAGGGCGAAGGCGCGGACGCGACGCTGACGCCGGAGCAGATCGCCGGCGCGCTCACGTTCGTGCCCGGCGACGGCGGCGGCCTCGCCCCGCAGATCGACCCGAAGAAGGTCACCGACGCGCTCGCGCCGCAGCTGAAGTCCACCGAGCAGGAGGGCAAGGACGCGGCCATCGCGTTCTCCGGCGGGAAACCCGTCGTCGAGCCGTCCGCGGACGGCAACACGGTCGACTGGGAACAGAGCCTCAAGCCGCTGCCGAACACGCTGAAGCAGACCGACAGCCGCGAGCTGAAGGCGATCTACAAGAAGACGCCCGCGAAGGTGACCACCGAGCAGGCGGACAAGCTGGGCGTCAAGGAAGTCATCGGCGAGTTCACCACCGGCGGGTTCGCCGCCGACTCCGGCACGAACATCCGGGTGGTCGCCGAGAAGGTGAACGGCGCGATCGTCAAGCCGGGAGAAACGTTCAGCCTCAACGGATTCACCGGTCCGCGCGGGCGTCCGCAGGGCTACGTCGAAGCCGGCGTGATCGAGAACGGCGCGCCCGCCCGCGAGGTCGGCGGCGGCATTTCGCAGTTCGCCACCACGCTGTACAACGCGGCGTACTTCTCCGGGATGAAGGACGCCGGGCACAAGGAACACAGCTACTACATCAGCCGCTACCCGGCCGCGCGCGAGGCGACGGTGTTCCAGAACCCCAACGGCGCCAGCGTGATCGACCTGAAGTTCACCAACGACTCGGACACCGGCGTCGCGATCCAGACCGTCTGGACGCCGTCGTCGATCACCGTGAAACTGTGGGGCACCAAGCGGTACACGGTCGAATCGGTCCCCGGCGAGCGCACGAATCCGACGCCGCCGCCGACGAAACCGGGTCCGGCGGAGAACTGCCACGCGTCCAACGGCGCGCCCGGTTTCACCGCGAGCGACACCCGGATCCTGCGCGACGCGTCGTCGGGCCG
Source organism: Amycolatopsis sp. La24 (assembly GCF_029087445.1). Classification (NCBI taxonomy): domain Bacteria; kingdom Bacillati; phylum Actinomycetota; class Actinomycetes; order Pseudonocardiales; family Pseudonocardiaceae; genus Amycolatopsis; species Amycolatopsis sp. La24. Next base: position 35,649 of record NZ_JARACH010000040.1, read on the forward strand.
GGAAGTTTCGCGGCACACGCGGTCGGTCCGCTACAACCCGCAGCCGAAGATCACCTGCGGGGAGTAGCGAGTCGCTGCATCGTGGCGGCTACCGCGAGGTCGACGGCGAAAGCGAACTCCGCTTCGTGATCGCACCGCGCCAGATGCGGCGCGGATTCGACCACGGCGGGGAGCTCGGTCTGCTCCAATTCGGCGCGGCGGTGGGCGATCCCGGCTTCGTCGGTGACGCCGAACGCCGGTCCCGCGCCCGCCTCGCGCAGAAGCGAGCCGACGACGACGGCCAGAAGCGAGCGCAGCAGGTGCACCGCCTCTTCCGGTGACGCGCCTGCCTTGCGCAGCACCGAAAGCACCGCCTCGACCGGAGCGAGCGCGGCGATCGACGGCAACTGTCTGGTTAGGACAAGCGCGGCGGCCTGCGGGTGCGCTCGGGTTGCTTTTCGGAACGACTGGGCGATGGCGCGGAGATCCGCTTCGGGCTGCCCGGTGAGCTCCGGGAGATCGATCCCGCCCAGTACGTGTCCGGCGACGGCGTCGAGCAAGGCCTCTTTGCCGTCGATGTGGTGGTAGAGGCTCTTCGCGTCCACGCCGAGACGCTGCGCGACTGTCCGCATGCTCACCGCTGCCGCCCCGTCGGCGTCGACCACTTCCAGCGCGGCCGTCAGGATCGCCTCCCGCGACAGCCTGGCGTCTCCCTTGCGCGGGCGTCCCCGGCGCGTCGTGGTGTTCACGGCTCCATCATGGCGCACTTGCGCTAAACCCACAGTGTGGATTAAATTGCGGCTTCGCTCCCCTGGCTTGGAGGAACCCGTGGACCCGTTGGCCATCCCCGCGCCCGAAGTGCTGCGTGCCCGGCAAAAGCTCGTCCTCGACCACTTCCACGACGAGGTGCGCCAGGACTGGGACGACGTGCTGGCGACGTTCCCGCATCCGCACTACGAGATCGTGCCGACGATGACCGTGCACGACGGCGATTCCGCCGTGCGCGGCTACTACGACGAAACGCGCCGCGCTTTTCCCGACCAAGACCACGAAATCATCGCTCTGCGGCACAGCGCGGATGCGGTAATCGTCGAATTCTGGCTTCTCGGCACGCATCGCGGGCCGCTCGGGAAGATCCCGCCCACCGGGCAGCGGTTCCGGGTCCGGATGACCGCGTACTTCCTCTTCGACGCGGACGAACAGCTGGTGTGCGAACGCATTTACTTCGACACGCTCACCATGCTCCGGCAGCTGCTGCGCGCGTACGACGTCCGGAAGCCCACCTCGTGGCCCAAGCTCGTGCGCGCGGTGCGCGGGCTGCTTGCGATGTCCGGGACCCCGGATCCTCGGCTTTCCGAGACCACTCCGCCCGCTTTTTGTCGGTGACCCCGCGTACAGTCGTGCGCACACCACGGGAAGGGGGAACCGGTGTCCGACGACGCGGCCATGGGGCTTTACGGACTCACCAAACGGTTCGGGACCACGCTGGCAGTAGACGATGTGCGGCTTGAAGTGCCGCGGGGGTCGTTCTTCGGCCTCGTAGGCCCCAACGGAGCCGGGAAAACGACGTCGCTGTCGATGGCGGTCGGCTTGCTTCGGCCGGACGCCGGCGAAGCGCGCGTGTTCGGCGTGGACGTGTGGCGGGAACCGGAACGGGCGAAAAGCCTGATCGGCGTTCTTCCGGACGGATTGTCCATTCCGGAACGCCTCACCGGACGGGAACTGCTCACGTACATGGGCCTGCTACGCGGGCTCGCCCCGGACACGGTCGCCGAACGCGCCCAGGAACTGCTCGGCGTGCTGGAACTGACGGACGCCGAGCGCACCCTCGTCATCGACTATTCCGCGGGTATGCGCAAGAAGATCGGCCTCGCAACGGCGCTACTGCACGGCCCGCGGCTGCTGGTGCTGGACGAGCCGTTCGAGGCGGTCGACCCGGTTTCCGCGTCGACGATCCGCACGATCCTGCAACGATTCGTCGCCTCCGGCGGCGCGGTAGTGCTGTCGAGCCACGTGATGGCGTTGGTGGAACAGCTGTGCAGCCACGTCGCGGTGATCACGCGCGGACGCGTCGTCGCCGCGGGCGCGGTGGCTGACGTGCGGGGCGAAGGCACGCTGGAAGACGCGTTCGTGCACATCGTCGGCGGCCGAACGGGCGGAACGGAGGGGCTGGCGTGGTTGGCGTCCTCGACCGACTGAAACTGCGGCACCGGCGCAACTCCCTCCGCGGACGACTCGCCGGAACCATCGTCGGCGCGCGGACCATCGGAACGGGGGCGCCAGCATGATCGGCATCCTCATCCGACTAAAGCTCCGAGTCCTGCGCAACTCCCTCCGCGGCCGACAGATCGCCGGAATGATCGTCGGCGGCCTCTTCGGTCTGCTGGCGGCCCTGTTCACGATCGGCATCGCGGTGTTCCCGGCTCCGGAAGCGCGGATAACCGTCGACTTGCTCACCTCGATCTACGCGGTCTGGATGGCAGGCTGGGTCCTCGCCCCGATCGCGACCGGCGGCGGCGACGACACCCTGCGGCCGGAACACTTCGCGCTGCTGCCGATCGGTCGCCGCAAGCTGGCGGTCGGCCTGCTCGCGGCGAGCTTCGTGGGCGTCACCGCGGTGGTGAGCCTTCTGGCGTTCCTCGGCTTGGTGTTCTACGGCCTGCGGTTCGGCGCCGGCGCCGCGCTCGTCGGTCTCGTGTTCACCGTGCTGCAGCTGGCGTTCGTGGTGCTGCTGTACCGCGTGGTGATGGCCGCGCTGGGCACGCTGCTGACGTCGCGCAAGGGCAAGGAACTCGGCATCATCCTGGTGGCGCTCACCGGGTTGTCCGGCGTCGCGGTCAACTATGTGATGCGAAGCGTCGGCCCGGCGATCGTCACCGGTCAGATGCCCGGCTTCGTCAGCGTCATGCACGCCCTCCCGTCCGGTTGGGGCACGCTCGCAGTACACGCGGCCGGAGTCGGGAATTGGGGCACAGTCGGCGGCCTCTTCGCCGCACTGCTCGGCGTCGTAGCGGTTCTGGTCGTGCTCTGGGGCGCGCTGCTGGCCCGCCAGGTCACCACGCCGTCGTTCCGCGGAGCCTCCCGCACCCGCGCGAAGAGCACCCGCACGCGACGCAGCCTGCTGCCCGCGACCCCGGTCGGCGCCGTGGCCCGCAAGGAACTGCGCACCTGGTGGCGAGACGCCCGCCGCCGCGTCGCCCTCCTGTCGACGCTGCTGATCGGCTTCGTCATCACCGTCGTCCCAGCCCTCTCCGGCGGGGGCGGCCAATCGGCGATGCTGCCGTATTTCGGTGTCGCAGTAGTCCTTTTCGCCTCGATGCAGTCCGGCAACCTGTACGGAATGGACGGCAGCGCCCTGTGGCACACACTGGTCGTCCCCGGCGCCGAACGAGCCGACATCCGCGGCCGCCAACTGGCGTGGGTCCTGATCGTCGCCCCCGTGGCTTTGGTGCTGGCCCTGGTCCTGCCCGGCGTCACCGGCGTACCGGGCGCGTACCCGTGGGTCCTAGGCCTGGTCCCCGCGACGTTGGGTGCCGGAGCCGGAGTCCTGATGCTGCAATCGGTCTTCCTGGCCTTCCCCTTGCCAGATCAACGCCGAAGCGGCAGCCCATGGTCCTCCGGCGGACGCCCAGGGTGCGCCCGAGCCGCCCTGATGCTGGCGACCACACTGCTCATCGTGCTCGGCGCACTGCCGGTAGTGGCACTGGGCGTGGCCGGAAAGCTGGCCGACCTGCCGGTGCTGCAGTGGCTCGGCATCCCAGCCGGAATCGCGACCGGCATCGCGCTGGCATGGTGGTGGGGTTCGCTCGCCCAGCAACGACTGGTGACGCGGGGTCCGGAGCTACTGGCGACCGTCTCCAAGGAACGGTGAGAAATTCTTCTTGCCGAGGTGTCTCATGGCGTCGCGCGCGTTGATAACCAAGGCAAGAGACCCCGCCAGGGGAGTTCGCCGTGAAGCAGTACCTGCTGGCCGACCGGGGAGACGAACCGCGCTGGAGACCGGCGAGGAACTGACCGCCCAGATGGCTTGCACCGACCCAGGCACCGACGACATAAACCTTCGGTGCCTGGGTGTTGGTCGGCGGTTTGCGCCCTTCGCATCCCGCCACCGTCGTCCGCCCCGCGAACGGCGCGGTCATGATGACCGACGGCCCGTTCGCCGAAACGCGGGAGCAACTGGGCCGTCGCACCGCAGCCTCGTCAGCTCACCAACCGCTCCCACGCAGCCACACCTTCACCTGCCACTACCCTCACCAATCGCGCCCTCCGAGCACACCTGCGCCAGCCCACCAACTTTCACCAACCGTGCCCTCCCAGCGCGCCTTCGCCACCCACCAACCGCTCCCACCCGGCACACCTTCGCCTGCCCACTAATCCTGACCACCGCGCCCTCCCAGCACACCTTCACCAGCCCCACCAACCCTCACCAAACGCACCCTCCCAGCACACCTCCACCAACCCACCAACCCTCACCAACCGCACCCTCCCAACGCACCTCCGCTCCCCGCCACCTCCTTCCTGCGCCCCGCCAGCAGCACCTCTCAGGGCAGTGCCGCCAACGATTCCTCCAGTGCCGTATCCGGAAGTTCGTTGTCCACCATGTCGCCCGCCAGATATGCGCCGTACGCGGGCAAGTCGAGATGCGCGTGTCCGCAAAGCGCAGTCAGGATCACCTTCTCTTCGCCAGTCTCCTTGCAGCGCAACGCCTCCTGGATACACGCGGCCAGCGCATGCGTCGGCTCGGGAGCGGGGATGATGCCTTCGGTGCGGGCGAACTGCACCCCGGCGGCGAAGCATTCCTGCTGCCCGATCGCGAGCGCCTCGATGAGGCCCAGTTCGTAGATGTGCGAGATCAGCGGCGACATCCCGTGATAGCGCAGGCCGCCGGCGTGGATCGGGTCCGGGATGAAGCCGTGGCCGAGCGTGTGCATTTTCAGCAGGGGCGTGAGACCGGCGGTGTCGCCGAAGTCGTAGGCGTAGCGGCCGCGGGTGAGGGTTGGACAGGCCGCCGGTTCGACCGCGCGGATCACCGGGTTCATCCGGCCGGCCAGTTTTTCCCGCAGGAACGGGAAAGCGAGCCCGCCGAAGTTGGAGCCGCCGCCGGTGCAGCCGACGAGCACGTCCGGGGTGTCGCCGGCCAGTTCGAACTGTTTGAGCGCTTCCTCGCCGATCACCGTCTGGTGCAGCAACACGTGATTGAGCACGCTGCCCAGCGCGTACCGCGCGCCCGGATCCGCCGCGGCCTGCTCGACGGCTTCGCTGATCGCGATCCCGAGGCTGCCCGTCGACTGCGGGTTCTCCGCCAGGATCGCCCGGCCAGCGGCGGTGCGGTCCGATGGACTCGGGTAGACCTGGGCGCCGAAGGTCTCCATCATCAGCTTGCGATACGGCTTCTGGTCGTACGACGCGCGCACCTGCCAGACCTCGCAGGACAGCCCGAACGTCGCGCACGCGAACGCCAGCGCGCTCCCCCACTGCCCGGCGCCGGTCTCGGTGGTGAGCCGCGTGACGCCCTCCGCCGCGTTGTAGAACGCCTGCGGCACAGCGGTGTTCGGCTTGTGCGAGCCGACCGGGCTGACGCCCTCGTACTTGTAGTAGATCCGGGCCGGGCTGCCGAGCGCCTTCTCCAGCCGACGGGCGCGGTAGAGCGGGGAAGGACGCCAGAGCCGGTAGACGTCCCGGACTTCCTCGGGAATGTCGATGTAGCGCTCGGTGGTGACTTCCTGCTCGATGAGCGCCTGCGGGAACAGCGGAGCCAGGTCCGCGGGCCCGACGGGCTCGCGGGTTCCCGGGTGCAGCGGCGGGGGCGGCGGCTCGGGCAGGTCCGGCACCACGTTGTACCACTGCGCCGGGAGGTCGGCCTCGTCCAGGATGTATTTCGTCCGTTCTGCCATGACGCCTCCTCGGTCGGCGGACCCCAACGTAAGCCGGGCGGCGGGAGAAGCCAAGCGCCGGAGCGCGCGAGGGGACCCCTCGCGCCATTAAAGCCGCAGGTCCACCCATGTGGGCGACCTGTCCACAATGGAGTGTGTGGCTGATTCCCCGGAAGCCGTTTCCGGCGGGCGCCGGTTTTTGTCGGTGGGTGCCGGTACGTTCGGTGGCATGGCGACATTGGTGACGTTCCACGCCCACCCGGACGACGAGGCGATCATGACCGGCGGCGTGATGCGCAAAGCGGCCGACGAGGGGCACCGGGTGGTGCTCGTGGTGGCCACGCGCGGAGAAAAAGGCGAGATCCCCGAGGGCCTGCTCGACGACGGCGAGCAGCTCGCGGACCGCCGGGTGCAGGAGACGCAGGCAGCGGCCGAGGTGCTGGGCGTCTCGCGAGTGGAGTTCTTGGGATACCAGGACTCCGGGATGATGGGCGACCCTTCCAACGACGGCCCGGAAACGTTCTGGAGCGCGCCGGTGGAGGAAGCAGCGAAGCGGCTGGCGGCGATCCTGCTCGAGGAGTCGGCCGACGTGCTCACGGTGTACGACGATTTCGGCGTCTACGGCCACCCGGACCACATCCAGGTCCACCGGGTCGGCATGCGCGCGGCCGAACTCGCGGGAACGCCGCGGGTTTACCAGGGCTCGACGAACCGCGACCAGATCCGCCGAGCCGCCGAAGCCGCCCGCGCGGCTGGTGAGGAGGGCGGCCCGGACGCGGACATGATCATCGGGAAACCGGAAGCCGAGCTGACGGCCGAAGTGGACGTCACGGCATACCTGAAGGTGAAGCGGGCGGCGATGCGCGCGCATCGGAGCCAGATCAGCGAGGAGTCGTTCTTCCTGGCGCTGCCGGACGACAAGTTCGGCGAGGCCTTCGGGACGGAATGGTTCATCCGGGAAGGACAGGGGCCGGGGGTGACGGAGACGGACCTGATGAAGGGCCTCTGACCGGGCCAGGTGAGCCGCGAGGGGTTCCGGGTTCGGGATCGGTGCGGGCACACCGCCGGGAGCGCGGGTTGCCGCTGCGAACGGTGGTCCCGCGACAGGCGCGAGCCGAACCCGCGGGCGGATCGCTCGTACGAGCCCAAGGCCGGGGCGGACGAGCCATCGGGTGCGAGGTCCCGCTGGGGACTGCGTGCCTGGGACAGGTGCGGGCTGAACCTGCGGGCGCGGGCTACCAGCGCGAGCCGAGGTCGGATCGGACGAACCATCGGGCGCGAAGTCGCCGCTGCGGACCGCAGGCACAAGACAGCCAGGGACCGAGCCCGCGGACGCGGGTCGCCGGCGCGAGCCGAAGATCGGTTCGGGCAACCGCCGGGCGCGAAGTCGCCGCTGCGGACCGCAGGCCCGAGACAGCCGAGGGCCGAGCTCGCCGACGCGGGTCACCGGCCCGAGCCCAAGGCGGCGAATGACGAACCGTCCGATGCGAGTTTCCGCTGCGGTCCGCAGGCCCGAGACAGACCGGGCCGAGCCCGCGGGTTGCTGGCCCGAGCCCGAGACCGGCACTGGCGCGCCCTCGGGCCGAGCCATCTTCGTGGGCCGCGGGGCTGGGGGGGCAGGCTCGGGCGACACACCAAGCAGTGGGGTTTCCGGCACGGACCTGGAGCCCGGGATTGGGCCGCGTGGTCGTTGCAGGCAAGCGGCGAGCCGCCCGTTGGCTGGGCGGACGCGGTCGCCCAGCCTGGGCCGCGGTCCATGGTCGAGGTCGCGATGCGTCTTCCCGTGCAGGGCTGAGCTAGCTCAAGCTGCGCGCAGTCCAGCCTGAGCTAGCTCGGCCACCGCAGGCTGGCGAGCGTCGAACGGCCCGCAAACATCACCCGGGCCCCGCAGCCTCTCCCACCCGGGCCGAGGCCAGGCGGACCGCGTCCAGGATTTTTTCGTATCCGGTGCAGCGGCAGAGGTTCCCGGCCAATGCCTCGCGGATTTCTGGATCCGAAGGGGCATCCACGCGGTGCACCAACTCATGCGCGGCGACGATCAACCCCGGTGTGCAGAAGCCGCACTGCACGGCGCCGGTGTCGAGGAAGGCTTGTTGTACTGCGTCCAGCTGGTCGCCGTCCGCTAGGCCTTCTACTGTGCGGACGTTCCTGCCCTCGGCTTGGCCCGCGGCGACCAGGCACGAGCACACTGGGGTACCGTCCAGATACACTGTGCACGAACCGCATTCGCCTTGTTCGCAGGCGTTTTTCGAGCCTGGCAAACCCAGTTGATCACGCAGCACGGAGAGCAGGCTCTGCCCCTCCCACACCTCGTCGACGGTGCGCGGTTCGTCATTGACAGTGAGGTTCAGGCGCATTTCGGCTGCCCGCCTTTCCGGTAGTCTTCCCAGGCCCAGCTCAACGTCCGGCGGGCCAGTACGGCGATCGCGTGGATGCGGTAGTCGGCGCTGCCCCGGACGTCGTCGATCGGGGACGCGGCGCTCGCGGCCAGTTCGCCGAAGCGGCGGACAACCGCGTCCGGCAGCCGAGAGCGGGAGGTCCACGCGTCGGACAGGGCGTCGCGGAGGAAGTCTTCGGCGGCGGTTGCCCGGCGCGGGGTCGGGGCGGCCGAACCGACCGCGGCGCCGATCCAGCCGGTTTCCGGGGCCAGGTCCAGGGCGAACGAGCACACTGCGATGACCATCGCGTTGCGGGTGCCGACCTTCGCGAACTGTTGCGGGCCGGTCGCGGCGGGGAGGTGGATGGCGGCGATCAGCTCGTCGGGGGCCAGAGCGTTGCGTTTGACGCCTTGGTAGAACTCCGTCGCCGGGATCATCCGGGTGCCGCGGACGGACGCGACTTCGATGGTCGCGTCGCAGGCCAGCAGCATGGGGTGGGCGTCTCCAGCCGGAGAGGCCGCACCTAAGTTTCCGCCGACGGTGCCTCGGTTGCGGATTTGCGGGGAGCCGACGGTGCGGCTCGCCATCGCCAGGCCGGGGAGGCGGGTACCTAATTCAGTGATGATTCGCGTGTACGAGACGCCTGCGCCCAGGCGGATCCGGCCGTCTCGCTCGGTCCATTCGGTCAGGTCGCCGATCCGGGTGAGGTCCAGCAGCGCGGGCGGGCGGCGGTGGTCGAAGTTGAGTTCGACCAGGACGTCGGTGCCGCCGGCCAGCGGCACGGCGTCCGGGCGGGCGGACTTGGCGGCCAGGGCTTCGGCCCAGGTCGCGGGGGTCAGGAAATCCACGGGGCACCTCCGGGAGGCAGACTGCCGGTCAGGGACGGGCAGGAAGGGCAAAGGGGCACGGGCGAGAAGGGGGAGGAAGGCCGGGGGCATGCGGCACGAAGGAAAAATGGGCCTCTGCGAACAGGTCGCGCCGGACCGCTGCACACGGGCTACTGCGCTCACGAAACGGACCGCTGCGGACAGTCACGGCGGAACGCTGCGCACGGGCCACCGCACTCACGAAACGGACCGCTGCGGACAGTCACGGCGGACCGCTGCGCACGGGCCACCACGTTCACGAAACGGACCGTTCACGAAACGGACCGCTGCGAACAGGGCACGCCGGACCACTGCGAACGAGTGCACACGCGCTACCGCGCTCACGAAACGGACCGCTGTGAATAGGCAACGCCGGACCACTGCACACGAGCGCACACGAGCCACCATCACGAAGCGGCGCGACGACCGGCCAAGGCGATGTCGTCCGGGCGGATGGGGGCGTTCGGCAGGGGCAGGCCGGTCGCGGAGCGGAGGGCGTTCAGGATCGCGGGGGTCGACGACAGGGTCGGCGGCTCCCCTACGCCGTTCAGGCCGTACGGCGAGTCGGGATGCGGGAATTCGAACAGGCTGATCGGCATCGGCGGGACGTCCAGCACGGTCGGGATCAGGTAGTCCGTGAAGGACGGGTTGCGTACCCGGCCCTCGCGGTCGACCAGGATTTCTTCCATCAAAGCCAAACCCAGGCCCTGTACGCTGCCGCCTTCGATCTGGCCTTCTACGGCTAGCGGGTTCATTGCCTTGCCGACGTCCTGGGCGGTCGCCAGCTCGACCACCTTCACCAAACCCAGGTCGACATCCACGTCCACCACGGCTCGGTGCGCGGCGAAGGCGAACGCGATGTGTGCGTTGCCCTGGCCGGTTTCCGGGTCGATGCCTTGGGTCGGGCGGTGGTGGTACTCGAAGGTGTGCGAGACGGTGTCCGAACCGACGACGCTGGCGATCGGGCACACCGGATGTCCGCCGCTGTCCAGGACGTGGTCGTTGCCCAGCGACAGGGCCGTAGCGGGCAGGTTGTAGGTGTCGGCGGCGCGGCGCAGGAGTTCCCGGGCGAGGTGGCGGCAGGCACCTTGCACGGCACCGGTCGACATCCACGTCATGCGGGAGGCGGACGCGGAACCGGCGTCGCCGATTTGGGTGTCGGCGGGGAGGACGACTACCCGCGAGACGCCCAGTTCCGTGCTCGCTACCTGTGACTGAACCGTGGTGACGCCTTGTCCGCACTCCGCGGCGGCGGTGTGCACCGAGACGACCGGGGCGCCGTTCACTACCGCCAAGGCGACTCGGGCCGTCGAGATGTCGTCGACGCCTCCTGAGTAGCCGATCGCTTTCACCCCGACCGCGTAGCCGACTCCGCGACGCACCCCCTCGCCGTGCGTCGTGTTGGCGGCTCCGCCGGGCAGGGACAGCAGATCATCAGCGCCAGCCGGCGGCAGCGGACGGTCGCGGAGGGCTTGCAGCAGTTCCGCGACTGGGGCTGGGCCGTCGACGGCTTGGCCGGTGGGCAGGACGGTGCCCGTGGTCATGGCGTTGCGGAGCCGCAATTCCATCGGATCCATGCCTAGTTCGTGCGCGAGTTTGTCCATATTGGACTCGCAGCCGTAGGCCGATTGGACGGCGCCGAAACCGCGCATTGCGCCGCAGGGCGGGTTGTTGGTGAATACTGCTAGGCCGTCGATTTCGGCATTCGGGACGTCGTATGCGCCGGTGACGAAGTAGCAAGCGTTGGCGATTACCACGGGCGAAGTTGAGGTGTAAGCGCCGCCGTCTAAAACCAGGCGGGCTTTGACGTAGACCAGGCGGCCGTCCTTGGTGGCTCCGTGTTCGTAGCGCATCTTGGCCGGGTGGCGGTGCACGTGCCCGAAGAAGGATTCGTAGCGGTTGTAAGACATCTTGACCGGACGGCCGAGGCGCAGGGCGAGCATGCAGGCGTGCACGTGGACGGAGAGGTCTTCCCGGCCGCCGAAAGCGCCGCCGACACCGGCCAGGGTCAGCCGCACTTTTTCCGGCGGCAATCCCAGACACGGGGCCAGTTGTTCCAGGTCTTTGTGCAGCCATTGCGAGGAAACGTAAAGCTCGACGCCGCCGTCCTCGGAAGGAATCGCCAAGCCGGATTCCGGGCCTAGGAAAGCCTGGTCCTGCATGCCGACTTCGTACTCGCCGGTGACCACGACGTGCGCTTCGGCGCGCGCCGCGGCTAGATCGCCGTGGCGGATTTTCACGTGCCGGACCAGGTTGCCGTCCGGATGAATAGGACGGACGCCCTCGTCCAGGACCGTCATCGGATCGGTGACCGGGTCGAGCGGTTCGTAGTCGACGATGATCAGTTTTGCTGCCTGCCGGGCGGTTTCCGGGTCGTCGGCGGCGACCAGCGCCACCGGTTCGCCGTGATACCGGACCTCGTCCACCGCGAGGACCGGCTGGTCGGCGGATTTCATTCCGTACGTTTTCGCGCCGGGCACGTCCTCATGGGTGAGCACGGCGTGCACGCCTGGCTGGGCGAGCGCCTTGCTCGTGTCGATGGACCGGATCCGCGCGGCCGCGTACGGGCTGCGCAGCGTGGTCGCCCAGACCGTTCCCTCGATCCACAAATCCGACGAATAGGCGAACCTGCCGGTTACCTTGGCGGTGCCGTCCGGACGGAGGGCGCTTTCGCCCACCCCGGCGGCTTTCCCGGTTTCCGCGGCGCGTACCAGCGAGTCCACAATGACCACCAGCTTTCCTGCGTTGCCGACTGCACGGATTCAACACGTGTAGATCGGGACTGTCAACGGCTCTTCGGGTATCGTCTGGCGCATGCAGCGGGTCACCCGGGACGATGTCGCACGGCTGGCGGGCACCTCGCCGGCCGTGGTCAGTTACGTGCTCAACAACGGCCCGCGGCCGGTCGCGCCCGCCACGCGAGCACGGGTCGAGCAGGCGATCGCCGAGCTCGGGTACCGGCCGAACCTCGTCGCGCGGGCGTTGCGGTCCACGCGCAGCAATGTGCTCGGGCTGGTCGTGCCAGACAGCAGCGAGGGCTACTTCACCCAGCTCACGCACGCGGTCGAGCGGGCCGCGTTCGCTCGCGGATCCCTTGTCCTGCTCGGGAATTCGGCGTTCTCCCGGGAACAGGAGCTGCGGTACGCCGAATCGCTGGCCAACATGCGCGTGGACGGCCTGCTGCTCGTCCGCGCGGAGATCGCCGGAGCGGCCGCCACCCACTCCACTTTGGACGTTCCGGTCGTCTACCTGCACCACCACGCCCCGGCCGGGACTGCCGCGCCGTCCGTCGTGCTGGACAACAAGGCGGGCGGACGGTTGACCACCGAGCACCTTCTCGGGCACGGCTACCGCGAGATCGGCTGCCTCACCGGAACCGCGCGGTCCGGGCCGGTGGCCGATCGCGCCCGAGGCTGGACCGAGGCGATGCGGGCGGCGAAGCGGAGCGCGGGCAACGTCGTCCGCACCGGACTCGACCGGCATGCCGCACGGGCCGATATCCGGCGGTGGTTGCAGTCGCCGGAGCGGCCGCGCGCGATCATGGCGACGGCGGACGGGCTGGCGCTCGACACGCTCACGGTCGCGGCGGAACTCGGCTTGAGCGTGCCGAAAGACCTTGCGGTGATCGGCTTCGGCGGGACCGACGCCGCCGCGCACAGCTGGCCCGCGCTGTCCACTGCCGGGCATTCCTTCGACGATTTCGCCGACGCCGCGGTGTCCACTCTGGACCAGCTCCGCGGGAACACCCAGCCGGACGACCGCGTCCTCGACGTCCACCTGACCGCGCGCGCCAGCTGCGGGTGCGACTGACCCCGCAGCCGGCGCGCCAACGGAATCAGGAACTAGCGGCCTCTGCCCACGCCGAAGGCGTGTAGCCGAGATAATGCGACGCGTGCGTATTCGCCGCGGACGCCTGCGGAATGTCGCCACGCAAATACGCCTCGGCTTCCGCCTTGTCCTTCGGCGGCGGCGTCGGCGCGAGGCCGAGCAGTTTGGCCATGTTGTTGCCGAGGTAGCCCTCCAGGTCGTCCTCCGACAGGTTCAGGCCCTGCGGCGGCTGGTGGCACAGCACTTCCAGCTCGCGCGCCCACATGCCGGGCTCGTTCGGCGGCGAATCGGTGCCGAAGACCAGGTCGCTCTTCTTCATCTCCTTGGCGAATTCGACGATGCGCGACTGCAGCAGCCAGCCCGATTCGCCGATCACGTTCGGGGAGTCCTGGATCATCCAGAACGCCTCGAAACAGTAGACGCCGCCGGTCTGGATGCCGAAATGGCCGAGAATGAACGTGACGTTCGGGAACTCGCGGATGATCGGGTAGAACTGGGTGGGGATCGAGTACGGCCCGTCCCCGGTGTGGATCAGCACGATCACGCCGAGTTCGTCGCACACCCGCATCACCGGCCGCAGCCAGTCCAGCGCCCGGTCCGGGCGGTAGGAATGCATGTTGGCGTGCAGCTTCAGCATCTTGTAGCCGTATTCCTTCACGTGGAAGGCCAGCTCCGCCGCGCCGTTTTCCGGGCCGAAACGCGGGTTGTACATGAAGTTGCCGACGAACCGGTCCGGGTACTGCTGCACCAGCGAGGTCACGTACGCCTGGTATTCGCGGATGCCCTCGCGGCCGGTTTTGTTGCCCTCGCGCCAGGTCGTGTTCCCCGGCGGCGGCATGATGCAGCTGACGTCCACGCGCCGCGGCTTGCCGTTGATCCAGAATGGACCGTCCATCATTTCCAGCGTGCGCTCGCCGGTGAACGGGGTTCCGGTGTGCCGCCAGGCTTCGTCGACGAGATTCGTCGGATGGACATGGGTATCGATAATCACCGGATGTCTCCTTACGCAAGACTTGAGTAAAGGACTCCCCGGCCGCGCTTCACCGCACCTACGGGACCCGGAAGCGCGATCCGCGCTCCGGCGCAACCGAGTGCAGCACCTCCGCCGCCCGGTGTCAACACATGATCGCCGAATGCCTTGCGCGGCAAGCCTTTTCCGCACTCCCCTCTTGACACCGATCCCGCGAGGGCTTTGCATTGAACGACCCGGCGGTGCTGCCGGGCGCCGGTGACCTCCCGTTTCGGGCCAACCGTTCGGCCAACTGCCTCCAGCCGCGCGCTGGAGACGACCGCCGGGCCGGGTCCGACCCCGCCCGGGGAAGGGCGGCCCGATGTCGGCTGCGGAACCGGAACCCTGCGATCTCCTGCTGACCGGCGGCACCGTGGTGACCGTCGACGACCAGCGCACTGTCCATCAGACCGGCCACGTCGCGATCATCGGCGACCGGATCGCCGGCGTCGGCGAAGGGCCTGGCACCGAACGCTGGCGCGCCGCCGAGGTCGTCGATTGCCGCGGCAAAGCCGTGCTGCCCGGCCTGGTCGACGGGCACAACCACCTCTACCAAGCACTCGCCCGAGGGCTCGGCGAAGGCATGTCGATCGTGCCGTGGCTGTGCGAATTCATGTGGCCGTACTCGATCGCGATCACCGGACCGGAAGCGGTGGCCGGGGCACGGCTCGGTGCGGTCGAAGCGTTGCGCGCCGGCATTACGACGGTGATCGACAACCATTACGCGCCAAGCGATCTTGAAACGACGCTCGCCGTCGCGGACGTCATCGAGGAAGCCGGGCTTCGCGGCGCGGTCGCCCGCGGCATGCTGGGCGAGCGCACCGAAATCGCCGACCGTCGCGGCCAGCCGATCGAACTGTTCCGCTACTCGAGCGAGGACGAATTCGCGATCACCCGCGAGGCGATGCAGCACCGGCCGCCGAGTTCGAAGGTCTCCGTCTGGCCCGCCGCGCTCAACCTCTGTTACGTGGAGCAGAAACTCGTCCGCCAGACGGTCGAACTCGCCCGGGAATACGGCACTCGCTGGCACACCCATTGCTGCGAGAGCAAAACCGATCCGGTCAGCTATCTCGAAACCCACGGGGTGCGGCCGGTCGAGTGGCTCGCGAAGGAAGGCCTGCTCGACGAACGGGCCACGCTCGCGCACGCGATTTGGCTCGACGAAGCCGAAATCGAGCAGATCGCGGCGGCGGGCGCGGGAGTTTCGCACAACCCGGCGTCCAACGGCTACCTCGCCTCCGGCACCGCGCAAATCGCGAGCATGCGGAAACAGCACGTCCCGGTCGCGCTCGGCACCGACGGTCCCAGCTGCGGCCATCGGCAAGATCTTTTCGAGGCGATGAAACTCAGCGTCTTCGGCCAGCGAACGGCCACTTTGGACCCGACCGCGCTGCGGGCCGAGGACGCGCTGGAAATGGCCACCCGCGAGGGGGCCCGTTACGCCGGAATCGACGCGGGTGTGCTGAGCGAGGGCAAACTCGCCGACGTCATCGTGACCGCGCTCGACCGTCCGCACGTGCGCCCGGTGCACCGGGCCGTCGCCGCCCTCGTCTACTCCGCCCGCGGGTCCGATGTGGAGCTGACGATCGTGGGCGGCGAGATCGTCTACCGCGCCGGACAGTGCGTCCGCGTCGACGAAGCGGCCGCCGCCGACGAGGCGGAACGGCACGCGGCCCGGCTGCTGGAACGCAGCGGCATGGGCGGACTGCTCACTCCCTGGGCGCGGTGATCCGCGCTCCCCCTTCCCCGCTGTGGAGGAAACCATGCGATTCCGTCCGCGCACCACCCGAGCCGAAACCCGCGACGCGGTCGACACCGTCCCCCGGTTCCGGCAGATGCTCCCCCTCGGCATCCAGCACCTGCTGGTCGCCTATTCCGGAATGGTCACCGTCCCGCTGCTGATCGGGCTCGGCGTCGGCCTGTCCACCGCGCAGATCGCCACGCTCATCACGGCGAACGTGCTGGTCAGCGGCATCGCGACGCTGCTGCAGACGCTCGGGATCGGCAACGTCGGCGTCCGGCTGCCGATCGTGATGGGCTCGACCTTCACCGGAATCACCCCGGCGATCATCGTCGGCAAGGAGGCCGGACTGCCCGCGGTCTTCGGCGCGACGATCGTCGCCGGGCTGCTGACCTGGCTGGTCGCGCCGTGGTTCAGCAAGCTGATCCGGTTCTTCCCGCCGATCGTGACCGGGACGATCATCGCGATCATCGGGTTCTCGCTGCTGCCCTCCACCGCGACGCTGATCGCCGGGTCCAACCCGAATGCGGCCGACCACGGTTCGGCCGGACGGCTGATTCTCGGCCTGGGCATCATCGTGCTGACTGTCTGTTTGGAACGGTTCGCCCCGCCCGCGGTGCGCCGCTTCGCGATCCTGATCGCGCTGGCGGTCGGCACCCTCGTCGCGGTTCCGCTCGGCATGGCGGACTTCAGTTCGGTCGGGCAAGCGGACTGGTTCGGCGTGGTGAAACCGTTCGAATTCGGCATGCCGACCTTCGCGTTGTCCGCTTTGCTGCCCATGATCATCGTGCAATTGGTGAACATGGTGGAATCGACCGGCGACACGCTCGCCATCGGGCAGATCGTCGGCCGCGACGTCGGTCCGCCGGAGATTTCCCGGGCACTGCGCGCGGACGGGCTCGGCACCGCGTTCGCCGGCGTGTTCGGCTCGTTCACCGTCGTTACCTTCGGCGAGAACGTCGGGCTGGTCAGCATCACCCGCGTGATGAGCCGGTTCGTGGTCGCGACCGCGGGCGCGGTGCTGGTGCTCATGAGCCTGGTGCCGAAACTCGGCGCGGCCGTCGCGTCGCTGCCGGGACCGGTCCTCGGCGGCGTCGGCGTGGTCATGTTCGGCACCGTCGGAGCGGTCGGGCTGCGCATCATGAGCCAGGCGGATCTCAGCAACGGCCGCAATATCCTGATCGTCGCCATCTCGTTCGGCTTCGGTCTTCTGCCGGTCGGCGCGCCAGAGTTTTACCAACATCTGCCCGTGGTGGTGCAGACGGTACTGACGAGCGGCATCGCCGCCGGCGGCATCGCGGCGTTCCTGCTGAACCTCGTGCTCAACCGCCGGGAGCGGGCTCCGCGCACCGGAACGGAAGCCGCGCCCGGGTATTGACCCTCGGCGGCTTCCGATGCACCATAGTCGAAACTCCTTGCAGGGAAGGAAAAATCTTCGCTCATCCCATAACCCCGTAGGTGCGGCGGCAGGTTCGCGCGCGGCCGGGGGTCCTCGCCGCCGGCAGCCCGTCCGGCTCCGGCGACGCCCCGCGATCCGCCCGGCCCGGCCGTTTCCCGGCCCCGCCGGCCCAACGAGGTGAGGGAATCATGGCCAGTCACCCGTCTCCCCCGTCCCCGGTGGACGAACGTCCCCGGTTCGGTCCGCTGGTGCTGCTGGGTTTGCAGCACGTGCTCGTGATGTACGCCGGCGTCGTCGTGGTGCCGATCGTGGTCGGCGCCGGGCTCGGGCTTCCGCAGTCGCAGATCGCCGACCTGGTCAGCGTCGACCTGGTGCTCGCCGGGATCGGCACCATGCTGCAGGCGTTCGGCGTCTGGAAATTCGGCATCCGGATGCCGCTCGTCGTCGGGGCCGCGTCCAACGGCATCGTCCCGATGGTGCTGATCGGCAGCACCCAGGGGCTGTCCACAGTGTATGGCTCGCTGCTCGTGGTAGGCGTGCTCTGGGTGCTGATCGCGCCGTTGTTCAGCAAACTGCTCAAGCTGTTCCCGGAGGTCGTCACCGGAACCGTCATCACGCTGATCGGGCTGACGCTGATCCCGGTCGGGCTGAAACTCATCGCCGGTTCCACTCCGTCCGCGCACAATTACGGCGCGCCCGCGAATCTCGCGCTCGCCGGGTTCACGCTCGCGCTGATCGCGGTGTTCTACCGGGTGTTCCGCGGTCTGCTCGGCCAGTTGGCGATGCTGATCGCGCTGACCGTCGGCGCGATCGTCGGCTGGCTGACCGGACTGGGCAGTCTCGCCGGGGTCGCCGACGGTCCCGTTTTCGGATTGCTGAAACCACTGCACTACGGAGCGTTGCATTTCGACATCCCGTCGATTCTGCTGTTCCTGGTGATCGTTTTCGTGCTGATGGTCGAGGCGTCCGGACAGGGGCTCGCCGTCGGGCAGGTGGTCGGCAAGAAGGTCGGGCCGCGCGACGTCGCGAACCTGCTGCGGGTGGACGGGCTGCTCACCGCGCTCAGCGGCGTGTTCAACGGTTTCGCCTACACCACCTTCGGCCAGAACATCGGGCTCGTCGCGCTGACCAAGGTGCGCAGCCGGTACCCGGTCGCGGTCGGCGGCATGATCCTCGTCGTTTTCGGCGTGGTGCAACCGGTCGGCCGGGTGATCGCGGCGATCCCGCAGCCGGTGATCGGCGCGGCCGCGGTCGCCACGTTCGCCGCGCTCACCGTGTCCGGCATCCAGCTGCTGTCCCGAGTGGACTTCAACCAGACCGGCAACCTGGTGATCGTCATGCTGTCGCTCGGCGTGGGCCTCATCCCGGCCGGAGCGCCGGACTTCTACAAGCAGTTTCCCTTCGCCGCACAGGTTTTCCTCAAGAGCGGCGTGGCCACCGGAACCGTGCTGGCGGTGCTGCTGAATCTGCTTTTCTTCGCTGCTCGGAAACGGCGGCCAGCAGAGCCGCTCGTGCACCGAGAACCCGCCGCGAAACTTTCCCAGTCCTGAAAGGACGTCATGGGCACCGAACCGCAGCGGCCCCGGCTGATCGTCGGCATCACCGGGGCCAGCGGCCCGCACCTGGCTGTCCACCTGCTGACCGCGCTGCGCAAGCTCGGCACGGTGGAAACGCATCTGGTCATGTCGCGAGCCGCGCACCGCACCGTCGAACTGGAAACCGGGATGCCGCCCGCCGAGGTCGCCGACCTCGCCGACGTCCGCCACGCGCGCGGGGACATCGCCGCGTCGATCGCGTCCGGTTCCTTTCGCACCATGGGCATGGTCGTCGTGCCGTGCTCGATGAAAACCGTCGCCGGGATCGCGCACGGCTACAGCGACGACCTGCTCGTCCGCGCCGCCGACGTCACCCTGAAAGAACGCCGTCCGCTCGTGCTCGTCGCCAGGGAAACCCCGTTGAGCCTCGTGCACCTGCGCAATCTGGTGGCGGTGACCGAGGCGGGCGCGACCGTGCTGCCGCCGATGCCCGCCTTCTACCACCAGCCCGAGTCCATTGAGGACATCCTCGCCCACCTGACCGGCAAGGTGCTCGACCAGTTCGGCATCGAGCACGACCTGTTCGCGCGCTGGCAGGGGCCGCCCGCCTCGCAAGGAGTTTCGCGGTGAACCACCGGCAAGATCCCCACGCTTTCGTTGACCAGTACCGCCACGAGTTTCCCGACGACGTGCTCGTCCTCGACGACCCGGTCCCGGCCGACGAGGGCGTCACCGGGGTGATTTACGAACTCGCCGCGGCCGGACGGCACGAGATGGTGCTGTTCCGGAAGGTGACCGGGCTCGACGTGCCGGTGGTGAGCAACATGTTCGCTTCGCGGCAGCGGATCGCCCGCATGCTCGAAACCGGACCGTCCGGTTTGCACAGTGCCTATCAACAACGGGCGCTCCGCGCGGTACCGCCGCGGGTGGTCGAGAGCGGACCGGTGCTGGACGAGGTGACCACCGAGGTCGACTTGGCGGCCATCCCGATGCTCCGGCACTTCGCCAGCGACCGTTCTCCTTACGTCACCAGCGGAATCATCGTCGCGGAGGATCCGGACACCGGCGTCGGCAACCTCAGCTACCACCGGGCGATGCCGCATTCCCGCACCGAACTGGCGACCAGTCTCCATTCTCGCGGGGATCTGTGGCGGATGCTGCAGAAGTACGCCGAACGCGGCGAACCGATGCCGGTCGCGATGGTGCTCGGCGGGCATCCGCTGTTCATGCTGGCCGCGTCCGCGCGGGTCGGTTACGACGTGGACGAGCGCGCGGTAGCTGGAGGGCTTCTCGGCGAACCGCTGGAAGTCGTGCGCACTCCCCGGCATGGCATCGGCGTCCCGGCTTGGTCGGACTTCGTGTTGGAAGGCACCATCGACGCGTCCGAGCACGCGGACGAAGGCCCGTTCGGCGAGTTCTCCGGCTATTCCTCGAGTCGCTCGACCAACAACCTCCTGCGCGTGCACACCGTCCTGCGCCGCTCCGACGCCATGCTCATCGACGTCGTCGGCGGAAACACTGACGAGCACCTGAATCTCGCGCGCGTGCCACGGGAATCGGAAATGGCGGAGAAGCTCAAAGCACGTTTCCCGGACGTCACCGCGGTGCACTATCCGACATCCGGCACGCACTTCCATTGCTACGTCGCGCTTCGCCAGCGACGGCCCGGTCAAGCCCGGCAGGTGATGCTCGGCCTGCTCGGCTGGGACCCGTACGTGAAGACCGTGATCGCGGTGGACGAGGACGTCGACGTCACCAGCGACAGCGACGTCCTCTGGGCGCTCGCCACGCATTTCCAGCCGCACCAGGACCTGTTCACTGTGGACGGTCTGCCCGGCTCGCCGCTCGACCCGTCCTCGGGCTCCGACGGGACGACGTCCCGGATGGGTCTGGACGCGACCCGCGGGCCGCACTTCGACGGCAATCGCATTGTCGTCTCCGAAGAAGCACGTCAGCACGCTCGCCGGATTCTCGGCGGGAACGTTTAAGGAGGGAAACACCATGGCCAAAATCCCGGTGACCGTACTGACCGGCTTTCTCGGCTCCGGCAAGACCACGCTCGTCAACCACATCCTCACCGCGAACCACGGGCACCGGATCGCGGTGATCGAGAACGAATTCGGCGAAATCCCGATCGACAACGCCCTTGTGCTCGGCGGCGACGAGAAGATCATCGAAATGAGCAACGGCTGCTGCCTGTGCTGCACCGCGCGCACGGACCTGATCGAAATCCTGCAGTCACTGCTGCGCCGCCGCGAACGCTTCGACCGGATTCTCATCGAGACCAGCGGCATGGCCGACCCGAACCCGGTCGCGCAAACGTTCTTCGTGGACGACGAGGTTTCGTCGGCGTTCGCACTGGACGCGATCGTGACGCTGGTCGACGCGCGGCACGTCGGCAGCCATCTCGAGGAGGGCGAACACGACGGCGTCGGCGGCCAGGTGAGCAACCAGATCGCGTTCGCCGACCGGATCGTGCTCAACAAGATCGACCTGGTCACCGAGCCGGAGATCGAGGAACTGCGCACCCAGCTCCGCTCGGTCAACGCGACCGCGGACATCCTCACGTCCAGCTACGGCAGCGTCGACCTGGACGACATCCTCGGCATCAACGCCTTCGACCTGAACCGCACCGTCGCCGCCGACCCGGACTGGCTCGAAGACGAATCGCACCACCACGACCCGACGCTGGAATCGGTCTCGATCGAACTCGACTACCCCCTGGAGCGCGCCGCGTTCGAACAGTGGCTCACCGCCCTGCTGGCCGAACGCGGCGACGACCTGTACCGGTTCAAGGGAATCCTCGCCTTCGACCGCAAGACGGTGCTGCAAGGCGTGCATCGGATTTACGAACTGACGGACGCCGGCGACTGGGGCACGGCGCCGCCGGTCAGCAAGCTCGTCCTCATCGGGCGGAACCTCGACCGCGCGGAGCTGACCGACTCGGTGTCCCGCTGCAGCCTGGCCGCGGCTGGGCGGTGAGTCAGGCGAGCGCCGCGGTCACGTCCAGCTCGACAAGCTGCCCCGTGAAGCCCAGGCACGTCACGCCGACCAGCGTGCTCGCGGTGGTGAACGCCGCGGCGATCGAGGAGTTCGTGAACCGCTGCCACACCGCTGAAAGGGTCGACTGATCGGAGGTGGCCACGTAGATCACCGTGCGCACGACGTCCTCCGGGGTCGCGCCGGCATGCGTCAACGCGATCCCGGTGTTGGCGACGACCTGGTCCACCTGCGCGAGGACGTCGCCGGGGACGACCTCGCCGCCGGGCGTCAGCGGGCACTGGCCGGCGAGGTGCACGGTGCGGCGCGCGTCGGTGGTGGTCACGTGGTGATAGCCGGGAGTCGGATGCAAGGCGGGCGGGTTCTGCCGTTCAATGGTCACGAGGCGGATCGTCGCTCACCGCGGCGGCGGTCCGCCACGGGATTTCCGGACGGAGGGCGTATGCGCAGGACCATCGACTGGGCCGACGGGGCGATCGTGATCGTGGACCAGGTCGCGCTTCCGGGCGAGTACCGCACGCTCACGCTGCGCACGGTGCCCGAATTGGTCGAAGCGATCCAACGGCTGGCGGTTCGCGGAGCACCGGCGCTCGGCGCGGCGGGCGCGCTGGGGGTCGCGCTGGCGGCTCGCCAAGGCGGGGACGTGCGGGCGGAGGCGGACCGGATCGCGCACGCCCGGCCGACGGCGGTCAACCTGGCCTGGGGCGTTTCCCGGGCACTGGACCGGCTGCCGGACGGTGCCGATGCGGTGCTCGCGGAGGCACAGGCGATGCTCGACGAGGACGAGCATCGCAACCGCACGGCGTCGGCGCACGCGGCGGAAGTCGTGCTGGACGCGTGCCCGCGCAGGCCGTTGCGACTGCTCAGCCACTGCAACACCGGGCACCTGGCGACTGTCTCGTGGGGCACGGCGCTCGGCGTCGTCTGGCACCTGCACGCGCGCGGCCTGGTCGAGTCGGTGCTGGTGGACGAGACGCGGCCGCTGCTGCAGGGATCCCGGCTCACCGCCTGGGAACTCGAGCAGGCCGGGGTGCCCTACCGCGTGCAACCGGACGGCGCGGCGGCCGCGGCGATGGCACGCGGATGGGTGGACTGCGTGCTCGTCGGTGCGGACCGGATCGCGGCGAACGGCGACGTGGCCAACAAGATCGGCACCTACGGGCTGGCCATCGCCGCCGCGCACCACGGTGTTCCGTTCGTGGTCGTCGCCCCGACGTCCACAGTGGACAAAAGCCTCGCCACCGGCGCGGACATCTCCATCGAGGAACGCGCGTCGTCCGAGCTGACCGAGTTCGGCGGGGCGCAGGTCGCGCCGAACGGGGCGGCGGTGTTCAATCCGGCCTTCGACGTCACGCCTGCCGCGCTCGTCACCGCGGTAGTTACCGAGGACGGCGTGTTCGGCTCGTGAGCGCTCCGGAGAAGTCGTGAGGGGGCCCCGGAGGGAATCTGGTTCCAATGCCAGGGACTTAAGGCGGCCCTGCTGGCGCGTGGGGAGCGCGTCCGCCCGGGTCGGGAAGGCCGGGCTGGCTGCCGGCAGACGGGCCGGGCGGGCGGAAGCGCGGTGTGCGGTCCGTGAGGGCCCCCTTGAGGGAATCTGATTCCCTCAAGGGGGCCCTCACAGACCCACGGACCGCTGATCCCACATCCTGCCCCGGACACACCGCCGACCCGGACGAACGCACCCGAGACGCACCTGCCGCACCTCTTAAGTTCCTGACATGGGGAATCAGACTCCGTCAGGGTTCCACGGCACGCCTGGGGTGCGGAGCTAAGGCCGCGGGCCGACGATCTCCGCACCGTTTCGCACGGTGATCGCCATGGCGGGACAGGAATCCGCCGCGTCCAGCACGGTTTCGTCCGGTTCGACGGTCTCGGCGATCGCCCGGGCGGTGGCGCCGTCCAGCGCGAACGTCTCCGGCATCAGCGACGCGCACATCCCGCTGCCGATGCACGTGCCCCCGTCGACCTCGACCTTCCAGGTCATCCGTCACCACCCAATCGGCATCGACCGCGGTCCGCGGACCAGCATCTGCGTCTTCCACTCAATATCCCCGGCCAGCCGCAGTCCCGGCAACTCGCGGGTCAGCGCCCGCAATGCCTCCTGCAACTCCAGCCGCGCGAGCGGGGCGCCCAGGCAGTGGTGCACCCCGTGCCCGAAGCCGAGATGGTGGTTGTCCCCGCGGTCCAGCACGAGCTGGTCCGCAGTACCGAACTGCAGCCGGTCGCGGTTGGCCGCGCCGATCGCCACGAGCACCGGTTCCCCTTGGCGCACCAGGACATCGCCGACCTCGACGTCCTCCGTCGCGTACCGGGCGAACCCGGCCCCGGCGCCGAGCGGCACGAAGCGCAGCAACTCCTCCACCGCGGTCGGGATGAGCGACGGGTCCGCGCACAGCCGTTCCCAGTGCTCGTGCTGTTCCAGCAGCGCATAGACGAAGTTGGGAATCTGGCTGGCGGTCGTTTCGTGGCCGGCGACCAGAATCCCGACGCACAGGTCCACCAGCTCCAGCTCCGTGAGCCGATCCCGCACGTCGCGAGCCTCGATGAGCGCGGTCATCAGGTCGTCCTGCGGCTGGGCGCGGTGCTCGGCGATCAACCCGGCCATGTACGCGCGCAGTTCCTCGCGGCTGCGCTCCGACTCCTCCGGCGTGAGCCGCGTGGTCGACAACGCCGCGTCGCTCCACTCGCGGAACTGCGGCCGGTCGCCCACCGGCACGCCGAGCAGCTCGCAGATCACCGCGACCGGGATCGGCAGCGCGTACAGATCGACCAGGTCAGCCGGTTGCCCGTGCTCCCGCAGCTCCTTGATCAGGTCGTCGGCCAGCCGAGCGACCCGAGGGCGCAGCTCCTCGACCCGCCGCGCGGTGAACGCCTTCGCGACGAGGGTGCGCAGCCGGGTGTGGTCGGGCGGATCCATCGAGAGGATGCCGCCCGGACGCCGGTACTCCGACATCCGCGGTTCGTCGCTTTCCTGCGCCAGCGCGCGGGAAAACCGCCGGTCCCCGAGCACGAGCCGGGCGTCGGCGTAGCGGGTGGCGAGCCAGGCAGCCTCGCCGTGCGGCATCTGGACGCGGATCATCCCGGCGTTCTCGCGAGCGGCGGTGTAGGCCTCGTTGAGCGCGAGGCCCGCCTCCTCGTTGAACGGGTAGGCGAGCGGTTCGGTGTGCGTGGTGGTCATGCCAACGACTCCCCGGGTACCGTTGTAAGCAGGTGCTTACATGCCTACACCCGACCTCGGCCGCGCGTCAATCCACCAGGAGCTTCCGGGGGCCGGGTGGCACTAGGTTCACCATGAGACCGGGTGCGGGTTTCATGGCACCGCCTTCCGGCGGTGTCCTAGCGTCATGCCATGAAAATTCCAGCCGGGCTGAGCCGCGCGGTCATCCGGGCGCGGCGGGACACCGGCTTTCTCGCCGCGGGCGTGCTGCCGCACCTGGCACTGGTGCCCGTATGGGCTTGGGCGGCGGTGACTGCCGCCAGGACCGAGAACTGGCTCCTCACCGGTCCCGTGTCGGCCGCCTTGGTCCTGCTCGGCACCCCGGTGCTGACGGCCGTTCAGCGGGTTCGCTACCGGGCGCTCATCGGCGTGGATGTCCCCCGGCTCGCTCCCCCGCCGGAACAATGGACGTGGTCCTCGACCGTCCGGTGGCTCGCGGCGACGCGTCCTTGGCGCAAGATCGGCTACCACCTCCTGCTGGGCCCGCTGCTCGCACTGCTGGAACTGTTGGTGCTGGCGCTGGCAGCGGCGGGCTTGGCGGGCGCCCTCGCCTACGCCTGGTCCTGGGCGCTGCCAACCGAAATCCGCCAGCACGCGTTCGGCTACCTGACCCAATTACCGGCTTACACAGCGGCTGGACTCCTCCTCTTGTGCGCGTTGCCCTGGACCGCGCGGGCAGTAGCCCGGGCCGAGACGCGCCTGGCGTTGAGCCTGCTCGGGCCCAGCCGGGCGCAGTGGCTCCAGGAGCGGGTCGATCAGCTGGCCGGGAGCCGGACCGACTTGATCGAGGCCGTCGACGCGGAGCGCCGCCGGATCGAGCGCGACCTGCACGACGGCACCCAGCAACGGTTGGTGTCTCTCGCGGTCAATCTGGGTCTGGCCCTCGCCACCCGCCCGGACCTGCCGAGTGATGCCCGCGAGGTGCTCTCGAAAGCGCATCTGGAGGCGAAGGAGGCGATCTCCGAACTCGACGACCTGGTGCGGGGGCTGCACCCGGCCGTGCTCGAAGACCGAGGACTGGACGCCGCGTTGTCCGGGCTGGGAGCCCGCACGCCCCTCCTGGTGCGGCTGCGGGTCGATCTGGAGGAAAGGGTGGCACCCAACGTGGAGTCAGTCGCGTACTTCGTGATTTCCGAAGCGCTGACCAATGCGACGAAGCACGCCAACGCGATGCGGGCGGAGGTGACGGTGCGCCAGATCGGCGAGGTGCTGCGCGTTCGCGTTACCGACAATGGGCTCGGCGGTGCCGACGCCACCACCGGGACGGGTCTGACCGGGCTGGCCAAGCGAGTCGGTTCTCTCGACGGGACCTTCCACGTCAGCAGCCCCGTCGGAGGGCCCACCACCGTCACCGCGGAGCTGCCGTGCGCGCGGTGATCGCCGAGGATTCGGTGTTGTTGCGAGTCGGCCTGATCAAGGTGCTGGAGGCGGGCGGGTTCCAGGTCGTCGCGGAAGCCGGCGACGCGGACGGACTGCTGGCGGCGGTGGAAGAGCATCGGCCCGAACTCGCCTTGATCGACGTCCGGATGCCGCCCGGCTTCACCGACGAGGGCGTGCGGGCCGCGATGGAGATCCGCCGCCGCTGGCCGGGGACGCCGGTGGTGCTGCTTTCGCAGTACGTGGAGGAGCGGTACGCGGCCGACCTGCTGTCCGCGAACACCAGCGGGGTGGGCTACCTGCTCAAACAGCGGGTCGCCGATGTCGCCGACTTCGTGGCGGCGGTCCGGCGGGTGGCGGACGGGGGCACCGCCCTGGACCCCCAGGTCGTCGCCCAGCTGCTGCTGCGACGCGACAGCGACCCGCTCGCGCGGCTGACCCCTCGCGAACGGGACGTGCTCGGGCTGATGGCCGAGGGACGCTCCAACGCCGGCATCGCGCAGGCGCTGGTGGTGAGCGAGAGCGCGGTGGCGAAGCACATCAACAACATCTTCGCCAAGCTCGACCTGCCCGTGGCCGACGCGGACCATCGCCGCGTCCTGGCCGTGCTGCGATTCCTCGGCGCGTCCCGGGCCTGAGGATCGCGGGAAAGTTCCAGAGCGGGCGGAGGTGCCGCCGCGGTATTCCCACACCCGATTCCGGTGCTGGGCCCCTGCACGACGCCCAACGCCGGTCACGGCACGAGCTCTTCCGCTCCGCGACCCGGCCGAGGGAAGGCCCTAGTCGCCAGGACCGCGCAGACCACCGCCAGCGGCACCTCGGCGAAGGCCGCCATCAGCATCGCCAGCTGGAAGTCCGGACCCGGGGCAGCCGTCATCGTGTCGAACCAGGCGTCGGACAGCAGCAGGGCCGAGGTCGCGGCGGCGGTCAGCCCGGCCCGGCAGTCGCCGCGTCTGAGGAGCAGGCCGGTGGCGAGCAGGCCCAGCGCCTCAAGGCTGTCCAGCCCCGTCCACGTCCAGGCCCAGTGCGAGGCCTGAGCGGTGGCAGGCAGTTCGGCGTGCAGGAAGACCAGCCAGGGAATCATCGCCAGCCCGAGCACGGTGAGAACCGTGGCCAGTAAGGGGAACGTCGAAGCGGCCACGGTTTTCGGACGAATCCGCGGGACACCGCACGCCATGGCACCTGACTCCCTTCGGTGCCCGCCCCTCGGGCACGAAATCAGCATGTCGTCGCGGCGTGCCTGAGGCAGTAACGCTCCTATCCGACTTGAAGGTGGCAGTAAGTACACCTTCCGGCGCGGCTGGAGCACTAGGCTCGATTCAATGACTTCCGCGTGGACGAACGAAACCGCGATCCAGCAGTGGAACTCCGGGAGCACCCGGGAATCGATGGAAGCGACCGCCGAGCGCGGGGACTTCGCCAAAGAGCATCTGCTCAACCCGGTCCTCCTGCGGCTTCTCGGCGATGTGCGCGGCCGTCGGGTACTCGACGCGGGCTGCGGCAACGGGTATTTCAGCCGGATGCTCGCCGGACGCGGGGCCGAGGTGACCGGGGTCGAACCGGCCGAGAGCCTGATTTCGTTCGCGCGGGAGAAGGCGGGCGAGGGGATTTCCTACGTGCGGGCGGATCTCGCCCGGCTGCCGGAGATGGAGCCGTTCGACGCCGTCGTCTGCAGCATGGTGCTCATGGCGATTCCCGAGTGGAAGCCCGCGATGCGCGCCTGCGTCGAGGCGCTGCGGCCGGGCGGGCTGTTCGTGTTCGCCATCGTGCATCCGGCGTTCGAGGAGTTGCTCGATACCTGGCGGAAGTACGGCGAGTACCGCCAGACGGAGTATCTGGCCGAGTACGAGATCGCCGGACGCGACGCGTCCGACTTCCATCGGCCGCTTTCCGCGTATCTCAACGAAGTGGCCGCGCTCGGCTGCCGGGTGCGCGAAGTCGTCGAGCCGGGGCTGGATCCCGCGCTGGCGGACGGGATCGAGAGTCACGTGCGGATGCCGAACTTCCTGATCGTCGCGGCGGAAACCAGCTGCCCGTAAGTGCCATGACCGGTTCCCGAACGACCCGGCCGCGACCGCGTTGCCGATAGCGTGGTCGCATGCTGGACTACGGCCTGGATCTGTCCGAAATCACCCGCGAAGCCGCGCTGCCCGATTTGCTCGCAGAAGGCGACGACCTCGACGCGGTGGTGTCCGCCGAACCCGACTGGTCGAGACCGACGCCGGCCGAGGGATGGACGATCGCGCACCAGATCGCGCATCTCGCGGCAGCCGACGCGAACGTCGTCCTCGCCATCCGGACGCCGGAGAAGTTCGCCGCGGTGCTGGGCGAAAACGCCGACGCGGTCGCGGCCGAGGGAGCCGCGCGACCGCGTGCGGAGTTGCTGGACCACTGGCGCGCCGGACGTGCCGAAGTCGCCGCGGCGCTCGGCGAAATCCCCTTGGACCAGGCGTTTCCGTGGTACGGCTCGCAGTCGACCTCGACCCTCGCGGTGGCGCTTCGACTGATGGAAACGTGGGCGCACGGGCAGGACATCTTCGACACCGTGCGCGTCGAGCACCGCCCGACGGACCGGCTCAAGCACATCGCCGCACTGGGCGTGGCCGGGCGCGGGCTGTCGTTCTACGCCGCCCAGCTGCCACTGCCGACCGAGCCGATCCGGGTCGAACTGACCAGTCCCGAAGGGGTCCTCTGGGGTTGGGGCCCGGACGACGCGGCACAGCGGATCCGGGGCAGCGCAAGGGATTTCTGCCTCCGCATCACCCAGCGCCGCGGCTTGGACGAAACCGGTCTGGCCGCGATCGGCAAGGACGCGAAGGCGTGGCTGGAGAACGCCCGAGTGTTCCTCTAACGCCGCCGGGGCCGCAGCAACGCGACGCCCACCGACAACGCGCTCGTCGACGCGACGTGAATCGCCAGCGCCTTCCGATTCGGCGCCCACACCCCCGTCGCCGGACCGCCCGACCACATCGCCGCACTGGGCGTGGCCGGGCGCGGGCTGTCGTTCTACGCCGCTCAGCTTCCGCTGCCGACCGAGCCGATCCGGGTCGAACTGACCAGTCCCGAAGGGGTCCTCTGGGGTTGGGGCCCGGACGACGCGGCACAGCGGATCCGGGGCAGCGCAAGGGATTTCTGCCTTCGCATCACCCAGCGCCGCGGCTTGGACGAAACCGGTCTGGCCGCGATCGGCAAGGACGCGAAGGCGTGGCTGGAGAACGCCCGAGTGTTCCTCTAACGCCGCCGGGGCCGCAGCAACGCGACGCCCACCGACAACGCGCTCGTCGACGCGACGTGAATCGCCAGCGCCTTCCGATTCGGCGCCCACACCCCCGTCGCCGGACCGCCCGACCACATCGCTGCCACAAAACCGCCTGCGGCACAAGCCATTGCCCGCCACAGCGCGGGCGAGCGATCCCGCCCGGCGGCCAAACCGGTCCCCACCGCACCGAACGCGCCCGCGGTGATCAGAGCTTCGCGCGCCATGTGGTACTGCACGTGCCCTCCGCCGTGGCGGACCTCCGGTGCGCGGTAGCTCGGATCGGTGATGTGCGTGACCGTCTGCCACACCGACGGCGCGGCGGCGGCCAGGCCCGCGACGACGGCCGCCGCGCCAAGGGTTTCCCGCTTCATTGCTCGTCCTTTCCTTTGAGGTGGTGCGA
Organism: Amycolatopsis sp. La24; assembly: GCF_029087445.1. Lineage (NCBI taxonomy): Bacteria > Bacillati > Actinomycetota > Actinomycetes > Pseudonocardiales > Pseudonocardiaceae > Amycolatopsis > Amycolatopsis sp. La24. The sequence continues at coordinate 65,510 of NZ_JARACH010000040.1, forward strand.
GACCCGCCGCAGCGCGTCGTTCACCACGTCGATGGTTTCCGGGTCGAGAGCCTTCGCGATTTCGCGTTCGATCTCCGTCTTGAGCTCGAACGACGCGAGCGCCTGCCGTTTGCCCTCCTCGGTGAGGGACACCAGCACCGAACGCCGGTCGCCCGGGTCCTTGTCGCGGCGGACCCAGCCGCGCGCCTCGAGCCGGGTGATCCGGTGCGTGACCGAACCCGAGGTCAGCTCGACCGCGGCCATCACCTGCCCGGGCGTCAGCCGGTGCCCGGGCGCGCGCTTGAGCGCGGCGAGCATCTCCAGCTCCCACAGCTCGATCCCGTGCGCGGACAGTTCGCGGCGCATGGCCAGTTCCAGCTGGTGCGCGACGCGGCGCAGCCGGTAGGACAGCGACTTCGCGGCCAGCACACCCTCGTCGCCGCCCCCGCGCCGGACAGCGTCCACCAGATCGTCGACCGCGTCCCGCGGCGCTGTGTTCACCGGCACGGACCTTTCTCTCGACATCAAGACAGTGGGAGAATACCTTGACGTCAAGAGAGTTCGCCACAGGAACTTCGACAAAGGGGGAATAATGGACATCGAGGTCGCAGTGATCGGCGCCGGACCGGTGGGGATGGCGGCGGCTGCGTTCCTGCACCGGGCGGGGGTCGCGGTCCGGGTCTTCGAGGCGGATCCGACCCGCGCGGGGCAGTCGCGGGCGACGACGATCCACCCGCGCACCCTCGAGCTTTTCGACGCGATCCCGGACGAACCGGGTTCGCTGGCCGCGCGCATGGTCGCCGCCGGAAACCCCGTGCCCGCCGCGCATTTCGCGACTCTGCCGAACCGGCTGGACTACCGCGGGCTCGACACCTCGTTCCCGTTCGTGCTCCTGCTGCCGCAGCCGGAAACCGAGCGACTGCTCGCCGAACACCTCGCCGGGCAAGGCGTCGTCATCGAGCCCGGGTGGAAACTCGCCAGCCTGACGCAGGACGAGCAGGGCGTCACCATCGTCTCGGAAACCGGCGACACCCGGCGGGCCGGTTACGTCATCGGCGCGGACGGCGCACACAGCGCGACCCGGCACGCGCTCGGCCTCGCCTTCCCCGGAACTCCCGCATCCACCATGGGGTTCCTCGCCGACGTCAAGCTGGAACGCCCGCCGGCCCACCCGCACAACTGGGACTACGAACGCGGTTCGTACAGCGCGTTTCCGCTGCCCGGCGGCATTTACCGGATCTTCGGCCACGAACCCGGCGACACCGGCCTCACCCCGGAGGAAGCCGCGCGCCGCCAGACTCAGATCCCCGACGAGGCCGAACTGCGTGCGACGCTCAAGCGGCTCGCCGACGACGATTTCGGCATCACTGAGGTGCTGTGGGCGTCGCGAACCGGAGACGCCACGCGCCACGCCGAGCAGTACCGCGTCGGCCGGGTGTTCCTCGCGGGCGACGCCGCACACGTGCACCTGCCAGCGGGCGGGCAGGGGCTCAACGTCGGCGTGCAGGACGCGGCGAACCTCGCGTGGAAACTCGCCGCGGAGGTACAGGGGCGCGCGCCGCGGCGGATCATCGACGGCCCGCAGTCCTACGACGCCGAACGCCGCCCCATCGCGGCCCGGCTCGCGGCGAACACCCTCGCCCAGGCGGCGCTCATGGTCACCTTCACCCCGGGCGGGAAAGCGTTGCGGGACTTGATGTCCGACCTCATCGGCCGCGACGGCGACACCGCGGACGAACTGCGCGGCTGGCTGTCCGGACTGGACGTTTCCTACGCCGAGGACGGCAGCCTCGTCGGCCGTCGCGTACCCAACCTTCCGCTCGCCGACGGCCGCACCCTCCATCGCGCGCTGCGGCCGGACCGGTTCACGCTCGTGACTTTCGGTTCCACCGTTGCCGAGGGCGAGAATGTCGTGCGCTCAACCCGCGACTGGCACGACTTGGCCGCCGTCCTCGTCCGCCCGGACGGTTACGCCGCCGACGTGTGGGCAACGGGCGAAGAAATCACCACCGACTGGACGGAGCACTGAATGGGAGCCGACACCGCACGCGGCCGCTTCGGCATTCTCGCGATCCTCTGCTCCAGCATCCTGGTCGTCGCGATGGACAACACCATCGTCAACGTCGCGCTCCCGGTCATCCGCACCGACCTCGGCGCGTCGATCAACGGTCTGCAATGGACGATCGACTCCTACACGCTCGTGATCGCCTGCTTTCTCATGCTCGCCGGGGCCGCCGGGGACCGGTTGGGGCGCAAGCGAACCTTCCAGGCCGGGTTGGTCCTTTTCGGACTCGGTTCGCTGCTGTGCAGCGTGGCCCCGTCGATCGGCTGGCTGGTCGCCGCGCGCGTCGTGCAGGCGCTCGGCGGCGCGATGCTGAACCCGGTCGCGATGTCGATCATCACGAACGTATTCGCCGACCCCGGCGAGCGGGCGCGGGCGATCGGGGTGTGGGGGTCGATCGTCGGGATCTCGCTGGGCGTCGGCCCGGTGCTCGGCGGCGTGCTGACCGAGAGCATCGGCTGGCGGGCGATTTTCTGGGTCAACGTGCCGGTGGTCGTCGCGGCGCTCGTGCTGACCGCGCGCTACGTGCCGGAATCGCGGGCCCCGCACCCGCGCCGCCCGGATCCGGTGGGACAGGTGCTGGTCGTGGTCCTGCTCGGCTCGGCGGTGACCGCGGCGATCGAAGGCCAGCGGCTCGGCTGGGGCTCACCAGCGATCCTGGGACTGGCCGGGCTCGGGGTACTCGCCTTGCTCGCGCTGATCCGCTGGGAACTCCGCCGCCCGGAACCGCTGGTCGAGCTGCGGTTCTTCCGGAGCGCGCCGTTCTCGTCGGCCACGGTCAGCGCGGTCTGCGGGCTCGCCGCGTTCGGCACGTTCCTGTTCCTGTCGCCGCTGTACCTCCAGGACGTGCGCGGGCTGTCGGCATTGCAATCCGGTCTGATGCTGCTGCCGACCGCCGTGGCCGTGACGATCGCCGCGCCGCTGTCCGGCCGCCTGGTCGCCACGCGCGGCGCGCGGATTCCGCTGCTGACCGCGGGGATCTCGATGACCGTCGTCGCCGTCTTGCTCACCACCGCGTCCGCGACGACGCCGCTGTGGATCCTCGCGATCGCGTACGGCGTGTTCGGCCTCGGCTTCGGCCTGCTGAACCCGCCCATCACCAACGCCGCGGTCAGCGGCATGCCCCGTTCCCAGGCCGGGGTCGCCGCCGCGGTCGCGTCCACCTCCCGGCAGGTCGGGCAGACCCTCGGCGTCGCCGTCGCAGGCACCATCCTCGCCGCCGCGGCCACCCCGCTCACCGGGTACGCCACGGCGTGGTGGGCGGTCGCGGGCGGGACCACGCTGATCATCGCGCTCGCCGTCCTCGCCACCACGGCCTGGGCGCGAGCAGGAGCGGAACGGGTCACCCGCCGTTTCGCCGACGAGCCGCTCGCCGAACCGGTCTAACCGAGGAATGGTGAATCGGGCAGAGGTGTGGTCCTTCCGTCGCCTATCCCGATCAACGGCCCCATGCCGGTGCGGGCGTCTCCAGAGTGGAAGATGCCCGCACCGCCGGAGGAAAGGCGCCATCCGCATGCCCACCCCGTCCGAGACCCCGGCCCTTCCGACCGACCGCCCGGCCGGCTGCCCGTTCGACCCGCCCGCCGAGTACGCCGCGTTGCGGGAGACCTCGCCGGTGTCGCGGATCCGCTGCCCGGCCGGGTTCGAGACCTGGCTGGTCACCCGCTACGACGACGTCCGCGCCGTGCTCGCCGACCCGGCGCTCAGCTCGCGCGGAGCCTCGTCGGCGCACGTCAAAGCCGATCTGGACCCGTACGACGAGGTCGACCCGGGTTCGATCATCCAGCTCGACGGCGCGGAGCATTCCCGGCTGCGCAAGATGGTCGTCGCGGAGTTCACCGTGCGGCGGGTGGAGCGGCTGCGCGAGTACGTCCGCGAGCAGGTCGAGCGGCACCTCGACGCGATGCTCGCCAAGCCCGGCCGCGCCGACCTGGTCCAGGACTTCGCGCTGCCGATCCCGTCGCTGGCGATCTGCGAACTGCTCGGCGTCCCGTACGCCGACCGCGAGCTGTTCCAGCGCCAGAGCAGCCTGCTGGTCAGCACCGACCAGGACGCGGGCACCACGGACCAGGCGTTCCACGAACTGGCCGGTTACCTCGGCGCGCTGTTCGTCGGCAAGCAACAGGACCCGCAGGAGGACCTGTTCAGCAAGCTCATCGTCCGCGCCGAGGCGTCCGGGGAGGCGCTCGACCTGGACGAGCTGATCATGCTCGGCCTCAGTCTTCTCGTGGCCGGGCACGAAACCACCGCCAACATGATCGCGCTCAGCGCGCTCGTGCTGATGGAACACCCGGAGCAGCGCGCGCAGGCCCTCGCCGACCCGCCGCGCGCGGTCGAAGAACTGCTCCGGTACCTCTCGGTCGTGCAGTTCGGCGTGCTGCGGTACGCCACCGAGGAGGTCAAGGTCGGCGACCAGACCATCGCCGCGGGCGACTGGCTGATCGCCGCGCTGAACTCGGCCAACCGCGACGAGGACCGGTACCCGAACGCCGACCGGCTGGACTTCACCCGCGAATCGCCGCGCACACATGTCGCCTTCGGGTTCGGCGCGCACCAGTGCATCGGACAGCAACTCGCCCGGGTCGAAATGCAGGAAGCACTGACCGCGTTGTTCCGCCGCGTGCCCGACCTGCGACTCGCCGTGCCGAAGGAAGCTTTGGCATACAAGCACAACACGCTCGTCTACGGCCCCGAGGAGCTGCCTGTCGCCTGGTCCGCGTAGTTCGTCCGGCCGATCCGCGGCCACTCGGGTTAACCTCGTCGCGCACACCAGCGCACACCAGGGGGAACCGATGGCCGCGGACCAGCCTTCGCGCAAACGCGACGCGACGGCGACCAAGGCCGCGCTGCTGGACGCCGCGGCCGAACTGTTCGCCGACCGCGGCTTCGACCGCACAACGGTGCGGGACATCGCGCACCGCGCGGGCGTCAACCAGGCGTTGCTGTTCCGGTACTTCGGCAGCAAGGACGCGTTGTTCGAGCACGTGATGGCGCGCGGCGGCCTGGCCCAGGTCGAGACGACCCCGCCCGAACGGCTGTTCACCGCGGCGCTGCGGAGCCTGCTCGAACGCGACGACTCGGCGTCCCGCTCGATCGAGACCTACCTGCGGTCCTCCGGCACCGACCGCGCCGACGAAGCGCTGCGCGCGCAGCTCGACGCCGAGTACACCCGCGCGCTGTCCGGCCTCACCGATGCGCCGGACGCCGAACTGCGTGCCGACCTCGCGATGGCCTGGCTGCTCGGCATCGGGCTGGTCCGCTCGATCACCCGCAAGGACCCGCTCGCCACCGCGCCCGCCCACGAGGTCGAGCGGCTCATCGGCCCGGCCGTGCGCACCTTGCTCGAACGCAGCAAGTAATTCGCTGCTTGCGGGGCCAAGGCCGTGAGGGGAACCCTGAGGGAATCAGATTCCCTCAGGGTTCCCCTCATGTACCGAAGGCGGCGCGGCGGAAAGCGAGTTCGCGGCGGTCGGCTTGTTCGTTCGAGCGGCGACCCGGCATTTCTGCGGAGTCTTCTGCTCGCTTTCTCCCGCGTACCGGCTTTCGCACGGGTACAGCGACTTCCGCTGGCATCTGAACGTGCCCCGGCTCCGCCGGAACCTGCATTCGCAGCGCTGGCCAACGCACGGTCGGTCACGTACGGGGTACCCGCGACATACCCCCGTAAAAAGGAGTGAAATACGCGACAACCCGGCAATCGCGACGGACACTGGAACCGTTCCCGGGGTACACCAGGGGCCGGGACAGAAGGAGGAACCGCCGTGACTGCCGAGTTGAACCATCGGGAGCGGGCAACCCTGCGTGCCGTCGCCGAGGGGCACGCGGAAATCAGCTGCAGCTGTGAACCGGACCTGTTCGTCGACGGGCTGAGCCTCTGCGACCAGGGCACGGTCCGCGACCTCGTCCGCAAGGGCCTGATCGAACCCGCCGAGGACGGAGCGTGCGGCGCGCGGGTGCGCGCGGTGCTCACCGAGGCCGGGGCGCGGGCGCTGGACGGAAAGCCCGTCGCGGCTTGATCTTCGGGGCCTGAGCCGGGGACTACCCGCGCACCCACTCCTCCCCCAGCTCGGCCGCGACAGCCTCGCCGCCGGTGAGGTCGGCGAGCCAGCCGCTGAACCGGTCTTCCTCGCCGGGAGCGAGCCCGACCTCGAAGTGCGCCGCCGCTTCGAAGCGTGTCCCGTGCAGCACGTACGGCGACGCGCGGAGATCGTTTTCGAAGCGGCCCGCCCGCGTGTAGTCCATCGTTACGTCGAACAGCCGCAATCGCCGGTACTCCACCAGGCCTACCGCGTCGAGCGCGTCCGACACCGCTTGCCCGTACGCGCGGATCAACCCGCCCGCGCCGAGCAGCACTCCGCCGAAATGCCGCGACACCACCGCGACCGTGTCGGTGACCTCGCGGCGGCGCAAGACCTCCAGCATCGGCACCCCGGCCGTCCCGGCGGGCTCGCCGTCGTCGCTGGAGCGCTGAGTACGGCCGTCCGGGCCGAGGACGAACGCGTGACAGTGGTGCCGCGCCGCGGGCTCCGCGCGCCGGCGGGCCGAAATGATCTCCCGCGCGGCCGCTTCGTCGCCCACCGGAGCGAGCGCGCACAGGAACCGTGAACGCCGTATTTCGATCTCGTGCAGCCCGGCCACTGCCACGGACAGATAACGATCAGTCATCGGCGCTCCCCCTCATGACCCCCAGTCAACCAGCATCGAACGCGGGGTTGACACCCGGCAGGCAGACAGGTTTACGCAGGTCAGCGGCTTCGCTGACCGCGTGGCGGGAGAGACGGCCCGACATATGGGAGTACCCCGGAGGGCGTCAACGTATGCGTGGCCTTTCCCACGAGAGCGCGATGACGTATGTCGATCACAGCGAATTCACACTATCGTCATAAGACCCGGCGAACCCGGGAGTCACCACCACGCGCCCCGGCTGGCCCCCACCACACAGGCTGACCGACCCCGGCGCGTGTGCCTGTACAGCGACGTGCAGAACTTTTTCCGCCGCCCATCGCCGTGCGGTGACAAACCATCCGGCACCCGGCCCGGTCGTCGACCGGCCGCGGTCAGCCACGCATCGCGACGCAGTGCCGCGCCTCGCGACAGCGGAGGCACCGGATGGTTTCCCTTCTCGACTGACCATCGCGGTTTCGGACCACTTCGTTAACCGGTTCAGTGATGAACCCCCTTTCGGAGTGAAAGAACCCGCGCCAACGCCTTGGGAGGCGGCCAGCCGTGACCCACCGTTCGAGCACCCCGGCCACCGACGGCCTGTACGACCCCGCCTACGAGCACGATGCCTGCGGGGTGGCGTTCGTCGCGGACCTGACCGGTCGCCGAGACCATCAGATCGTGGCGAAAGCCCTTGTCGCGCTGAAAAATCTGGAACATCGCGGGGCACGCGGGGCGGAACCGGACACCGGGGACGGCGCGGGCCTGCTCATCCAGGTGCCGGACGCGTTCTACCGCGAGGTCGCCGGGTTCGAGCTGCCGCCAGAGGGCAGCTACGCCGTCGGCACCGCGTTCCTGCCGCAGGACGAAAAGCGCCGCGGCCGCGCCATGACCACCATCGAGCGGATCGCCGCCGAGGAGGACATGCGCGTGGTGGGCTGGCGCGAGCTGCCGGTCGACACCGCGCACTGCGGCCCGACCGCCGCGCAGACCATGCCGCACTTCACCCAGCTGTTCCTGGCCGGGCACAAGGACAACCTCGACGGCCTCGCCCTCGAGCGCGCCGCCTTCTGCGTGCGCAAGCGCGCCGAGCACGAGCTGGTCGAAGACGACGTTTACTTCCCGTCGCTGTCTTCGCGCACGATCGTCTACAAGGGAATGCTGACCGAGCCGCAGGTCGAGAAGTTCTTCCTCGACCTCACCGACGAGCGCGTGACGAGCGCCATCGGCCTGGTGCACTCCCGCTTCTCCACCAACACTTTCCCGTCGTGGCCGCTCGCGCACCCGTACCGCTACGTGGCGCACAACGGCGAGATCAACACGCTCAAGGGCAACCGCAACTGGATGGACGCCCGCGAGGCGCTGCTCGAGACGGACCTGATCCCGGGCGACCTCAAGCGGATCTACCCGGTCATCACGCGCGGCGCGAGCGACTCGGCCTCCTTCGACGAGGTGCTGGAGCTGCTCCACCTCGGCGGCCGGTCGCTGCCGCATTCGGTGCTGATGATGATCCCGGAGGCCTGGGAGAACCATCAGGAAATGGACCCCGCGCGCCGCGCCTTCTACGAGTTCCACTCCACGCTCATGGAGCCGTGGGACGGACCGGCGCTGGTGGCGTTCACCGACGGCGCGCAGATCGGCGCGGTGCTGGACCGCAACGGCCTGCGCCCCGGCCGCTACTGGGTCACCGACGACGGGCTCGTGGTGCTCGCCAGCGAGGTCGGCGTGCTGGAGCTGGACCAGGCGAAGATCGTCCGCAAGGGACGGCTGGAGCCGGGCCGGATGTTCCTCGTGGACACCGTCGCGGGCCGGATCGTCGAGGACGAGGAGATCAAGGGCCAGCTCGCTTCCGAGCACCCGTACGACGAATGGGTCGACGCCGGGCTGCTGCGCCTGGAGCAGCTGCCCGAACGCGACCGCGAGGTCCCGCTGCACGCCGCGCTCGTGCGCCGCCAGCAGGCGTTCGGCTACACCGAGGAAGAGCTGGAAACCATCCTCGAGCCGATGGCCCGCACCGGCGCGGAGCCGATCGGGTCGATGGGCAACGATTCGCCCCTGGCGTCCCTTTCATCCGGTTCGCGCCCGTTGTTCGACTACTTCATCCAGCTTTTCGCCCAGGTGACCAACCCGCCGCTGGACGCGATCCGCGAGGAGCTGGTGACCGCGCTCGGCACGCAGATCGGCGCGGAGCCGAACCTGCTGGCCGCGGACGCGTCGTCCTGCCGCCGGATCGTGCTGCCGTTCCCGGTGCTGGACAACGACCAGCTCGCGAAGCTGGTTCACGTCAACGACGACGGCGACCTGCCGGAGTTCCAGGCGGTCACCGTCATGGGCCGGTACAAGGTCAACGGCGGCGGAGACGCCCTGGTGCAGCGGCTCGACGAGATCCGCGCCGAGGTGTCCGAGGCGATCGAGGACGGCGCGCGGCTGATCGTGCTGTCCGACCGCGGGGTCGACGCCGACCACGCGCCGATCCCGTCGCTGCTGCTCACCGGCGCGGTCCACCACCACCTGGTGCGGGAGAAGACGCGCACGCAGGTCGGCCTCATCGTCGAGGCGGGCGACGCGCGCGAGGTGCACCACATCGCGCTGCTCGTCGGTTACGGCGTGGCCGCGGTGAACCCGTACCTGGCGATGGCGACGGTCGAGGAGATGGCGCACCGGGGCCTCATCCCGGGCGTGACTCCCAAGCAGGCCACCACGAACCTGATCAAGGCGCTCGGCAAGGGTGTCCGCAAGACCATGTCCAAGATGGGCGTGTCCACGGTGGCCTCCTACACCGGCGCGCAGATCTTCGAAGCGGTCGGCCTCGGTTCCGAGGTGATCGATACCTGTTTCACCGGAACCACTTCCCGGCTTGGCGGCGTCGGCTTCGACACGCTCGCCGAGGAGGTTTCGCAGCGCCACGTGCGGGCTTTCCCGGTCGACGGCGTCCGGGCGAGCCACCGCGAGCTGGAAACCGGCGCGGACTACCAGTGGCGGCGCGAGGGCGAGCCGCACCTGTTCAACCCGCAGACGGTGTTCAAGCTGCAGCACTCCACGCGGTCCGGGAAGTACGACATCTTCAAGGAGTACACGAAGGCGGTCAACGACCAGGCCGAGAAGCTGCTGACGCTGCGCGGGCTGTTCGACTTCAAGTTCGGCGACCGCACGCCGGTGCCGATCGAGGAGGTCGAGCCGGTTTCGGAGATCGTGAAGCGGTTCGCCACCGGGGCCATCTCGTACGGCTCGATCTCGATGGAAATGCACCAGACACTGGCGATCGCGATGAACCGCCTCGGCGGCAAGTCGAACACCGGCGAGGGCGGCGAGGACCCGGAGCGGCTGTACGACCCGGAGCGCCGCAGCGCGGTCAAGCAGGTCGCGAGCGGCCGGTTCGGCGTCACCAGCGAGTACCTGGTGAACTCCGACGACATCCAGATCAAGATGGCGCAGGGCGCGAAGCCCGGCGAGGGCGGGCAGCTGCCCGGCGGCAAGGTGTACCCGTGGATCGCGAAGACGCGGCACTCCACGCCGGGCGTCGGGCTGATTTCCCCGCCGCCGCACCACGACATCTATTCCATTGAGGACCTGGCTCAGCTGATCCACGACCTCAAGAACGCCAACCCGGACGCGCGCATCCACGTGAAGCTCGTGTCCGAGGTCGGCGTCGGCACGGTCGCCGCGGGCGTGTCCAAGGCGCACGCGGACGTCGTGCTGATCTCGGGCCACGACGGCGGCACCGGCGCCTCGCCGCTGTCCTCGATCAAGCACGCGGGCGGACCGTGGGAGCTGGGCCTGGCCGAAACGCAGCAGACGCTGCTGGCCAACCGGCTGCGCGACCGGATCGTGGTGCAGACCGACGGCCAGCTCAAGACCGGCCGCGACGTCATGATCGCGATGCTGCTCGGCGCCGAGGAGTTCGGTTTCGCGACCGCGCCGCTGGTGGTGTCGGGCTGCATCATGATGCGCGTCTGTCACCTCGACACCTGTCCGGTGGGCGTCGCGACGCAGAACCCGAAGCTGCGCGAGAAGTTCAGCGGCAAGGCGGAGTACGTGGTGAACTTCTTCGAGTTCATCGCCCAGGAGGTCCGGGAGTACCTGGCGGAGCTGGGTTTCCGGTCCGTCGAGGAGGCCGTGGGCCACGCCGAGCTGCTCGACAAGCGCAAGGCGGTCGACCACTGGAAGGCCGCCGGGCTCGACCTGTCGCCGATCTTCCACGTGCCCGAGCTGCCGCCGCGCGCGGTGCGGCACCAGACCGTCAAGCAGGACCACGGGCTGGACAAGGCGCTCGACAACACGCTGATCCAGCTCGCCGAGGGCGCGCTGGCGGCGGGCGACAAGGTGCGGCTGGAACTGCCGGTGCGCAACGTGAACCGCACCGTCGGCACCATGCTCGGGTCCGAGCTGACCAAGAAGTGGGGCGGCGAAGGCCTTCCCGACGACACCATCGACGTCACCTTCACCGGCACCGCGGGCCAGTCGTTCGGCGCGTTCATTCCGAAGGGCATCACGCTGCGGCTCTACGGCGACGGCAACGACTACGTCGGCAAGGGCCTCTCCGGCGGGCGGATCGTCGTGCGGCCGCCGAAGGAATCGCCGATCGTCGCGGAGGACCACATCATCGCGGGCAACGTGATCGCGTACGGGGCCACGAGCGGCGAGATCTTCATCCGCGGCCAGGTCGGCGAGCGGTTCTGCGTGCGCAACTCGGGCGCGCTGGCGGTCGTCGAGGGCGTGGGCGACCACGGCGGCGAGTACATGACCGGCGGCCGGATGGTCGTGCTTGGCAAGGTCGGCCGCAACTTCGCGGCAGGCATGTCCGGCGGCGTCGCGTACGTGCTTGACCTGCCGGCGCACCGGGTCAACCCGGAGATGGTCGACATCGACCCGCTGGACACCGCGGACGTGGACTTCCTCCGCGAAACCATCGAAAAGCACTACAACGAAACGGAATCCGCCGTCGCGCGGGCCTTGCTGGCGGACTGGGACAGTGCGGTCGACCGGTTCGGCAAGGTCATGCCGAAGGACTACAAGCGCGTGCTCGCCGCCCAGGTGGCGGCCGAACGCGACGGGCGGGACGTGAACGAGGCGATCATGGAGGCCGCACATGGCTGACCCCAAGGGCTTTCTGACCACCACGCGCGAGGAACCGAAGCGGCGTCCGGTGGACCTGCGGCTGATGGACTGGCGCGAGGTCTACGAGGACTTCGCGACGACCAAGCTGGAGAAGCAGGCCGGGCGCTGCATGGACTGCGGGATCCCGTTCTGTCACCAGGGCTGTCCGCTCGGGAACCTGATCCCGGAGTGGAACACGCTGGTGTGGCGGGAGGACTGGCAGCAGGCGGCGGACCGGCTGCACGCCACGAACAACTTCCCGGAGTTCACCGGCACGCTGTGCCCGGCGCCGTGCGAAACCGCGTGCGTGCTCGGCATCAACGACGACCCGGTGTCGATCAAGCGGGTCGAGATCTCGATCATCGACCGGGCCTTCGAGGAAGGCTGGGTCACGCCGCAGGTCCCGGTCGCCAAGACGGGCAAGAAGGTCGCCGTCGTCGGGTCCGGCCCGTCCGGGCTGGCCGCGGCGCAGCAGCTGACCCGCGCGGGCCACACCGTCGTGGTCTACGAGCGCGCGGACAAGATCGGCGGGCTGCTGCGGTACGGCATTCCCGAGTTCAAGATGGAGAAGTTCCGCCTCGACCGCCGCCTCGACCAGATGCGCGCCGAGGGCACGGAATTCCGGACGTCGGTGAACGTCGGCGTGGACGTCACGGTCGAGGAGCTTCGGGAGAACCACGACGCGGTGGTGCTGGCGGGCGGCGCGACGGCGTGGCGCGACCTGCCGATCGAGGGCCGTTCGGCCGAGGGCATCTACCAGGCGATGGAGTTCCTGCCGCCGGCCAACCGGGTCGCGGCGGGCGAGCTCGAGGAGTCGCCGTACTCGGCCAAGGGCCTCGACGTCGTGGTCATCGGCGGCGGCGACACCGGCGCGGACTGCGTCGGCACGTCGCACCGGCAGGGCGCGAAGTCGGTGACCCAGCTGGAGATCATGCCGAAGCCGCCGGAGTCGCGTTCGGACGCGCACCCGTGGCCGACGTACCCGATGATCTACCGCGTCACGTCCGCCCACGAGGAGGGCGGCGAGCGGCTGTACTCGGTCAACACGCAGGAGTTCCTGGCCGACGAGAACGGCCGGGTGCGTGCGCTGAAGCTGGTCGAGGTGCGCAACGAGGGCGGCAAGTTCATCCCGGTCGAGGGCACCGAGACCGAGTTGCCCGCGCAGCTGGTGCTGCTGGCGATGGGCTTCCTCGGCCCGCAGCGCGAGGGCCTGCTGACCGACTTGGGCGTGGAGCTGGACCAGCGCGGCAACGTCGTGCGGGACAAGGACTTCAAGACCACTGTGGACAACGTGTTCGTGGCGGGCGACATGGGCCGCGGGCAGTCGCTGATCGTGTGGGCGATCGCGGAGGGCCGCTCGTGCGCGGCCGGCGTGGACGCCTTCCTGACCGGCCGGGGCGTGCTCCCGGCCCCGATCGCGCCGACGGACCGGCCGATCTCCTGAGGACTCGGAGCAAGGCGCGTCAACGTCGCCGCGCCTGCTCCGTTCAGACTCGGGGCCAAGCGCGGCAGCGTCGCCGCGCTGAGCCCCATTCAGTTTCGGGGTTGACGCGTCACTGCCGCCGCGCTGGCCCCGGCTGTCGGACGGGTGCGACAACGGCGTCGCACCCGTCCTTTTTAATGCGCGGCCCCGTCGTCGTACGCGACCTCGCCGCCCACCACCGTGAAATCGGCCGGCTTTCCCTGGCTCAGGGGCATTGCCAGGAACTTGAGCCGACGCCGCAGTGACGTTTGCGTGGTGCGCTCGCCCGGTCCGACGGCGACACTGGGCCCGGGAAGCGGGGCGTGCCGTCTGTGAGGGGCCCCTTGAGGGAATCAGACCTGGATCCACCGAGTCTCTGTTTGTGTTGGGTTTGTTGATGTTGTTGGTGGGTTTGCGGGTGGGGCCGGGTGTGTGGGCGTGCTGGTGTGGCTGGCGTCGCACCAGCGCGTTCCAC